>NZ_JBHJWQ010000015.1:0-197845 GCF_042266885.1 Streptomyces sp. NPDC056061 | reverse complement strand
AGGGCTGATCCCCTCCCGTTCCTCCCTGTTTCTTCCTGCTTCCTCGACGGTCCGGGGCCGTGTGGTGCCACATCCACCACACGGCCCCGGACCGTTCGCGGGAACGGGTGGACCGGTCCACCGATCCGGCCACCCTCCGGCGGCTCATGGATCACCTCATGAGACGCCGCGGCCGGTCTCCCGGCCGTCGGGTTCGCTCCGCCCGGCACCGCCCCTGCTCTTTTCGGCCGCGCACGACGGGAGAGCGACACCGGCGGCACGACCGGCTTCCCACCGCGGTGGCGAGAGCCGTTCCGTTCTCGGGCCCCCGGGGACGATCACCCGTTTTCCCGGCCCTGCGGTGCCGCGCGCTCCGGATTCCGGCAGGTGGCGTCCACGAGCGGGACCACACGCAGCGCTGCGTCACCCGCACCCCATTCGCACCTGCGCACGGGAATGGGCCGTCGGCGCACCGCCCCGTCACGGACTCGTGTGCCCACCGCCGAGCCGCGACGATCGACGCCACGTCCCGAACCGCACCCTCCGCGGCCGGGGCGGCCTGGCCACCCCGACTCGAACATGCAACCCTGACTCGGCCCCATGTTCGACACATCGTCAGGCACGCGTCCCCACCAACGCGCCCCGGACACGGAGCTGCCCATCGCCCGGCCCGGTCGCGACGACACCAGCTTTCTGATGCGGGGAAGCTCCCTCCGCCCCGCAGGAACGGAGTCGCATATGGCACACGGTCGCACCAACTCGCCGAACACGCACGACGGTTCGCCGCCCACCTTCGGTATCGAGGAGGAATTCCTGCTGCTGGACCCGGGAACGGGCCGCCCGGCGGCTCAGGCGCCCCTCGTCCTGCGCGGTGCCGCCCCCGCCGCCGGTGCGCTGACCGAGGAGATCACCCGGTTCCAGGTGGAGGCCGCCACCCCCGTCTGCCGCTCCGCCGCCCAGGCCCGCCACCACGTCGCGGCGGCACGCCACGCGCTCTCCGAATCCGCCGAACACCACGGCCTGGGCCTCGCCGCCGTCGGCTGCGCGCCGTACGGCGCCCCCGTGTACCTCCCACTCACGGACAAGCCCCGGTACCACCGCATCAGCAGCCGCTTCGGCGACCTGGTGGAGTCCCACACCGTGTGCGGCTGTCACGTGCACGTGGGCATGCCCGATCTCCCCACCGCCCTGGCCGTCTCCAACCACTTACGCCCCCACCTGCCCGCCCTGCTCGCGATCAGCGCCAACTCCCCCTACTACCAGGGGCGGGACACCGGTCACGCCAGCTGGCGCAACATCCTGTGGTCCCGCCTCCCCTCCGCCGGACCACCGCCACTGTTCCGCACCTCGGACGACTACCACCGTGCCGTCGACGCGTTGTTGAACTGCGGTGCCGCGCTCGACACGGGGATGGTCTACTGGTTCATCCGCCCCGCCCCGCGTCTGCCCACACTGGAGATCCGCGTCGCCGACGTGGCCGCCACCGCCGAGGAGGCGCTGCTGCTCGGCCTCCTGGTCCGCGGCCTGGCCGCCACCGCCCTCCGCGCCGTCGCCGACGGCCGCCCCGCCCCCGAGGTACCCGACCAGGTGCTCCGCCTCGCCCTGTGGCGTGCCGCGCACGACGGCCTGGAGGGGGACGGCCTGGACACCGCCACCGGTGCCCTGGCGCCGGCCCGCGCACTGCTCGACCGTTCGGTGAAGGCCGCGCTTCCCGGGCTGGACGCCTGCGGTGACACCGCCGTCGTCACCGGCCTGGTCGATCGACTGCTCCGCTCCGGCAGCGGAGCCCACCGCCAGCGTGCCGCCCACGCACGCCGCGGCCGGTTCAGCGACGTCACCGCCCTGCTCGTCGAGCAGACCCGCGCGCCATCGCCCGTACAGCGCCCCTGACCTCGGACGATCCGGTCCCGCTCCGGACACGGGCGGGCGGCGGTACGGGACGGCGCATCCCGCCTGGGCCGACCCGGCCGTCGGCCGCGCCCGACCACCGGCCGGCAGTTCCCCGGCCGCCCCGCCCCACGTCCTGGGACATCGGACATCGGCGCGGACCGACGCCCGCGACGCCATGGCACACCACGATGTCGGGCCCGGTGCGACGGCAGGACGGGAGCCGGAGCACGGCCGAGGCGCCGCCCGTCGGACGACACCGCCCCCGTCGGCCGCCCGTGCCCCGGTGCACTCGCCGTCGCCCGAGGGCCTTCGGGCCGCTCGCCGCCGCGTCCGCCGGGGCGGCTCGGGGCGCGGCGGTGAACCGTGCCGGTCACGGCACTAGACTCCACCGGCAGCGGCGTCCTGCCTGATCGGCGCCGCATCGCGGAAGATTCGGCGGGTCTGGACGCACGGCCGTGCATGGTGAGTACAAGGTCCCGGGCGGCAAGCTCGTCGTCGTCGATCTGGAGGTCGAGGGCGGTGCGCTGCGGAACGTGCGGGTGGCCGGGGACTTCTTCCTGGAACCGGACGAGGCGATCCTGGCGATCGACGCGGCGCTGGAGGGCGCTCCGGCCAACACCGACACCGCCGGACTCGCCGCCCGGATCGACGCGGCGCTGCCCGCCTCGACGGTGATGCTGGGTCTCACCTCCGAGGGCGTCGCCGTCGCCGTGCGCCGGGCCCTCGCACATGCCACCGAGTGGAACGACTACGACTGGCAGCTCATCCACGAGGCTCCGCAGTCCCCCGAGCTGCACATGGCGCTCGACGAGGTCATCACCGCCGAGGTGGCGGCGGGCCACCGCCCGCCCACGCTCCGGGTGTGGGAGTGGGCGTCGCCCGCTGTGATCATCGGCAGCTTCCAGTCGCTGCGCTACGAGGTGGACCCGGCGGGCGCCGAACGCCACGATGTCACGGTTGTCCGCCGCATCTCCGGTGGCGGTGCCATGTTCGTCGCAACGCAAAGGCACTACGAGATCGCCGTCTAAAGCCATCGGGAAACGTCACCTGCCGATCAGTCGCGAGCAGGCCCTCGCCGCTCTCGCCGAGGGGATCCGGGCGTGCGCGCACTGCCGACCGGACACGGAGCTCGGAGTGCTGTGAGCAGCAGCCGGGCGCATCCTGGAGGGATGAGCGTCCCGATAGTCGTTCACGGCCTGTGCCGCACTGGCGGACGGAGGGTCGCTATCAATGGAAAGGTCGTCGGGCTCGCCCGTAATGACAGCGACCTCGTCGAATTTCTGAGGCGTGCCGGGCTCAATGACGCCTGGGAAATCGTCGACGACCCGCACTGGATCGAATGGCGCGGCGGGCGAGCGCACAGGTACGAAGCAGCGTGACGAATACGGTCAGTCCGCTCGGCAGGTTTGTTGTGAAGAGTTAAATAGATGATGTCGGCATGGTCATGCGAATCGATCCCTTCCGCGACATGGACCGGCTGACGCGGCAGGTGTTCCGCTTCCAAGCGGGGCGCCGGGAATCCCGATCGAAGCCTTCCGGGAAGGCGACGACTTCGTCGTCGAGCTGGATCTCCCCAGTGTCGAGCCCGACTCCAACGACCCGGGTGTCGAGCGGAACGTGCTCACCCGAGGGCGGAGCGCCGGACCGGCGCGTCCAGCGACGACAGCGACGTGCTGATCGCCGAACGCCTGACCGGAGCCTTCAGCCGACAGCTGTCGCTGGGCGAGACGCTGGACACCGACCGCATCACCGCCGCCTACGAAGCAGGCGTGCTGCGAATGACCATTCCGTCCGCGGAGCGGGCCAAGCCGCGGACGATCGAGATCAGGGCCGGAAACTGCTACCCGAAGGAGATCAACGCCTGAGTGCAGCGAAGCCGAGGCGCGGGCAGCACTTCGTCCCCGCCCCCTCGAACCGCTGTTCCGGCTGCCGTCAAGCAGCCCGCAGTCGTGTAACACATTGAAAGGAGCGAGTGATGGCACGGGCGGTAGGCATCGACCTGGGTACGACCAACTCCGTGGTCGCCGTCCTCGAGGGTGGCGAGCCAACCGTCATCACCAACGCAGAGGGTGCCCGGACCACGCCGTCGGTGGTCGGCTTCTCCAAGAAGGGTGAGGTGCTGGTCGGTGAGGTCGCCAAGCGCCAGGCGGTGACCAACATCGAGCGCACCGCACGGTCGGTGAAGCGGCACATGGGCGAGACGCAGTGGCGTTTCCCGGAGTCCGGTGACATCGACGGCAAGCGGTACGCGGCGCAGGAGATCTCGGCGCGGGTGCTGCAGAAACTGAAGCGGGACGCCGAGGCGTACCTCGGTGAAGATGTGACGGACGCCGTCATCACCGTCCCCGCGTACTTCAACGACAGCCAGCGCACGGCGACGAAGGAGGCCGGTGAGATCGCGGGCCTGAAGGTGCTGCGGATCATCAACGAGCCGACATCCGCGGCGCTCGCGTACGGCCTGGACAAGGAGCAGGACCAGACGATCCTGGTGTTCGACCTCGGTGGCGGCACCTTCGACGTCTCGCTGCTGGAGATCGGCGAGGGCCTGGTCGAGGTGAAGGCCACCAACGGTGACACGCATCTGGGTGGTGACGATTGGGACCAGCGGATCGTCGACCACCTGACCAATCAGTTCAAGAACGCGTACGGCGTGGACCTGTCCAAGGACAATATGGCCACGCAGCGGCTGCGCGAGGCCGCGGAGAAAGCGAAGATCGAACTGTCCGCAGCAACCGAGACGTCGATCAATCTGCCGTACATCACCGCGTCGTCCGAGGGCGCGCTGCATCTGGACGGGAAGCTCACCCGGGCCGAGTTCGAGCAGCTCACTCAGGACCTGCTGGACCGCTGCAAGGGTCCGTTCCACAGCGCGGTCAAGGATGCGGGGATCGATGTCTCCGAGATCAACCACGTGATCCTGGTGGGCGGTTCGACCCGGATGCCCGGGGTGACCGAGCTGGTACGGGAGCTGACGGGCAAGGACCCGCACAAGGGTGTGAACCCGGACGAGGTCGTCGCCATCGGCGCCTCGCTCCAGGCCGGTGTCCTCAAGGGCGAGGTCAAGGACGTCCTGCTGCTCGACGTCACCCCACTGTCCCTCGGTATCGAGACCAAGGGCGGCATCATGACCAAGCTCATCGAGCGCAACACCACGATCCCGACCAAGCGCTCCGAGATCTTCACGACGGCCGAGGACAACCAGCCGTCCGTGCAGATCCAGGTCTACCAGGGCGAGCGCGAGATCGCGGCGTACAACAAGAGGCTCGGAATGTTCGAGCTGACCGGCCTGCCGCCGGCCCCGCGCGGCGTCCCGCAGATCGAGGTCGGATTCGACATCGACGCCAACGGCATCATGCACGTGACCGCGAAGGACCTGGGCACGGGCAAGGAGCAGAAGATGACCGTCACCGGCGGCTCCGCCCTGCCGAAGGACGAGATCGACCAAATGATGCGCGACGCCGAAGCACACGCCGAGGACGACCGCCGTCGACGTGAGGACGCGGAGACCTGCAATCAGGCCGAACAGTTCGTCTACCAGACCGAGAAACTCCTCGCTGACAACGCGGACAGGCTCCCCGGCGACGTGAAGGCGGAGACCGAGGCAGCCCTCGCGGACGTCAAGGAGAAGCTGAAGGGCGGGGACACCGCCGCGGTCCGCACCGCCCTGGAGGAGGCGGCAGCGGTCTCGCAGAAGATCGGCAGCTCCCTCTACGCCCAGAAACAGGGTGCCGCGAGCGGAGCCAGTTCCGGTTCCGCTTCCCAGGACGGGTCTGCGAGCGGTGAGGAAGACGTCGTCGACGCGGAAATCGTCGATGACGAGAGCGCAGAAGGAGGTGCGGGATAAGCGGGCCGAACAAGTCCCGGCCACCGCAGAAGCGGACGCCACCTGTGGTGGTACGGGACAACCAGCGCATCGATCCGGTCACTCCAGCCGAGGAAGCCCGACCATACGGCAGCCGAGCGGAAGACGAAGCACGGCGAGGAGCGCGCCCTTCCGGGAGCCGAGCACGCTCCGGCGGTGGCCGACCGGGCAGCCGGACTGGCGGCGCAGCTCGCCGAGCGCACCGATCACCTCCAGCGGCTGAAGGCCGAGTACGACAACTACGAAGGGTGCAGCGCGACCGCCTGGCGATCCGGGAGATCGCGGTGGCCAACGTCCTGGCCGGGCTGCTCCCGGTACTCGACGCCACCTCGAAGCGGATGCCACCAGTCGGGCTCGACATGGATCTGGCGCAGCGCCTGCTTGTGCTGCTCGGTATGCGTCGTGGTCGTGGCGGAGGTTATCTTCTTCTGGGCCCCGGGCTTGGCGACCCGGTCGGTGACGCAGGTGTCGTACCCGCCGCGCTCGGCACGGGCCTGCTGGTACAGCGGGTCCGCCTCGGACTTGTCGGCGACCGCTTTCGCGGTGGCGAGCGCCTTTTGGGACTTGATCAGCTCAGGAGCGGCTTGGTGGGTGGCGTCCTGCCTGAATCCCTTGGACGTGTTGAAGCTGCGGAAGAGGACCTCGATCTCATTGTTGCTCATTGGCTCTGACGGCAAGATCGCCAAGGATGCCAACGGCAAGACGCTGAGGGTCAAGACGCGCGGCCCGGAAGCCGCGCAGCGGCAGAGTCGGTCACGTTCAGTAACCGCTTACGGCGAGCGCTGCATCGATCTCTTCGAGGAACGGCTCCAGATCACCTGGGTTGCGCGAGGTGATGAGAGTCCAGCCACAGGAGTCATCCTTGATGACCGGCTCGTCGGCCCATTCGCCACCGGCATTGCCGATGTCTGTCCTCAGCGAGGGGTAGGAGGTGAGCCTCTTACCTGTGGTGACACCCGACTCGACCAAGGCCCAAGGTCCGTGGCAGATGGCCGCTACGGGGCGCCCGGACGACGTGAAAGAGCGCACGATCTCCGTCGTCGAATTCTGCAGACGCAGTGCATCGGCGTTCAACGTGCCACCCGGCACGAGCAGGAGGTCATATTCGGCCGGGTCGACGTCGCTCAGAGTGAGTTCGGGTCGGATGGTTTTTCCGGGAGCTTTGTCGCCGACCAGGGTCTGGACGTCGTCAGCCGACACAGCAGCGACGTCCACATCGGCGCCCCAGCCCCGCAGGTGTTCGAGGGGCACCAGCAGTTCGTCCTGCTCGACGCCGTAGTTCGTGACGATGGCCAGCACCTTCCGCATGCTCACGTCGTTGTCAGACATTCCCAGGTCCTTTCAGGTCGGAACGGTCCGCCGGGAGTGGTTTGGCATCGTGGGTTCCCCAAATTTTTGCGCTTGTGCGGCCTCGCCAGGCCTCCCGGCCCGCGGGGACCGATCGGAACCTGCGCCAGGCCGGAGCTCAAACGCCGCGCTGATGATCACGGAGCCGCGTGGAGACTCGACACCGAAGGCAGCGCCGTGCGGGTCGGCCGTGCGGTGATCACCCGCTACGGCCCGGCCGATGGTTCCGCCACCGTGCTGGGAGGCCGCCTCCGCTGCCGCGTCAGCATTCGGTACGGGGAAGTAGACGTTCCAGCGCGGACTCGTCCGCTCGCCGCTCAGCACCGCACCGGCCTGTACTATCCGGGCTGCCACGCTTCCGACATCCCGGAGCGCGACGCCGCCATGCTCGTAGCGGACCTCGCAGCAACCGTGCCGGGCGCAGGCCCACTCAAGCACCTCGCCGTAGAAGATGGCGGCCTCGAACATGTCTCCTGCGTGCAGTTCACATCGCCACGGCCGGTGTGCGCGCCAGGACTCCCAGTCGGCAATCAGCTGCCCTTCCCAGATTCCGAAACGATTGCCCTCACGGTCGGCGGCCAGCACCCCGCGACCGAGGGGAAGGCGGACCGGACCCACTGCGATGGTGCCGGTGCGTTCCACGATGCGGGCCGCGGCCTCGTCGGCGCTTGTGACACAGAAGTAGGGCGTCCAGTCCAGGGCCACCTGCAAGGCCGGTGTTGTGCACCCCAGGCTCGCGGTGGGCACGCACGCCCAGAGTGCCATCCTGAAGCCCTCCCCTGGGGAGGTGCGTCGGAACTCCCACCCGAGTACGGCGCCGTAGAAGTCTTCGGCGGCTCGGGGGTTCGGCGTGGCGAGGCTTGCCCGACAAGGGGCACCGACAGTGCATCCGGCCAGTTCCGTGACCTCTGCCGGTGGTCTGTGTGACCGGGGCGGGCTGGGCGTGGAAACCATGGCGGTACCTTACGAGGCGGACACAACCCCTTTGTCAGCATGCACGTTTGGCCCTCCGGCGGCGAACGGACAGCGGCAGCTGAAGCGGGAAGCCACTGTGCTAATCCTCCGCCCATGCGCTGAGCAGGCATAAGAGACCTCGGAGAGAACGCTGCGTGCAATCCGTGTCACGGCCGGACGCGGCCGGCAATCCTACTCCGATGCGGCCTCCCGCCTTGAGCTTCGAGAGCAATCGGCTGGGGCAGGCCGGCCTGCCTGACGACCCGAGGAGCCGGGAGCTCGTGCGGCCTCGCCGGAGGCATGCTCGGAACGTGCGTCGCACGGCAGCTTGAGTGGACACAGCCGCGCGCACCGGGCGAACTTCGGGGCACGGTGGAAGCATGGTGGGAGAGGGCGCGTTCGCCGTGATGAAGACCGACGCATGCAGTCGTTTATGGGCAGCTCCTTCAAAGTGACGCAATCCCGCGACGCCCTCCTCTCGTGCGCACTGGGACATCCTCGCCACCGCGCAGGACGAAGGGACGAGCAGCGAGGATCATCACCGGTGTTCCTTGCCACGGCGCATCCCCCGGCCGCGCTGCGGGCGAGGGACCCGACCGCGCTCATACGCGGGCGCGGTCTGTTTTGCAGATAGCGGCCCAATTCCGTAGCTGACGGTCTCTTCCCCGTGTGAGATGCCGACTGTGGAGCCAGGACCCTGGGGTGTTGCGAAGCAGCGACGCGAGAAAGGACGAGAGCGATGACCACGGAACCTTCCCCCAAGGGCCCCGGGCCAGTCCCCAGTCGGCCGGACCCGGTGCCACACGACCCGCAGCCGCCGTCCGAGCCAGGTCCCAGCGAGCCCGAGCCCCAGCCAGACGCGGAGCCGCCCCCGGCGCCGGGCCCCGGTTCCCGCCCGGTTCCTGAGCCGCCCGACTGATCGGAGAGTGCCGCTCCCGCGGCTCTTCCTTCCATTTGCTCGTGAGCGCGACACCTCACCAATTGCGACCTCGGAGTGATCGACACAAGGTGGATTACGTCATTCCCACGGGTGAAGGACAGAATAGCCATGGGTAAGGCAAAGGCGAAGGCCAAGCAGGTCAAGGGTAAGCTGAAGGAAACCGTCGGCGATGCCACGGGCGACAAGGACATGCAGACTGAGGGCCGCGGCGAGCAAATAGCAGGCAAGGCCCAGGAGAATGCGGCGAAGGTGGCTGAGCGACTGAAGAAGTCCGGACAGTAGTACCTGCGTTGTGGGCCGGGCAGCTTTCAGGTCCACTCGGACATAGATGAGATGAGCGCAGACAAAAGCCGCCCTCCTCAGCGCCTCTTTATACCGAACGCGCACTATCCCGCCGCCAGCTGCGTCGACTGCAAGCCAGCCGACACTTGCTCCGCTGAACGCCGGCCCGCCCTTGTTATCGGAGCGTGGCAGCGGGTCAGTGCGGCGTGTCTTTCTTTCAGTGCTTGAAGGTTTCCTTGCCCTTCTCGATGACCTGCTTCACTTTACCCTTCACCTTTTGGGCCCTCCCCTTTCCCTCCAGCCTTTCGTTACCCACGGCCCGCCCGACCGATTCCTTTGTTTTCCCCTCCGCGATTTCGCCTATGTTCTTGGACTTCTTTCCGATACCCATTTCGTTCTCCCTGACGTCATTCGGGTGGTGGCAGCAGAGTTCCGAGAGGTCCGAGATCCAAGTTGAGATCTTGCATGGAAAGGTCGTACCGAGAGCAGAGTTCAATCATACGACTGTGCAGAATCATCAAAGTTGCTCCTAGGCGCTCTTCCTGTTCCTCAGTGAGGTCTCCTGCGTCGACCCGCTGAAGGGCTTGGCGCTCCATGAGCTGTCGTAGCAGCTCGACGAGTGTGAGTACGAGTTTGATCAGGTCCCGTTCCACCGTGTCCGGGGCGGTAATGATCCGATGGGCCGGCCTTCGCGCCTCCGTACCGCCCCGGGGCAGGATGTCCTGCGGCACTGCGGGCAGCATGCGGAAGGCGCGGGCGGCGGCATCGGCGATCTCGTCCAGGCGACTTCCGGGCGGACGGTCCTTACCTGACATGGTCGTCTCCTATGGGTGCTGAAATGGCATGCCACGGGGAAGGATTCTGTTCGCTGATGGAGACGATCAGCGCGCGCAGCGATATGCGTACGAGGTCGATATCGGCGATGGAGAGCACGACGTCTCCGGTAAGGACCACGCCTCCGCTGAGCAGCCGGTCCAGCAGGTCGATCAGTGCGATCTGCCGTTGCGGCAGCGGCTCCTCCGGCGGAGCCTCCGGCCTGCCCGCCGCCCTCACGGCGTGGCCCTCTTCAGCGGTTCGGCTTCGGTGAGGGTGGCGAAGGAGTACGGGGCCCATGGCCCCGTGACTTCGACGCGTACCCCGGGTAGTCCTTCTGCGGCCTGCATGACATCGGCGCGAAAGTCTTCAGCCTGTTGCAGCGGCACGAGGTAGGCGTCGTTGATGACGTTCTCTCCCGGCCCGCGGGCGAGTTCGCCTTGCTGCGGCCGGTGCTGGACGCGATCAACCGCATAAGCGCGGGCGGCGGCCTCGACCCGCTCGGCTGCCTGTCCGGCGTCCCGATAGGCGTCTTCGCGGGCGTGCCGCTGTGCTCTGCGGTGGCTGAGGTAAGCCCGCCCGGGGCTCAGACCCGCATCTGTGGGTGGGCCTGCTGGCCTCTCGGCCTCGGCGGCTGCTTCGACATAGATCTTGACGCCCCACTCCACCTGCGCTGCCAGGTCGGTCAGTCTGTCGGCAAATGCCTCGTGGCGGGCCCGGAGCATGAGTCGCACCCGCTCGTCGTCGAGGTATACCGTAGCCAGACGCAGTGGCAGGACGGCGGTGCGGGCGGCCAAGGCATCAATCACCCGGTGATGGGCCCGGGCCACCGACTCCAGCCAGTCCAAGTCCTCAAGATGCGCTCGCAGCGCGGCTTCTTGGAAGTCCCGCTCGGGTACCGGGCTCACGGCGACGACCACATCGTCGACCACATCGTCGTTGTGCCCTACACGCACTAGATTCACCGGCGCCTCCGCCACTCCAGGGACCCCGGACAGAGCTTTTTCCAGCAATCCGTCGGCGTCCCGTGCTATGGCGTACGCGTAGGAGATCGTGGGGGTCATGGCTCGTCCCACCTCTCGCTGTGGGGGCTGGGCTCTGCCCGTTTGGTGCGTGCGGTGCGGCGGGGTGCCGTGCTGCGGGGAGCCGCGGCGCGGCTCTCCTCGTCCTTGGCCGGTGGCAGCTCACGGCCCTCGCGCAGCGCCGTGATTTCAGCCTGCAGCCGTTTGTTCTCCTCGGCGAGTGAGCGGCCGTCGTTGGCGCGTGACGACAGTGAGGGATCGTGCTCCCACCAGTCAATGCCCATTTCCTTCGCCTTGTCCACCGAAGCGATCAGCAGGCGCAACTTGATGGTGAGCAGTTCGATGTCCAGGAGGTTGATCTGGATATCGCCTGCGATGACGATGCCTTTGTCCAGGACACGCTCCAGGATGTCGGCGAGATTGGCCGAGGAGCCCTGGCCATACGGGGCGGACCTGGACGGGAGGTTGCCCAGCCTCCTGGCGACGGGTTCGGTCACGGCTGCTGCACCTCAATTCCCTGGTGTCCCGTTGCTTCGACGGGAGCGCGTGGCAATGCGCCTGTTCCACCGGCTGCGCGATCAGGTATCGACGCCCTGGACATGGGCCCTGATCTCGTCCAGCCGGTCCAGCAACTCGTCCTCGCGCCGGTCGAAGCTTTCCTCGTCGATTTCTCCCGCCACGAGCGCTCGCTCAAGTGCGGCGAGTTCCCGTTCGACGGGGGCTGGGTCGTAGTACTCGTTCTCCGCGGCCTCGACGACGCGCTCCATGACCCAGGCCACGCCGCGCACCGGCGCCAGCGGAAGAGTCGCGAGTTGAGTCAGCAGTCCCATGAGGACTCCTTAGACGAAGCTGTAGGCAGGAAGTGGGCCGACCAGTCGCAGGTCGAAGTCCTCTCCCAGTTCCTTGGCTATATCCTGTTCCGCGCCGAGGAAGGTCTTCTCGTTGTCCCGCTCCACAAGGAAGGACACATTCAAGAAGTCGTTCCCGGTCGGCTGCGACGAGCGTTCTTCCCGCGCGAATCCGCGCAGCGCATCGAGGACTTCGACGGCGAGCCGTTCCTGCCGCGCTTGCACTTCTTGGGATACCAGCTCCCCGAGGGCAAGCGGCAGTTCCGGGCTGCTGCGGCCGCTTCTGATCTCCTCGTTGAGTTCGCGTGCCTCGTCGGACTCCTGAAGGATCTGGCGCAACAGCGCATCCTCGTCCTGGGCGGCCTTCAGGTGGTATTCTGCGCAGCCCTCCAGCGCCCGCAAGCGTTCGCTGAAATTATCCATGCCGTCCTCCAGGACCGCTCGTACAGCTTCGTCGTCCACCGCAGTGAAGCCGAATTGCAGTGGCAAGACGGTGCCATCGGCCATCAGCTGTTCCTGGACGGCCTGGTGTGCGCTGAGGTCTCGGCGTTTGGGACGCAGCTCCTCGGGCGCGTCGCTGACGACCGCGGACAGCATTTCGTTGTGCACCGTGCGGAGGGTCGCAGGCGGGTCTCCCACCCCGTGGAGGTCGTCCAAGCGCTGCGGATGGGTGGCCAGGACAATGGAATACACGTATACGGCCATGGTTCACTCCTCACGGCGTCGGGCGGCAGGCCGACGCCGCGGCCGCTCCCGCCTCTCCTCGGGCTCCTTGCGCCTCTTTTCTGACTGCTCGGCCTCCTCATCGTCATGCCCTCCCTTCAGGGCATCGGTCAGCACGTCAGCGGCCCCACTCAGAGCCCCCTTGGCCTTCCCATGTGCTCCGCCCTCGGTCACCTCGCCGACCAGGTCGGTCAGCTGAGACGGAGCCTTGCGACCCTCCTCCAGGTCGAGGCGGTTGCAGGCCTCCGCGAAGCGCAGGTAGGTATCCACGCTCGCCACGACGATGCGGGCATCGATCTTGAGGATCTCAATGCCCACCAAGGACACACGCACAAAGACATCGATCACCAGGCCGCGGTCCAGTATCAGCTCGAGGATGTCGTAAAGGTTTCCCGACCCTCCTCCGCCGGCCCTGGAGATGGTTCTTCCGCCCTGCGGCACCATAGTCATGGTGCCTCCTTTCAGCAGCTCACACGTGACTCCGGACGACGCCGCTTCCGTTCGTCCGTCGAGCGATGCAGCAGTGGTATTCCGCTAGCCACGCGGGTCGATCTGAGATCGGGTATAGCGGCGGGTGCGCTCGTACGCCAGCAGTTCGCCTTCCTCGTCCAGCGTCACCCGGTAACTCGCCATCACGCTGGTAGTGCCGGGGATACGCTCCAGCTCCAAAACTTCCACGTCCGCCTCCCAGCCGCCCTCCGTCGGCTTCACCGCCGAGACGGACTCGGGTGCTCGCCCCAAAAGCTCCTGGAGCTGCTCAGCCGCATACCGCATGGCCCGCGGGGCCGAAACCCGGCGGGCCGCATGCTTCGTTTCGCTCGTGCGGCTGCTGGCCCGTCCGGTGCTGGTTCTCCTGGCGGTCTTCTTGGCGGGCTTCTCGCTGGACGGACGCCGGACGCGCCCTGTCTCGTCCTCTTCGCCTACGGCCATGTTCCCGCTCCGGAATCGGAGACGACATAATGCCCGCGTCACCTTCACAAGACGCCGTTCCATGATATACGGCCTGAGCCGACCGCATCTCGGATGCCTGCACATTGCTTCAGCGCCGGGCGCAGCCTCCTGACCGCGTGCCCTAGCCTCCCCACTGGCTGCGTAGCGCCATCGCTGCCGCATAAGAAACGCTGTGAGTGGTGGGGTGGTGGGGGTGGTGAGCACGCTATCCCCCGAGGAAGGAATCGCTTCCACTGAGGCCCTGGGCGCTGATGACGAACGCAAAAGGCGATCAGCGTCATGCGTGTTTCGCAAGTGGTGGAACGCCGGTGTTCACTCTTGTTGACCTGTTCTCCGACGGCCCATCGTTGGGGCACAGGTCATGGCAGGCACACGCACCCATTCCCTGAGCAGTTGCCCTTGCGGTGCGTAGGGATCACAGTAAAAAGAGAGGGCATGTGCGAGATCGGAGAACACCGTGATCATTCTCGGAATCATTTTGCTTGTCGTCGGGTTCGTGACCGGGATCTCCATACTGTGGACAATCGGGATAGTTCTCGCGGTTATCGGGGTTGTCTTGTGGATCTTGGGGTCGCTGGGGCACGCGGTCGCTGGTCGAAGGCACTACTGGTAGCCCGGCAGAGTCTCGCCACTCAGCGACTTGTATAGGAGCCTTTCTTCGCTGTAGGTGTTTTTCTGGCCTTTGATTGGAGGCAGCCGCAGATTTTAGGCGCTGCCGACCCCGAAACACTTCGAGCAAGCCTCCGAACTGGTCGCCGAAGGCCATAGCCCCTGACCGCGTCGTCTGTGGCGACGACGTGGATGAGCACGTGCGGGCGGTCCACGCCCACGTGGAGGCCGACTTTGACGAGGCGCACGTCAACGCAGCAGGGGTTCTTCGACCTCTGCGGCAGCAGCGTCCTGCCTCAGTTTCGTGATGGCTGCAGACTGATTCATGACCCGCCCCTTCACGTGCGCAACGGGCCGATATCACGATGTGCACAACGGGCCACTCAATGAACCTTTTTCATCCTGAATAGCCGCAGGTCATCAGGGTGTGGACGGCCTGGACGATGGTGCCGACGCGTCGGGTGGAGCATCTGCTTCGCCGGAGGATCCGCCACTGCTTCAACTGAGCGAAGGCGCGTTCGCCGGGCACCCGGAGCCGGGCGCGGTCACGGTTGAACTGCTGGTAGCGCTCGGGCTGTTCGCGGTGGCGGTAGTACGGGTGCGGACAGTGGCGCGGGCTCCCTGATAGGCGCGGTCCGCAAGAATGAGGATCTGCCGGGTCAGGTATGCCTGGATGATGCCGTGGGCGCGGGCTGCGGTCAGATCGTGGGTGCGGCCCGGCGTCGCGCGGGAGAACCCACAGCGGTGTGCCATCGGGGCGGGCGATGACCTGCACGTTCATACCGTGCTGCTTGTGTTTCTGGGAGTAGTACGGCTTGTCGGCTTGATGCGGTCGGTGGCGATCAGGGTGCCGTCGACGATGACGAAGTCGCCCTCGCCCAGTCCGGTCAGGGCCTCGTGCTGGCCCGGCGCCCATGCCGCGAGAACGTCCAGGGTCTCGTCGACGTACCTCCAAGCCGTCACGGTCGAGACGCCGAACCCAGCCGCGAGCTGGGCGAACGTCTCGTTCTTCCGGAGATGGGCCAGGGCGAGCAGCGCCTGTTTGAAGCAACCGAGCTGTCGCCAGGGCGAGTTCAGTTCACGCCTTCGGGCGTAGATGAGCCAGGAGACATGCTCGACGAGCTCGTACGGTACGTCGGGCATGGAAGGATACGGAACCAACAGGGCCCCTCGGTCGCTGGTGTGATGAGTGAGATCACCACGCAAACGACCAGGGGCCCTGCCCTGTCACGCCCCCGCCCACCAGGCCATTTCACCCTCCCGGCACAGGATGAAAAAGGTTCGATGTCCCGGTCAAAGCGGAAGCCGAGGAGCCATGGCTTTGACGCGGCGTACTGGATCGCCACCACGCCGGGTACCGGCTGTCCCCCCAGCACCGACCTGACCGCAGACGTCACAGTCATCAGCGGCAGCATCGCCGGCCTATGCACCTCATGGGAACTGGTCCGGGCAGGTGTGGACGTTGTTGTCCTGGAGGCGGACCGGATCGCCGCGGGCGTGACCGGATACACCACCGCCAAACTGGCGGCTGCGCATGGCTTGGTGTACGCGCAGTTGAGAGCGAAGCATGTCGCCCGCAGCGCCGGCTGTACGCGCTATGACAACGGACGCGCTCGACCGGACGGCCGCTCTCCGCGCCGAACTGAACATCGACGCTGACCTGGAGCACTCACCCGCCTACACCTACACACGGGATCCGCAGCACATCGATGCGGTCAGGGACGAGGCAGAGGCCGCACGGCAGACAGGCTCGACGCGTCCTTCGTGACCTACATGGAGCTGCCCTTCGAGGTGGCCGGTGCAGTACGCGTGGCGGGGCAGTTGCAGTCCCACCCGCGGAAGTTCCTGGCGCGCCTCTTGCCGAAGCAGCGCCACCTTTGCCCCGGACGTCAACGGCCGTCCGCGCCGCATCGTCGCCGCTATCCGCAAACGGCACCGGCCCGTGTACGAACTCCTATCCTGAGGAAGCCCGTTGCATGGAATCAGAGCCCCGAAACGGGTAGGCCCCCTGCCTGAAGGCGACGCCAGTCACGGCGTCACCTCTGTCGTCCCCGCCCCCTGGAGGGGGTTACGTCCTCTTCCTCTCCTTCTTCCCCTTCTTCCTCGTATTCACCTTCTCCTTCGTCCTCGTCCTCAGGCTCGCCCTCAGGCTCGTCCTCGTCCTCGTAGTCTTCGTCCTCCTCGTCCTCGTAGTCTTCGTCCTCCTCGGCCTCGTAGTCCTCAGGCTCCTCCTCGTAGTCCTCGTCCTCGGACTCCTCGCCTTGTGCGTCCTCCTGCTCGGCGGCCTCTTCTTCCATGGCGTCTTCGTGGGACACGACGACTTCACCATCCCGGATTTCACCGCGCCAGCCCTCGGGCTCTTCCTGGGCGAGGGTGACGTATCGCTGAAAGTGCTTGAAGTCGAGTCGCATTCGGCGCCCTTGGGCGCGCCACAGGTTGCCCGTCTTCTCGAAGAAACCGGACGGGTAGTACTCCACGACCAGGACGATTCGAGTCAGGCTGGGGGCCAGCTCATGGAAACTGACCGCACCACGGGTAGTTCCCTTGGCTCCCTCGGATGTCCAAACTATGCGGTCGTCGGGAACCTGTTCCTGGACAGTCGCTTTGAAGCTGCGCGAGGAAGGGCCGACTTTGACCTTCCAGTCACTGGACATCTCATCGCTCTTCGAGACGTCGCGAACGCCCTTCGCGAAGCTGCTGAACTGGTCGTACTGCGTCCAGTAGTCGTACGCGACACGCAGGGGCACTCCCACATCGAGAACCTCGATGATGTTCATGACCTTGCCACCGCTCGACTTGCGTTTACCCTTTCCGCCGCCGAACGCTTCCTTGACCTTCCCCACGACTTTGTCCTTGACGCCCTTGGCTTTCTCTCCGAAGAATGCCTTCAGTGGGGAATCGCCCTGGAGAATACGGGAGCCGATCGCAGGAAGCGATCCGCTCTCCGCCACATCGGTGAGCTTCCCAGTGACATCGGTAAGTTTGTCACCCGCCTTCTCGGCGAGCCTCTCCACCTGTGCACTGAGGAAATTGGACGCCTCTTCGCGAAGCCGGTCCGCACCCGACATCTGTGCCGGGGGCTGGCCTGTTTTCGTCCTGGTCATGACTAGCTACCTCCGACGATCGGCGCGTGTGGACGCTACTCGCTTCGACGGCGTCGTCTTCCGGGCGGCGGATTTCTTGGCCGGAGCAGTTTTCTTCGCAGCCGTCTTCTTTGGCAGGGCCGTCTTCCGGGCAGCAGACTTCTTGGCCGGAGCAGTTTTCTTCGCAGCCGTCTTCTTTGCCGGGGCCGTCTTCCGGGCAGCAGACTTCTTGGCCGTCCGAGGCTTCTCTCCATGGGCGGGTGCGGCCTTCTTGCGCGCCGTGCCTCCTCTGGGCTGGGCTGATTGACGAGATCTGCGGCGCTGCCTCGCTTCCGGCTCTTCCTCTTCCTCCTCGTATTCCTCTTCTGGCTGCTCCTCCTCTACCTCCTCTTCCTCCGCCTGGCCCTCTTCGTACTCGGCCTCCGGCTCTTCCTCTTCCGGTTCCTCCTCTTCCTCGTACTCCGCGCCTTCCTCTTCCTCCCCCTCATCCTGCTTCTCACCGAGCCGGGCCGTACGGTCGCTGATGGCGTCGGCCAGCGAACTCATGCCCCGGTCAGCGGCGGCAGCCACTGCCTTACGGCCTGCGTCGAAGACTTCCCCTTTCAGCTGCTCCTGCAGCTCGGCAAACTGGGGAATCTCCCCCAGTCTGCGCATCCCTTCGGCGGCAAGCTGTCGGGGTTCCAGGCCGAATCGCCTCCCTGCCAGGTACGTTGCAATGGTCAGGGCCAGCCGGCCCTTTTTTGTTCGGCCCAGCACATAGCCGCCCACTATTGCGGCCGCGAGGGTCACCTTGGCTTTGTCATCCATGAGTACGTCACCTTCGATCGTTCGGTGCGGGGCCGACCTAGCCGGTCGAGTAGCCTTTCCTCTTCCTGATTCGAACTCCCTCCGTGCCGGTATCTCCGCCTTCAAGTTTCCGGTTCAGTACAGCCAGCCGGCACGGAACACTCGCGAGTCGTACAGTTCGCGCTCGGCAGTGTCGCTGAGCCTCCGCCACCCCGATCAGACCACGGACCGGTGCGATGGGGAGCGTGAGAAGTTTCGTGATCAGTCCCATGGCCAGACTCCGGCGACCTCAACGTGAGTGCCTGCAGCGGCGACGAAGTTGCAAAAAAGGCAGCAGGCCCGCAATACGCAGCTTGACGTGTTCGCGGTGCGCGTCTCCAAATCGCTCCGCCGCGTTTCGGAAGTCGTGGCTTTCGCCACGGGGCTGTCGTTCTTCTGCCATGCATTCAAGTCTGATCGGTATCGGGCGCCTCGCACCTTGAGCGGAGCTAGCAGGCGCATCAGCCGGGGTGGGCGGCTGCTGTAGGGATCGCTGATTTGGGGGTGTATCGGACGACGGCACGAGCCCATCCTCCATCTGCTGTGTGGCCATGGTTTCCTGGCCACACGTAACGTTTTCGCCGCGACCGTCCAATCTCTTCCGCCGCGCCTTCGGCGTTCCCTGCCCTGTGACCAGGGCGTGGAGATGGCTGCCCACCAGCCGTGCACCAAGTCCACAGATATTCGGTCTACTTCCGCTACACGACTAGGGCGTGCTTCGAAAGTAGCGCCGTCCGCCCGGAGGGCGGGGTCGGGGGCCGGACACCCCCGACCAGGCCGGACTCTCGAAACACGCCCTAGCCCTGGGGCGGCGCGGCTCGAAGAAGCACACCAACGGCCTGCTGCGACAGCATTTCCCCAGGGACATTGACTCGTCCCACACTCCTGAGCAGCTGGAGGTGGTGCCGCTGTCTCAGCAGCCGACCACGAAAGGCGCTCAACTCAACCCCAGCCGAGCGTCTCTCTGAGCTACTGGACCCAGTCAGCTGACCAGCTGTTGGGGCTGGCCCTTGTCACTCACCCCGTGTCCTGAGGCATTCCTTCGACGACTTCCGCAAGTCGCCGCAACATGCTGCGGTGTCGGATCTGCACGAAGGCGTCGACAACTGTGTTGTGGAGACTCCCTCCCAGGCCGCGCAGCGGATGCTCGTCGAGAATGACCAGGGTCTTCTCGTCCCGCGGCCGGATATCGAAAGCGATCCGTGCCGTACCCAACGGCCCTCCGTGCACTTCGAGTTCAAGTGCGCGCGGGGCGTCGAGACGACGGACCGTCGTGCGCCCGTGGAACTCTTTCGACCCCACACGCGCCGTGTATTTGATCGACGATCCGGCTTCCGGCCAATGCCCGTTGCCCGGGGCGGAGTCCAAGGTCCCCACCACCCAGTCCGGGTAACGGCTCTCGTCCTCCAGAACCGCCCAGAGCACGGGACGGTTCCCGGGCGATGAGCTGATGACGTACAGCCATGTGTGCTCCCATCCGGGACGCTGAATAGCACGCGGCATCCGAGCACGCCGGGATCACAGCCGCCGTTGGACATCACAGCGGCCGCGTGACGAGGAGCCGAAGCAAGCGGCACTACCAGTAGTGCCGTCGACCGCCCACTGCATGCCCGACCGCACCCAGGATCCAAAGTACGATGCCGATCGCGACGAGCACGATACCGATGGTCCACAGGATCGATATGCCGGCCACCAGGCCGATGACCAGCAGAATGACGCCGAGGATGATCATGGCGTCCTCCGTTCTCCCAGGTCTTTTTAGTATGCGCCTCACACGTATGCACGGCGATACAGACCGCGCGAGGAGCTCGTCCACCAGACCGGGGGAAAGGCTATGTCACGAGGACAGGCACACTTCCGCACGGCCGTCATCATCGCCCGAGCGCTCGTCACCAGCGACGCCATGACGCGACGCATCAACTTCCGACAAACATCCTGAAAGCGCGATTCAAATCGAGGGGTACTGCCCCGTCTGCACGAAGAGCGGCATCTCGCGTAACGGAACCCACTCCAAGACGGTACTGACCGACATTTCGACCCCATGAAGACCGCCGTGCCCAGGGACCGTGAAGGCGCGTTCGAGCCGAAGACCGTGCGCCAGCGGCAGAAGCCTCTGCCGGGCGGTCAAGGCCCGCGGTCCTTCCCCAGCGAAGACCTCACTGAGGCGCGCACTGAATGCCTTCGACATCACCCTCGAAGGCAGGCCGTCTCCCAGCAGCCCACCAGATACCTCAACAACGCGAGCCACACCGCTCGTTTGGCAGCCCCGAAGGAGAGCCTGCCGTGGAGGTATCGCAATCCACACCGAACCAGAAGGCCTCACTCGTTCAAGATCACCGCACCCATGCCATACCCCTCACCAACCCCCATGGACAGAACGCCTAGACGACGCGGCGGGCGCGGTGGCGGACTTCCCGGAGCCGGATCTCCGACGGGAGGCGGTCCAGGCCTGCCGAGTCCCGTGCGTGTGCGAGCGTTTCCCCGCTCAGTTGCTCCAGAGTCCGCGCCGGTTCTGCGTGAGGCTTGAGCAACAGCCGTACTCGTGCGGCCGGAGCAGCACGCCGACCCGTCAGCCGCACATGAGCCCGCGCGATCCCATCCAGCACCTGCGCCTCTTCCTCGATTGCGCCCTCCAGCGCACGGCCACTGAGTCGGGCCGCCGCGTCGCCTTCGCTCTCGATGAGGACCTGGCCCAGCCGGTGTCTGTGCAGCTGCGCCAGAAGCCACCAAAGCAGCAGCGCGAGGAGCACGACGAGCACCGCAATGACGGCCGGCCACCACCAGTCCTCCTCCCGCCATCGGGTGCGTCCCTCGGTGCCCAGCACGACATCGTCCGGACCGCGGAAGGGCCACCAGCCCGGCACGTCGAATCCCCAGTGGCGCTGCAGATCCAGCCCACCCAGCAGCACGCCGCCACCCAGGGCGAACAGTCCAAGGCCGAGCAGCCCCAGCAGCACCCGGTTCACTGCCTTTAGCATGGGACATCTCACCCCTTCTTCGGGCGCCGGACGCGCACGTCCAGCTTGGGCTGCTGGGCGAGACGCAAGTTCGCCACGGCTTTGCTCAGCGCAGCGTCCAGATCCGCGCGGACCTCGTTGAGATCGCGGAAATGTGCCTGTGCCCGGGCTTTGACCTTCCGGCGGCCGACATCGACCCGTGCCGATTGCACACCGGACACCCGTACGGCCCGGTCACGCAGAAGCAGGGCGGCCGCGTGGCGGTCGAGCCCGGCGCGGACCTCCCCTGTTCTGAGGATTCCGGTGGGCTGCCGCATGGTTAGCAGTCTGCGCAGTCCCGGCGTCACCGCCAGCAGGAAAAGCCACAGGCCAAGGGCCATCGCCACTGCGGCCCCGACGGTCATCCAGATGTCATCCAGTGGCCGTTTGGCCAGTTCCTCAGCGAGTCGCTGTCGCCAGCTCATCCCGGGCCGGTCTGCCCGCACCGAGACCACGTCGTACAGGAGCAGCCCAATGCCTGCGACGGACAGCAGCGCCACAATGGCTGCGGGGATCCGTCGCGCGGACCAGAAGCGGCGCGCCGGCCGGCCCGCTTTATGGGCCGCTGCCTTCGCGCCCGTGCCCGGGGGGTCGCCCGCGGACGAAGCCGCCTGTCCCGTACCGGAGGGAATGTCGCCTTCGCCGGTCGGCTGCCGTCTGGTGTTCGCGCTCATCTCGCTCTCTCCCGGTCTCTATGCCGCGAGTGCACCGAGTGCAGCCTCTCGACCGACACCGTGAGTTCGGACACGTCCATGCCCGTCCATGTCCTGAGCCGCTCGATGACCTCGCGGCGCACCGCAGCGCACTGAGCCCCGATGTCGGACGGATAGCCCAGCTCCACGGCGATGCGCATCCGTACTTCGCCGAGCAGGGCTGGACGGCTGTTGGCGGGATCGCCGTCCCGTCCTGGGGCGTGTTCGTTGCGCTCCGGTGCCGGCCGCACAGACGCCGTCACGTGTGGTGTCCGGCAGCCGGGCGGTACATGGCGGGCCGAATCGGTGAACCGGCTCAGCGCCTCGCGGGCCACGTGGGAAGCGATCTTCGCGACGGCATGGTCGGAGACGGTGGTCGCACCCCGCTCTCCGCGAGGAATCCCCGGACGGCGATCGACGTCACTGGTCACTGCCGTCAGTCTCCCCGAGCCTGTCGCCGGTGATCGCGCATCCGCTGGTGGTCGTCATGGCGGCGGCGGATGAAGTCACCCGGCTCGAGATCACCTTCCATCAAGCGCCCGGCGACAAGTCCGACGGCGCCCAGTACCAGCACCAGCAGGAAGGCCCAGAAGCCACCGAAGTACCCGGCGAAGCCCAGTGCCATTCCGGCAATCAAGCCGACCACAGCCTTGCTCATCACGCGCTCCTTCGCTCAAGCGGGCTGCCCCCCTTGGCTACTGGACCCGCTGCTGCTCCTCTGCGTCCTCCTCGTCGGGCAGCTTCACATCGCTGACCGCGATGTTGACTTCCACGACTTCCAGACCCGCCATCCGCTCCACTGCGGAGATCACGTTCTCGCGCACGTCACTGGCCACGTCCGTGATTGAGACGCCGTAGTCGACAACGATCTCCAGATCGATGGCCGCCTGAACCTCTCCCACCTCGACACTGACCCCGCGCGTGACGGATTTGCCACTACCGGCCCCGGGAATCCGCTCCCGCATGGATCCCATCGAGCGTGCGAATCCACCGCCCAGGGCATGGACGCCGGGCACATCGCGTGCCGCCATTCCGGCGATCTTCTCTACCACTACGTCGGCAATGGTCGTCCGACCGCGAGAGCCGTGCGCACTGCCGTGCCTTCCGCCGGTGTTCTCAGTCATCGGGCTGTTCCTCCCTGAAGGAGATCACCTAGCACTCTTCAATCGGATTATATTCGTTTTAGTGGGCTTTATCAGAGGCGTGGACCGTGAGACGGGGTGGTCCAACGAGTGGTCCGCAGTGCCCTGCAGGGCACTGCGGAGTCGGGGCGCATGTGGGAGGAAGCGAACCGCGGCCATGGAAGAGGGTGAGAGGCCGGTGGAAACTGAGGCGTGGATGCGGGCAGTACGGCGCCAGCTCGGCCTGGGTCGGTTGCTCCCTCTCGGAGGGCCTGACGACGGGACGTGGATCACCGAGCAAGCGGCCGTCCGGGCCCTCGGACGCACTGCCGCTGAGATTCCCGGCGTTCGGCTGGAAAGCCTGCGCATCGGACCGACGTCGCTCGGGCCCGTGTCCGAGCCGTCCGTCCATCCGCCGGCCAGCGCGCTACCGCCTGGCCCGCTCAGGATTGAGGCGGCATTCACCGCAATCATGGGACAGCCACTGCCCCGCACCGCGGAGCAGTTGAGGAGCGCGTTGCTCAACGTGGCCGCTGAAAGGCTCGGCCTGGCCACTGAGGCAGCTGATCTGCGCGTCACGGATCTCCACGAAGGCCCGGAGAGAGACGTCAGGCCACAGACCGCAGAGAACGCCATGGGGCCCCCACCGAAGGCTGCAGCCGCGCGAAGCTCGCTCCCAACGACCGGAACGCGACCCATGCGGGGCCTCATCGGGGAGCTCGCCGATGTCGCGGCGGCTGTTCCGGGCGTGGCCCGCCTCACAGCCGTGCTGGCAAGCCGCCCGGTCAAAGTGGAGCAACATGACCATCCACCAGGCCGGCACATCGAGGTCCAGCTTGCGGTCGCACCCGGGTACCACCCGCTGGAAGTAGCCCTCGCCGTCCGGGCGGCGGTAGCCGCCGCAGCCACCAGTGACACCTCGGGCCCGGTAACCGCCGCCGTCCTCATCGCAGAAACCGCGGCCTAATTGGCGTATGCCTCCGCCCGTGGTCAGCCCGTTGACCACAGGCTTCGCCGCCCTCCAGCCAGTAGGGCGGCCTTTGCGTGATCATGTCTTCTCGCTGAAGTCGACACTGATCACAACAAAGGCCGTGAGAGTGAGTCCGTGGGACGATGCCGCCCGCGTCGAGTCCCTGACCGTGTTGTCCCGGTTCGGGACCGACATCACGGCGCCCTGTACGGCGCTTTGCACCACGGGCGGCTGGATATGACGCGGCTGCGCAGAACGCTGGCCGGCCTGATCTTGAGTACACCTTCAGGATGATCAAGCAGACGCTGGGCTGGACAGCTCCGAGCTCCGCGAACCGGATGCTGCGGACCGTTGGACCTGGCTGGTCATCGCCGCCCACACTCAACTCCGCCTCGCCCGGCCCTTCGCAGAGGACCTCCGGAAACCTGGGAGCGCCCCGCAAAACCGGGCCGCCTCACCCCTGCCCGCGTCCGCCAAGGGTTTCGGCGCCTCCGTGGGAAGACTCCCCAACCGACCAGCGCACCAAAATCCGGCACGGCAGGCCCCGGCCGACCGACCGGCTCGAAGAACAAGCGCCGCCCACGCGAGCACCCAGTCGGAAAACTCAGCAAAACGAACACTACGAAGGACGCCGCGAACAGGCCAGCAGCATAAACGTCAAGCAAAACCGCCGGTGGCAGAAGACGAGTCGGGCTGTACGCCAGGGTCTGTTCGGCCCACACCAGACGAAGGGCCTCGGGTTGTCGTTCCAGTCGGCGATCCAGACCCTGATGTCCCACTCCAGTGCTTGGACGTTCCTGTGGACTCCGCGCCGTATCTGTTGGACCGTCAGCAGGGCGAACCAGCGTTCCACTTGATTGAGCCAGGACGAGCTGGTCGGGGTGAAGTGCATGTGGAACCGGGGATGGGCCAGCGCCACTTCTGGGTCGCGGACGTCTCGTGGGTGGCGCACTTGTCGCAGATCAGATGGACGTCGAGATGGTCCGGGACCTCCTTGTCCAGCTTGGCCAGGAACTTCTTGAACTCCACCGCGCGGTACTGGCGGTGGAGAGAGCTGATGGCCTCGCCGGTGGCCGCGTTCAGGGCGGCGAACAGGGTCGTCGCACCGCCGCGCAGGTAGTCGTGGGTGCGGCGCTCGGGCATGCCCGGCATCAGGACACCAGCGGTCGCACTTCCGATGCCGCTCCAGCGGCATGGAGGCTGAGTAGCCGCTCGTCACAGACGAGCATTAAAGTGCGATGTGAAGTATGTGCGCGTCTATCCCACGTCGGAGCAACAGGCTCAGGATCCACGCCGCGCACTGGAAGGGAAAGAAGCCGTGCATGGCGAGTACAAGGTGCCCGGCGGCAAGCTTGTCGTCGTAGACCTGGACATCGAGGAAGGCGTACTACGCAACGTGCGCGTCGCCGGGGACTTCTTCCTGGAGCCCGACGAGGCAATCCTCTCGATCAACGGGGCCCTGGAGGGTGCCCCGTCCTCAACGGACGCCGCAGGCCTGGCGGCCCGGATCACGGCAGCGCTGCCGGAGTCGACCGTCATGTTCGGACTGACCGCGGAGGGCGTCGGCATCGCTGTTCGGCGAGCGCTGGCCCATGCGACCGAGTGGAGCGACTACGACTGGCAGTTGGTGCACATGGAACCGCAGGCCCCGGCCCTGCACATGGCACTGGACGAGGTCCTCACCGCCGAGGTGGCCGCCGGGCGGCGGGTTCCCACGCTGCGGGTCTGGGAATGGGCCTCGCCTGCTGTGGTCATCGGCAGCTTCCAGTCGCTGCGCAATGAGGTGGACCCCGCAGGGGCAGCGAAGCACGGAATGACCGTGGTACGCCGCATTTCTGGTGGTGGGGCCATGTTCGTAGAGCCCATGAGTACCATCACGTACTCCCTGTCCGTGCCGGAGTCGCTGGTCTCCGGCCTCTCCTTCGCCGACAGCTACGCCTACCTCGACGACTGGGTGCTGGGCGCCCTCGGCGACATGGGTATCAACGCCTGGTACCAGCCCCTGAACGACATCGCCACCGACGCCGGGAAGATCGCCGGTGCCGCCCAGAAGCGGATCGTCGGCTCTGATGGTGGCCCTGGAGCCGTCCTGCATCACGTGACGATGTCGTATGACATCGACGCGGACAAGATGCTGGAGGTCCTGCGCATCGGCAAGGAGAAGCTCTCCGACAAGGGCACCAAGAGCGCCAAGAAGCGCGTCGACCCGCTCCGCCGCCAGACCGGCCTCGCCCGGGAACAGGTGATCGAGAACATGATCGCCTCATTCCGCAACCGCTACGGGCTGACCACCGGCGAAGTCACAGCGGAAGAGATGACCCAGGCGGAGGAGCTGGTGCAGAAGAAGTTCGCCACCGAGGAGTGGATCGCCCGGGTGCCGTAAGCACCCCGCCGGATGCCGTGTGGCATCCGGCGGGAGCAAGCACTTGCCCGTGTTCACGCAGGCTCCTGTCTTGGCCGTCCGACCCTCGTCGAGCCCGGCAACACCATCACGTACTCGCTCTCCGTGCCGGACGCCCTCGTCTCCGGGCTGTCGTTCGCCGACAGCTACGCCTATCTCGACGACTGGGTGCTCGGCGCGCTCGGCGACATGGGCATCAAGGCGTGGTACCAGCCGCTCAACGACATCGCGACCGAGGTCGGGAAGATCGCGGGTGCGGCCCAGAAGCGCGTCGTGGGCGCAGCCGGCAGGCCCGGTGCCGTACTGAACCATGTGACGATGTCCTACGACATCGACGCCGACAAGATGCTCGACGTCCTGCGCATCGGCAAGGAGAAGATGTCCGACAAGGGCACCAAGAGCGCCAAGAAGCGCGTCGACCCGCTCCGTCGGCAGACCGGTCTCCCCCGCGCCGCGGTCATCGACAACATGATCGACTCCTTCCGCAGGCGCCACGGCCTGACCGCGGGCGAGGTCACGCCGGAGGAGATGGCCCGCGCCGAGGAACTCGTGCGGACCAAGTTCGGTACGGCCGAGTGGACCGCCCGGGTGCCGTGACCGCGTCGGCACCTGACGCGGGAACCCCGGTGGGGAATCACACTGATTCCCCACCGGGGTTCCTGTTTCTGTGCTCCTGCCCTCAGGCGACGGTCGGGGCCGGGGCGCCGTCCGGCTGCCGTGCCCCGGGCACTTCGGCCCCGGTGTCGGCGTCGGTGTCGGTGTCGGCTCCGGGGCGTCCCGCGGCCAGCCGGGTGGCGAAGCGCGGCCAGACGAACAGGACGACGGGGAAGATGGCGTAGCCGATGCGGGTGGCCGGGGACAGGGCGATCGCGAAGAACAGCCCGTAGGCGAGCCGGTCCGCCGCGGCGACGGCGGTCCGCGGCGGACGGACCAGCAGCGACACCCCCACTCCCAGGGCACTCAGCGCGATGAGCGCCACGGTGACCGCCCTGCCGTGCGGGACGAACATGACGATCAGATGGCCGAGCAGCGGGCTCTGGGCGGTCGACGCCGCCTCGCCCAGTCCCAGCGGGTAGAGGATCACGTTCTGGTAGAAGGCGTCCATGTCCACCAGGGCCACGGGAACGGTGCAGAGCACGGCGATGCCGAGGGCCACGCCCGCGCACTTGACGGCGGCACGCCTGCCGCAGCACACCGCGAACATGGCGACGATCACCGGGAGGGCCGGCCACGCGGTCCACTTGAGCGCGGCGGCCGCGCCCAGGGCCAGCCCCGCGCCCAGGGCATGGCGGCGCTCGGCGAAGGCCAGGGCGAGGACGATGAGCCCGATGATCGGCGGGTCGACGCCGCCGGTGGTCAGCGGCAGCGCGACGACGGGGCAGGCGATCAGCCAGAAGACGCCCGTCGCGGCGTCGACACCGCCGACGGTCCGCCCGGCACCGGCGGCGGCGCCGCGTCCCCCGGTCAACACCCGCACGGCCCCGATCACGGCCGCCAGGAATCCGAGGACGAACCACAGCCGGGCGCTGGTGAACGGTGTGTCGCCGAACATCACGTGCGGGAGCCCGAAGACCGACATCCCGGGCAGGTACGGGTCGAAGTCGGGCACCACGTGCGGTGCGGCGTTGTACGCGGTGCCGGAGGAGACCAGCAGGTCCGCCGACCGCTCCACGACGCCGACCTCCATCTGCGCCTTGTCGATCGCGATGAGGTACAGCAGAGGAACGAGCACCGATCCGGCGGTCGCGATCAGGGCCGGCACACGGGACCACGGGGTGGCGGAGACCACCGCGACCACCGCGGCGATCGCGTACCCGGTCGCGGCGGTGATGCCCCATGCCTCATGCCCCGTGCCGGAGGGCGAGGTGAGGCCCACCGCGAGGGCCGATGCGGCGGACACCAGCAGTACCGGCCAGTCCCATCGGCGCAGCCGCGAGACGGACCCGTGCGTGAGGTCGGGGCTCGTCCGCGCGTTCCGCGTCGTCGTCGACATCGTCACCAGCCCCGGCCGTGTATTCGGGGGCTGGGAACGGTGGTGCCGCACGTGCGTGGCCGCGGCTGATCACATGGGGGGAAGGTGGGGAACATGCAGGGGACTATACTCACCGGTCACAGATCGTATGATCACGTCCACATGTTCATGCATGTGTATGCGAGTTCATGTATGTACCGGTGAGTATGGCATGACACGGGGCCCGCTCGGACCGTCGCCGGAGCCCGTCACATCGTGCCGGGCGGCAGCTCCTGCTCGGTCCAGATGACCTTTCCCTCGGGCGTGTAACGGGTGCCCCACCGACGGGTGAGCTGGGCGACGAGGAACAGGCCGCGACCGCCCTCGTCGGTGGTCCTTGCATGCCGCAGCCGGGGCGAGGTGCTGCTGGCGTCCGAGACCTCGCAGATCAGGACGGACTGGCGCAGCAGCCGCAGGCGGATCGGTCCGTCGGCGTATCGCACCGCGTTGGTGACGAGCTCGCTGACGATCAGCTCGGTCGTCATCTCCAGTTCCTCCAGCCCCCAGCTCCGCAGCAGCCGGGCCGTTCGGGCCCGGAAGCCGGCGACGGCCGCCGGATCGGTCGGCACCTCCCACGAGACGACGTGGTCGGCGCCCAGCTCGTGGGTGCGGGCGAGCAGCAGGGCGACGTCGTCGAGCTGCGGAGCGGGGAGGAGTTGCTCCACGACCGACTCGCACAGCGCGGCGAGGGAGAGCCCGCGCTGGGCGAGCGCGCCGCCGAGGCGGGACATGCCGAGTTCGGCGTCCCGGTCCCTGCCCTCGATGAGCCCGTCGGTGTAGAGGCCGATGAGGCTGCCCTCGGGCAGTTCGATCTCGGCGGTCTCGAAAGGCATTCCGCCGAGTCCGAGCGGAGGGCCCGGGGGCAGTTCGGGGAAGCTGACACGTCCGTCCGGGGAGACGACGGCGGGGGGCGGGTGACCGGCGCGGGCCATGGTGCAGAGCTGGGTGACCGGGTCGTAGATCGCGTACAGGCAGGTGGCGCCGAGGACCGTCGTGCCGCTCGCCCCGCCCTCGGGTTCCCCCTCGCTCAGGCGGATCACGAGGTCGTCGAGGTGGGCCAGGAGTTCGTCGGGGGGCAGGTCCATGTCGGCGAGGGTGTGCACCGCTGTGCGCAGCCGCCCCATGGTCGCGGCGGCGCCTATGCCGTGTCCGACGACGTCGCCGACGACCAGGGCGACCCGGGCACCGGAGAGCGGTATCACGTCGAACCAGTCTCCCCCGACGCCGTCCTTGGCGTCCGCGGGGAGGTACGAGGAGGCAACGTCCAGGGCCATCCCGCCGGGCAGGGTGTGCGGGAGCAGGCTGCGTTGCAGGGTCAGTGCCGCGGCGTGCTCGCGGGTGTAGCGGCGGGCGTTGTCCACGCACATGGCCGCCCGCGCCACCAGTTCGCGGGCGGGCAGCACGTCGTCCGGTTCGAAGGGGGCCAGGTTCACCGACCGGATGAAGGTGGTCAGTCCGAGCACCGTGTCCCTGGCCCTCATGGGCACGGCGATGAGGGAGTGGAGGCCGAACTCACGGATGCGTGCCGCACGTTCCGGTTCCTCGACGGTCATCAGATGGCTGAAGGAGTCGAGGACCGGGATCAGGATGGGTTCGCCCTCGACGAGGAACCGGAAGTCGTGCGGCGGCGGAACGAAGTCCACCCGTTCCCCGATCCGGCGGATCGCTTCCGGGCAGCCCTCCCGCACCGAGCTCATCCCGGCGCGCCGCATCCTCGGCCGCGAGGACGCGGCGCTCGTGCGCGCGTCGCGCATGTCCCGCGCGTCTCCCGGGTCCCGCGCGTCTCCCGGGTCCCGCGCGTCTCCCGGGTCGGGGAGCGTTGCGGCGGGGAACGCCGTGGGGCCGGCCCCACCGGGCCAGGTGCCCGGTTCCCCGGGGCTGGCGACGGGCTCCAGCAGGTCGACGAGGACGAGGTCGGCGAAGCGCGGCACCGCGAAGTCGGCGAGTTCCTGGGCGGTCCGCATCACGTCGAGGGTGCTGCCGATCTGCGCCCCGGCGTCGTTCACCAGGGCCAGGCGCTGCTGGGCCTTCCACCGGTCGGTGACGTCCAGGACCATGTAGCAGATGCCGGTGACCGTCTCGTCGCGGTCGGTCAGGGGGAGGAACGAGGTGGAGTAGGCGCGTCGGCGATGCGGATCGGCCCAGCTCCAGCCCTGGTACTCGTAGTCGACGACGGGGACGCCGGTCTCCAGCACGCCGCGCATCAGGGTCTCGATGGCGCCGGCCTCCATGCCCGGGAGCACCTCGCTCATCCGGCGTCCCACCCGGTGCTCGCGCGGGACGCCGCCGAAGCGTTCCAGGGTGTCGTTCATCCAGACGTAGCGGAGCTGCGGGTCCATCACCGCCATGCCGATCGGCGAGTTGGTCAGGAAGGCGTCCAGCACGGACTGCCCCACCGTCCATTCCGGTCTGCGTTCGCGCGCGGAGACCAGGAACGTCTCCCGGCCGTCCAGGTGGAACGCGGCGGATACCCGCAGGTCCACGGGGATCCGCTGTCCGTCGCGGCGCCGCACGTCACCGACCCCGCTCCAGCCGACGCCGGCGCGGCAGCGTTCCGCGATCCCCGCCACGCGGACCGGATCCTCGGGCATCGCGAGCAGGAAGGCGGCGGACCGCCCGACGACCTCGCCCGCCCGGTATCCGAGAAGGTCCTGCGCGCTCTGTGTCCAGCCCACGACCGTTCCGGTGCCGGAGACCACCGCGGTCGCGTCGTTCGCCGTGTCGACGGAGTGCCGGGGAAGGCTGGGCCGCGACGGTTCGGCGCCAGGCGTCGGCGGAGGGCCTGCGGACGCCATGCTGGTCACCACCCATCCACTCCGGTGCCCGTCCATGCGGGTCCATTCCATGGTCCTGCCTGTGGCGCTCCCGTGCGAATGTCGTTCGCCGCCCGGCGGACGGCCGGGACCCGGACGGCGTTCGCGATCGGCCGGGCCCATCCGGACGCGCACCGGTGGTCCGGTCGGGTGGTCCGGTGGCGACGGCGCCGACCGGCCGGGGGCGGCAGCCGCTGTGCGCGGGCCGCCGCCCGTTCGGCGCCCTGCCGACGTGGGCGGCGCCCTCAGAGGGACGGGGCGGGCGGCCGGTGCTCGTACCAGCGCCGGTCGGCCTCCAGTTGGGCGGCGAGCGAGATCAGCAGCTCCTCGCTCCGGGAGGGGCCGAGCAACTGCGCGCCGACGGGCAGCCCGCCTGCGGTGAATCCGGCGGGCACGTTGATGCCGGGCCAGCCCAGTACGTTCCAGGGCCAGGCGTACGGGCATGCCTCGGCCATCGCCACGTCGGTGCGCCAGGCGCCGAGTCCGTCGAACCTGCCGATCGGGGGCGGGGGCAGTGCCGTCGTCGGGGTGAGCAGCACGTCGTACCCGGCCGCAGTGCCGGACGTGCGGAAGAACGCGCCGATCCTGCGGTGCTGCCGTACCTCCCGCGCCCTGGCCGCGCGGACCACCCGACCACCGAGCAGGGTTCCGGTGCGCAGCGCGCCCCGGGTGCGGGGGTCGAGGAGGGCCGGGTCCGGGTGGCGTGCGGCGAGTTCCGCGATGCCCGCGGTGGCGCGGGGGACGAAGCCGAGACCGATCAGCCCGTAGCGCGGCCGTGCCTCCTCGACGTCGTGGCCGAGCCCGGCGAGGGCCTCGGCGATCGCGGTGATGGCCCGTCGCACATCGGGGTGGGGCTCGGAGCGGGTGAGGGTGAGCGGGGGTCGCCAGGCGACGGCGATGCGCAGTCGGCCCGGGGCGCGGCGGGCCGCGGCGGATGCCTCGACGGCGGGCGGACGGTGCGGATCGTCGGGGTGGGGCCCCGCGACCGCGTCGAGCAGCAGGGCGGCGTCGGCGACGGTCCTGGCCAGGGGGCCGTTGACGGTGAGGCCCTGGAAGGCGTCGCTCCGCGGGTGGACGGAGATCCTGCCGCGCTGCGGTTTGATGCCGACGAGGTGGGTCCAGGCCGCGGGGATGCGCACGGAACCGGCGCCGTCCGATCCCAGGGCGGCGGGCACGAGTCCGGCGGCGACGGCCGCCGCGGAACCGCCGGAGGAGCCGCCGGGGGTGTGTCCGGTGTGCCACGGGTTGCGGGTCGCCCCGAAGGCGCGGCCCTCGGTGAACGGCCACTGTCCGAGTTCGCAGGAGTTGGTCTTCCCGACGATCACGGCGCCCGCCGCCCGCAGTCTGCGTACGGCCTCGCTGTCCGCCGCGGCGGCGGGCAGGTCGCCGTCGCAACCGAAGTGGGTGGGCAGCCCGAGGACGTCGGTGTCGTCCTTGACGGCGACCGGTACCCCGAGCAGGGGCAGCCGCTCCCCCGCGCGGAGCCGTCGGTCCGCCTCGGCGGCCTCGGCGAGGGCGGCCTCCGGGCGCAGGTGCCGGAAGGCGTTGAGGGTGCTTCGGCTCGCCTCGATCCGGCTCAGCGCCTCGGACACCTGCTGGACCGAGGTGGTGCTTCCCTCGGCAAGTTCCCGTGCGCTGTCGGCGAGTCCCGGACGGCGGACCGGTTCGGTGGCCGTCACGGCTTCCGTTGAGGACATGGGCTGCCCGCCTTCCTCGTATCGGCAGGTACGCGCCCGCACCTGTACTCCCGGAGCACTCACGCCCCTGGGAGCAACAGGGGGCGGGCTCCTTGACCGTTACCGGAGGGTAACGACTGCGGGACGGTCCGTTCAACCGTACGGCGGGGCGGAGCGCTCCGTCGTACGGTTGAACGGACCGGATCGCACACCTCGACAGGCCCCGACGGGGCCCTCCGGAGGGAGGCGCCGTGAACAATCGACGTGGCGGCACGGCCCGCGCCGCCCGCGCGACGGCCCTGGTGCTGGTACTCACGGGCGGCGGCATCCTCGGCGGTGGGGCGGCCCGGGCGGACAACGGCATCGACACGCTCTCCGCGCAGCAGATCGCCGATCGCTCGCGCGACGCCCTGCTCGGCGTCCGGTCCCTGCACATCGACGCGCGCGGCGACCTGGCGGAACGCAACCCGTCCGCTGCGCTGGGCCTCACCCTGGACCGGGACGGCAACTGCGACGGTTCGGTGGACCTCGGCGGTTCCCGGGGCTCGGTCCGGATCGTGAAGCGCGGCGACGACGTGTGGGCCAAGCCCGACGCGAACTTCTGGAAGAACCAGGTCCCGGTGGGCGGTCCGGCGTTCGCGGCGATCCTGAACGGGCGTTATCTGAGGGGCAAGGCCGACGACCCCCGGCTGCGCGGTGTGACGGACGCGTGCGATCTGGACGTCTACCGGCACGTGGTCGTCGACAACGCGGAGAACGACCGGGGAACGCTGAACAAGGGCCGGCGGACCACGCTCGACGGGGCTCCGGTGGTCCCGCTGACCAGGATCAGGGACGACCGGACGCTGACGGTGTACGTCGCCGCCACCGGCAAGCCGTACCCCCTGAAGATCACGGTGGAGGGTGGCGGGGCGCAGCACGCGGTGGTGGCTCTGTCCGCCTTCAACCGGCCGGTGCCCTCGGCGACACCACCGCCCGACGAGACCTACGACATCAACGCGCTGCTGAACCGTACGCCGGCTCCGTTGTGACGCCGCGCCCGTGCCCGCTCCCGTGCTGCCGAACGGGAGCGGGCACGGCGGGAGTTCGCCCCGGAATCGGGTCAGAGCGAAGCGGCGGGGATGATCCGGGCCCCGTAGGCGTCGATGGTCGCCTCGCGCGCGTCGTGCATGGCGTAGACGGCGAACTGGTCGACGCCCAGGTCGCGCAGGGCACGGAGCTTGTCGATGTGTGCCTCGGCGGGGCCCAGCAGGCAGAAGCGGTCGACGATCTCGTCCGGTACGAACGCCGTGTCGGGGTTCCCGGTGCGGCCGTGGTGGCTGTAGTCGTACCCGTGTCGTTCCTTGATGTACGCGGTGAGCTCGTCCGGGACCATGCCGGAGTGCTCACCGTACCGGGAGACCAGGTCCGCGACGTGGTTGCCGACCATGCCGCCGAACCAACGGCACTGCTCGCGGGCGTGGTCGAGGTCGTCGCCCACATAGGCGGGGGCCGCGACGCAGATGGTGACGGAGGCCGGGTCGCGGCCCGCCTCGGCCGCGGCGTCGCGCACCGCCCTGACCATCCATTCGGTGAGGAACGGGTCGGCGAGCTGGAGGATGAAGCCGTCGGCCTTCCGTCCGGCAAGGGCGAGGGCCTTGGGCCCGTACGCGGCCATCCAGACCGGCAGCCTGCCGTCCTTGACCCACGGAATGCGCAGCCGCTGCCCGTCGACGACCGCCTCGCGGCCCTCGGCGAGGTCGCGGATGACGTCGATGGCCTCGCCCAGGCGGGCCAGCGTGTTGGGGCGGCGCCCGGCGACTCGCATCGCCGAGTCGCCCCGGCCGATGCCGCAGACGGTGCGGTTGCCGTACATGTCGTTGAGGGTGGCGAAGGTGGAGGCGGTGACCTCCCAGGTGCGGGTGCCGGGGTTGGTGACCATGGGGCCGACGACGAGGTGTTCGGTGTGTTCGAGGATCCGGCTGTAGATGACGAACGGTTCCTGCCAGAGCACCGCCGAGTCGAAGGTCCAGCCGTAGCGGAAGCCGTTGCGTTCGGCGCGGCGCATCAGATCGATGACGGCCGAGGCGGGCGGGTCGGTCTGGAGAACGAGTCCGAAGTCCATGCGGGTGCTCCTAGTCCGGGTACGGGCAGGTGACGCGCGGGAGATACGTGACGTGATCGGCCCGGCCCGCGGCCGGCCGGGCTTCGTGGACCGGGCGCTCGGCGTGCGGCGGCCCGGCGGTGCACGGGAATGCGGACCCGGTGTGCCGTCGCGGTGGATTCGCGCGCATACCGTCCTCCTCCCCATGCTCGGGTCCGCGGGTGCTCACACGCACGTCGGCAGAGGCTCTACGGGTGCCTCCCGCACGCGCCGCGCACCGCGGTCGCCCCCTTCGTCGGGGCGCGCCGACCGGGTGCGACGGCATGTGGGGCAGCCGCGGAGGGACCATCCTGGACCGCTCACCGGCCCTTGGGAAGAGGCCGTCCGGCGCACCCGCCGCACCCGGGCGATCTCCCTCGCGTCCATTCTCCGGCCCCGGTCGGGCCGTGGACGCGAGGGAAGGGTCCGGGCGGCCGGACGGGCCTGCGCCCGGGGCGACGGGGCTCAGTTCGTGTACTGGCAGATTCCCCGCGGCACATAGCACCCGTGCCCCGCGCGTCCGACGTGGCGGCAGTCCTCGATCACCGGAACCCCGCGGGAGAGCACGGTTTCCACCCGCCCCGTCACCCGTCTGCCCTCGTAGGCCGAGTAGTCGACGTTCATGTGGTGCGTCCGGGCGGACATGACCTGCTCCGCGTGCGGGTCGTAGACGACGATGTCGGCGTCGGCCCCGGGGGCGATGGTGCCCTTCTTCGGGTACAGGCCGAACATCCGTGCCGGAGCCGCGCAGGCGATCTCGATCCAGCGGCGGCGGTCGATGTGCCCGTCGACGACGGCCTGGTGCAGCAGGTCCATGCGGTTCTCGACACCCGGCAAGCCGTTCGGGATCTTCGAGAAGTCGCCCCGGCCCAGCTCCTTCTGGCCCTCGAAGCAGAACGGGCAGTGGTCCGTGGAGACCACCTGGAGATCGTTCGTCCGCAGCCCGCGCCACAGGGCCGCCTGGTGCTCGACCGGGCGCAGCGGAGTGGAGCAGACGTACTTCGCGCCCTCGAAGCCGGGTTCGGCCAGGTTGTCGGTCGACAGGAAGAGGTACTGCGGGCAGGTCTCCCCGAAGACGGGCAGGCCCTCGTCACGGGCGCGCGCGAGTTCGGCGACCGCCTCCTGCGCGGACACGTGCACCACGTAGAGGGGGGCACCCGCCACCTGACTCAGCCGGATCACCCGGTGCGTCGCCTCCGCCTCCAGGAGCGCCTTGCGGACCTCTCCGTGGTACCGCGGGTCCCTCTCGCCGCGCGCCAGCGCCTGTTCCACCAGGACATCGATCGCGAGGCCGTTCTCCGCGTGCGTCATCACCAGACCGCCGTTCGAGGCGGCCCGTTGCATGGCCCGGAGGATCTGGCCGTCGTCGGAGAGGAAGACTCCCGGGTAGGCGGTGAAGAGTTTGAACGAGGTGACTCCGGCCGAGACGAGCGCGTCCATCTCCTTGAGCGACGACTCGTTCACATCGGACATGATCATGTGGAAGGCGTAGTCGACGGCGCACTTCCCGTCCGCCTTCTCGTGCCAGGCATCGAGCCCCTCGGCGAGCGAACCTCCCCTGGGCTGAATGGCGAAGTCGACGATGGTGGTGGTGCCGCCCCAGGCCGCGGCCAGGGTCCCCGTCTCGAAGGTGTCCGAGGCGAGCGTGCCGCCGAACGGCATCTCCATGTGCGTATGGGCGTCGACGCCACCGGGGATGACGTACTTCTGCGTGGCGTCGATGACGCGATCGGCGGTCCACCCGTGACTGCCGGGAGTGGCCAGGGCCACGATCCGGCCGCCCTCGACGAGCACGTCGGCGTGGAGTTCGTCGGAGGCGGTGATGACCAGGCCGCCGGTGATCAGAGTGCGGGTCACAGCTTCTGCTCCATTCGCGTCGGATACGGAGTACTGGCGTGCGGGCCGGAACGTCGGCGCCACCCGTTCCCCGGGGCGTCGCCGGGAAGAGGGACGAAGGGCCGACGCGGCGTTCCGCGCCGGCCGCTCCCGGCACCCGCCCGTTCCGGCAGGTCGAAGCCCCGTTCGAGCCGGTCCCCCGCCTCGCCGCGGCGGAACGGGCCATCTACGCACGTAGACGCCGCGCGTGGTGACGAACGTAGAAGCGGGTCACCCACTGTGGCAATACCGCTGCGGCCAACCGCCGAAGACATTTCCGTTTCCCTCTCCCGGCACTCCACCGGCCCAGAGCACACCCCGGCACGCCCGGACGGACGCCGGGACCGGACGGCCGGGAACGCCGCTGGGCGCGATACCTGGACCCGGCCGTCGGGAGCGACTGCCCTCGCACAACGACGCCCTCATATAACGAAATGATGACGGTTCTGGTCCGAATGTTGAGTACGGTTCACGCTCCGGTCCCATGCGCGGCGTGGTCCGATCACCACCGAAGGTGAATCCGGGACACCTCACCGGGCGCCCCCGATGCCCGGTGCCCACGCCCGCCGGCGGCCACGGCGGCAACACCCCGCTGGAGCGCGGCACGTTCGTGCTGGCCCGGGGCCAGGGCATCGCGCCCGGCTCGGTCCGCGACGACGTCAAGATCACCGACATCGCGCCGACCGTCCTGCGCCACGAGGGTGTCGCCGCCGACCCCGCCTGGAACCTGGACGGCACGGCGCTCGACGAGCTGAGGCCGGACGCCTTCGACAGCCTGCGCGGCTCGCTGCGCGGGCCCGTCGACGAGACGAAGCTTCCGGCCGACGCCAAGAGCTGGACGAACACCGCGCCCGAGGGCTGGTCCATCGACAACTCGAAGATGCCCACCGGTGGTGTCACCGAGTGGCGCGGCTGGTCCTTCGCCACCGACGAGTTCTGGACCGACGCCGAGCGCGGCCAGGGCCGCGAGACCAACGTCCGCGCCCGCAACGTGTTCGCGGTCGCCGACTCCGACGAGTGGGACGACAAGGCGCACGCCGCCGGCCAGTTCGACTCCACCCTGATCAGCCCCGCCTACAAGCTGAACGGTGCGTCGAGGGCAACCGTCTCGTACGCGACCGACTACCGGGTCGACGGCCCGCAGACCGGCGACGTGTACGTCGCGTACGACGGTGGCACCCCGCAAGCCGGTGAAGTCCTACCGGAGCGACTCCAACACCGTCGAACGGCTGGAGCTCGACGTACCGGCGGGCGCCGAGTCGGCCCGGCCGAGCTTCCGCTACACCCGCACCAACAGCGCCTTCTGGACCGTCGACCAGGTCTCCTTCACCCAGCCCAACCCGCCGTCGCAGCTCGCCGTCGGCTCGCTGCGGGCCGACACGAACCTGCTCGGCCGCCCCGGTTCCGACTCCCCCTGGAAGGTCACGGCGAAGGCCGTGGTGCGCACCGCCCACGGCGAGCCGGTGAGGGACGCGAAGGTGACGACGGAACTGACGGCGGGCGGCACGGTGCACACGCTGACCGGTACGACCGAGAAGGACGGCTCGGTGACGTTCAAGGCCACCGTCCCCCGGGGTGTCGCCTCGGCCGCGCTCACCGTGACCGACGTGCGGTACCGGGATCTGGCGTACTACGGCGAGCTCGACCCGGTCCGCACCCTGGACCTCATCCGTCCCGCCGGCAACCGGGGCTGATCCCCGGCCGGGCCCCGGAACGACCGGCCGGGGCCCGGCGACGCCCCCTCGGCTGCACTCCCCCGGCCCGGCGACGGCCCGGGGGCCGCTCCTCGGCCGGCACCCGGCCTCCGCCCCTCGTCCGGCCACCACTCCTCATCCGGCCGCCCGAAGCGCTTCGGCCAGGATCTCCGCCCCCTCCTCCGCCTCCGTGATGGTCAGCGTGAGCGGCGGGGCGATCCGCAGCACGCTGGTGTCATGGCCACCACCCTTGCCGATGAGCAGGCCCCCCTCCCGGGCCGCTTCGAGCACGGCACTCGCCCCTTCGGGATTCGCCTCGTCGGTGCCCGGCTTCACGAGCTCGATCCCGGCCATCAGCCCCCGGCCGCGCACCTCCCGCACACAGTCCGCGGCGGCACCGACCGCGCGCAGCCGTTCGATCAGCAGTCCGCCGACCCGTCGGGCATTGCCCTGCAAGTCGTGTTCCAGCAGGTACGAGAGGTTGGCGAGACCGGCCGCCATGGTGACCGGGGACCCGCCGAAGGTCGAGATGGAGTTGGCATCGAGGCAGTTCATCACCTCGGCGCGGGCCACCACTCCCCCGATCGACATGCCGTTCCCGATGCCCTTGGCGAAGGTCAAAATGTCCGGCGGGCCATTCTCGCCATGCGCCTGCCAGCCCCAGAAGTGCTCGCCGGTGCGGCCCCAGCCGGTCTGCACCTCGTCCGAGATCCACAGGATTCCGTGACGGTCGAGCACCCGGCGGAACGCCGCGTACAGCCCGTCGGGCGGCGAGGTGAACCCGCCGACTCCCTGGATGGGTTCGGCGATCAGGGCGGCCGGCGGCCGGGTGTGGCCGAGCAGGTCCTCCAGATCGGCGACACAGGCCGCGATGAACTCCGCGTCGCCGAGGTGCGCGTACGGCCCGCGACTGCGGACGCCGCCGTGCACGTAGAGCGTCTGCAACGGGGACAGGCTCGTCGGTGACCAGGCGCTGTTGCCGGTGATGGAGACCGCGGAGAACGACCGTCCGTGGTAGCTGTTGCGCATCGCGAGGATCTGGTTCGACCGGCGGTACGCGGTGGCGAGCAGCAGGGCCGTGTCGTTGGCCTCGGTGCCGGAGGTGGTGAAGAAGACCCGGGCGTCCGGGATGCCGGAGAGCGTGGCGACGCGCTCGGCGAGCTCGACCATCGGACGGTTGAGGTAGAGCGTGGAGGAGTGGATGATCCGCCCCGCCTGCTCGCTGACCGCCTTGGTCACCTCGGGCAGCGCGTGTGCGGTCATCGTGGTGAGGATGCCGCCGAAGAAGTCGAGGTAGCGCCTGCCGTCGGCGTCCCAGACGTGACGGCCCTCGCCGTGGGTGATCTCCAGCGGGTGCTTGTAGTAGAGCGCCAGCCAGTCGGGGCCGACGGCGCGATGGCGTTCGTACAGGCTGCTCACGGCTCGACCAGCCCCTCGTACGCGTCGGGACGGCGGTCCCGGTAGAACGCCCACTGCCGGCGGACCTCGTCGATGAGGCCGAAGTCGAGGTCGCGGACGACGAGTTCCTCCTCCTTGTCGCCTGCGACGTCACCGACGAACTGGCCGCGCGGGTCGACGAAGTAGCTGGTGCCGTAGAAGTCGTTGTCGCCGTACTCCTCCCGGCCGACGCGGTTGATCGCGGCGACGAAGTACTCGTTGGCGACGGCGGCGGCGGGCTGTTCCAACTGCCAGAGGTAGCCGGACAGGCCGCGCGAAGTGGCCGACGGGTTGTACACCAACTGCGCCCCGTTGAGGCCGAGTTGGCGCCACCCCTCGGGGAAGTGCCGGTCGTAGCAGATGTATACGCCGACCTTGCCGACGGCCGTTTCGAAGACCGGCCAGCCGACGTTCCCCGGCTTGAAGTAGTACTTCTCCCAGAATCCCTCGACCTGCGGGATGTGGTGCTTGCGGTACTTGCCGAGATAGGAACCGTCGGCGTCGATGACGGCGGCGGTGTTGTAGTAGAAGCCGGACTGCTCGACCTCGAAGACCGGCACGACGATCACCATGCCGGTCTCACGGGCGAGTTCCCGCATCCGCCGGACGGTGGGACCGTCCGGGACGGCCTCGGCCCAGCGGTAGTGTGCGGAGTCCTGCACCTGGCAGAAGTAGGGGGCGTTGAACACCTCCTGGAAACCGATGATCTTCGCGCCCCGGCGGGCGGCCTCGCGCGCATGCTCCTCATGCTTGGCGATCATCGATTCGGTGTCGCCGGTCCAGGTCGCCTGGACGAGTGCGGCGCGTACGACGTGGGACATGAGCTGCTCCTTCGACGCGGCGTCAGAGAGCCTCAACGCGTTTCTACGCCCGTAGAGACGTGCGTAGAGGAGAACGTAGGCCCCGTCACACAGCGGGGCAAGACCATCGCGGCGAACCGACGGAGTCGATCATGTTTCACACCCGTGCGGTCCACAGACGGAAGCATCCCGCCCCGGTCCGCGGCCCCCGCCGCACCGGACGGCCCGGACCGGGCCGCACCGCTTCCGGACGGGCGACGACGGACCGGCGTCTCCCGCCCGGTTCGCGTTCCCGCGCGGTTTGTATTCTCGGCAGGCCACCATCCACGCGGCATCTGCGAGAGGAAACACCATGACCACCGAGCCGAGCCCCGACACCCTGCCCGGGCTTCTCGACCACGCCCGCCAGGACTACCGGGAACTGGTGGGGCTCGGGCTCTCGCTCGATCTCACCCGGGGCAAGCCCGCGCCCGAACAGCTCGACCTCTCCGAGGAGCTGCTGTCCCTGCCGGGCGGGCGGCACTCCTCCGCCGACGGCACCGACGTGCGCAACTACGGCGGCCTGCAGGGGCTGCCCGAGCTCCGGGAGATCTTCGCCGAGGTCCTCCAGGTACCGGTCGCACAGTTGCTCGCGGCCGGCAACTCCAGCCTGGAGCTGATGCACGACTGCCTGGTCCACGCCCTTCTCGGCGTGCTTCCGGGCGCCGAGTCGCGCTGGGTGGAGCAGGAGCGGATCGCCTTCCTGTGCCCGGTGCCCGGCTACGACCGCCACTTCGCGCTCTGCGAGCGGTTCGGCATCGACATGATCCCGGTGCCGATGACCGCCGACGGTCCGGACATGGACGTCGTGGAGGCGCTCGTCGCCGACGACCCGACGGTCAAGGGCATATGGTGCGTGCCGAAGTACAGCAACCCGGACGGCGTCTGCTACAGCGACGCGACCGTGACCCGGCTCGCCGCCATGAACACCGCCGCACCCGACTTCCGGATCTTCTGGGACAACGCCTACGCCGCCCACCACCTCACCGACGAGCCGGTTGGCATCGCCGATCTGCTCGCCGCCTGCGCCGAGGCCGGCAACCCCGACCGGGCGTTCGTCTTCGGGTCCACCTCGAAGATCACCGCGGCGGGCGCGGGCGTCGCCTTCTTCGGTTCGTCGCCCGCCAACGTGCAGTGGCTGCTCGGCCACAATGCCAAGCGATCGATCGGCCCCGACAAGATCAACCAGCTGCGGCACGTCCTCTTCCTGCGGGACGCCGAGGGCGTGCGCGCACACATGGAGCGCCAGCGCGCCCTGCTGCAGCCGAAGTTCGAGGCGGTGGCACGGATCCTGGAAGCCGAGCTGGGCGGTACCGGACTCGCGACCTGGACCTCTCCCAAGGGCGGCTACTTCGTGACCCTGGAGGTGCCGGACGGCTGCGCCGAGGAGGTCGTGCGGCGCGCCGCGCAGGCGGGCATCGTACTGACCCCGGCCGGGGCAACGCACCCGTACGGCGACGACCCGCGCGACGCGGTCATCCGCATCGCCCCCAGCTTCCCGGGCCTGGCGGAGCTGGAGCAGGCCATCACGGGGCTCACCGTCTGCGTGCGCCTCGTCGGGTACGAGCAGCGGGCCCGGTAGCGCCTGCGAATCGCCCGCGCCCGTATTGCGGGGGCGGGCGCCCACGCCGTCGCGGTGGGGGGCGCCCGCCCCCTCGCATTCCGGCGGCCCGGCCCGTCGGACTCCGGTCCGCCGCCCGGCCGCACCACGGCACCCACGCCCACGGCCGCCGGGAATGCGGGGTGAAGGCGCAATCTCCTGGCCCGGTGTCCGGGCATCGACTAGCGTCTCCAACGAGACGGAACGCTCCGTCTCGTTGGACCGCCGGGTTCCTTGTCGGCAGGAGGAGAATTTCGTGGATTCGATGGCGACTACGGGTTCCGTGCATGAGGCGCGTCCGGCACCGGACGCGAGGTGTTGGTTCATCACGGGCGCGTCCCGCGGTCTGGGTCGCGCGTTCACCGAGGCCGTGCTGGAAGCCGGGGAACGGGTGGTCGCGGCCGCCCGCGACGTCGAGCCGCTGGCCGACCTCGCCGCACAGCATCCCGACGCCCTCGTACGGCTTCCCCTGGACGTCTCGGACCGCCGGGCCGTGTTCGAAGCGGTGGAGAAGGCGGCGGCCGCCTTCGGGCGGCTCGACGTCGTGGTGAACAACGCGGGCGGTCTGCTGTACGGCATGGTGGAGGAGGCGACGGAGCAGCAGGTCCGGGACCATCTCGACGTCAATTTCTTCGGCGCGGTGTGGGTGGCCCAGGCCGTCGTCCCCCACCTGCGCGCGCAGGGCTCCGGACGCCTCCTCCAGATCACGTCCATGGGGACCGGTGGCGGCATGGCGTCCGTCGGGTTCTACGGGGCGGGCAAGGCCACGCTCGACTCGGTCAGCGAGGCGTTGGCGATGGAGGTCGAACAGTTCGGGATCAAGGTCACCGTCGTGCAGATGGGCGGTTACGCCACCGGACTGTTCACAGCGGGCACCACGGCGACCGCTCCGGATCCGGCGTACGACGAACTGCGCGCCCGAATGGCGGAGATGTGGGGCGACGATGCGGGCCCCGATCCGCGCACGGCGGCACCGGCGATCCTGGAGCTGGCGGGGCTGCCGGAACCGCCGCGGCGCCTGATTCTCGGCGGGCGGTCGTTCGACCTCGTCCAGGAGATGGACCGGGCACGGGCCGAGCAGTACCGGGAATGGGAGTCGCTCAGCCGCCTGGCCCCGGGCTGACGGGCGGCGGCCGCGCGGGTCCGCCCGCGCCCGGACCCGCGTGCCGCCGCACGGCCGTCCCGCCGACGCAACCGTCAACTCCCTTACCAATCCCTCCCGTTCGAGTGGTCTACGGGAAGTCGCGAGGATCCCGGAACGGTCTGGGCAGTCTCCAGGCGACCAGTCTGGAGAGGGGACGTCGTGGGACTGTCACGCGCATACGGAGGCGGCATCAGCGAGGGACCGACACCGGCCGATACGGCGGGCGCGCCCGGCCTGCCATATCCGAGCGGCTGGTCGGCACTCGCCTTCTCCGACGAATTGCGCCCCGGCACGGTGCTCACCCGGCCGCTCGCGGGGCAGGACGTGGTGCTGTACCGGCTCGGCACGGGAGCGGTCCGCGCCATCCGCCCGTACTGCCCACACCTCGGCGCCCACCTCGGTCTGGCGAAGGTCGACGGGGAAGATCTGGTGTGCCCCTTCCACAACTTCGCGTTCGGCCCGGACGGCGCCTGCGTACGCACGGGATACGACACGAAGCCGCCGAGGACGCCCCTGACGCAGCTCCCGGTGCACGAGGCCAACGGTGCCGTGTTCGTCTGGCGGCACCACGACGGCCGGGCACCGGACTGGTCCGTCCCCGAATGGCACACGATCGGCCACCGCCCCACCCGGAGTGCCGCCTGGGAACTGGCGGGCAACGCCCAGGAGGTCATCGAGAACGCGGTGGACGTCGGCCATTTCGCCACCTTGCACGGCTGGAAGAAGGCCGAGATGGGCGGCCCCGTCGCCTACGACGACGCCACGTTCCACCTGTCCATGCGGGCCCATGAATCGGCGCCCCTGCTGGGGGACTTCGTCGTCGAGGTGGAGGTGGACGGCTACGGACTCGGCTGTCTCCACGTCGATGTGTACACGGCCCGGCTGGGGCTGCGGATGTGCACGATGGTGATGCCGACGGCGATCGCCCCCAACCGCATGCAGTTCCGGCAGCAGAACCGTGTCGCCTTCTCGGAACCGGCCCGGCTTCCGGCTCCGCTCGCACGCGCGGTGAGCCGTACCGCCGCCCGCCTGCTGGACCGTGCCATCTTCCGGTCCAGCTGCGAATTCACCGCCGCCGACTTCCCGATCTGGAACCACAAGCAGTACCAGCAGCCGCCCCGGCTCGGCATCGGCGACGGGCCGATCGGCCCGTTCCGGCACTGGGCCCGCCGGTTCTACCCGTCACCGGACCGGGCCCCGGTCCCGCGGCCGGACCTCGGAGCGCGGGACGAGGAGGCCGAGGTGCCCTGACCGCGAGCGGAACGATGCCCCTCGGGCCCTCGCACCGCCGACGCCCCTGCGAATCGCCTTCGGCCGTCTTCGGCCGATCCGCCGCTGCCGCGGAACACGCGGAACCCGACTACCCCGCGAGCGGAACCGCGTCCGGCTCCGGGGCGCAGCGGGTGAGGAGTTGATCGAGGGAGAGCCCGAGCGCCCCGGCCAGGGCCGCGACGGTGAAGAAGGCAGGGGTCGGAGCCCGGCCGGTCTCGATCTTGCGAAGGGTCTCGGCGGAGATTCCGGCGCTCGCCGCGATCTCGACCATACTGCGCGCGCCGCGCGCCTCGCGGAGCAGCGCTCCGAGACGTTCGCCGCGGCGGCGCTCCTCAGGAGTCAGGGGTGTTCGCACCATGCCGTCATTCTAATACCGCTCGAACCGGTTGAGTAATTGGCATGGTGCAGCTCAAGACAGACACATCCATCGAAGCGATGCGCGCAACCGGCCGAGTCATCGCCCGGTTGCTCACGGCCGTAGGCCGGCGGCCAGGGCGTGGGACGGTCCATGCACGAGGGCCCGGCCGTCGCCGACGAGGGACAGCCGGGCTGCGGAATGCCGTTGCGGCACGGGATGGTGCCGGCGATCGAGCCGATACTGATCGGCGGCGGCACCGACGCGTTCCATCAGGACCGGGACGGCTGGACCTTGCGCACGTCCGACGGCTCCCGGGCGGCGCACGCCGAGCACACGGTGGCGATCACCGACGACGGCCCGCACATGCTCACCGCGTGGTGAAAGCCCTGGCAGGTGCGACGACCGGTCCCCGCCGGACGGGCCCCCGAGCACCCCGCCACCGGGTGACCGGCAACGCTTGCCCCGTCGCGCCGCCCGGTACGCGCGCTCGCCGCGTCGACCGGAAGCCCGCGTAGCCCTCCCCCTTGCACCCGAGTCGGTGCGACCCGGGGTGGGGCGCCCGCATACGGGACGTATGCGGGCGCCCCGGCAACACGGCGAGGTGCCTCATCTGTCGTCGCGCCCGCCAGGGATGACGGGACAGCCCTCAGTTGTTCTGGATGAACTGCTTGGCGAGGGCCTCGCCCGCGGTGACCGCGGCGCTGTGGCTCTCGATCGGCGACGCCTTGGAGTTCTTGAACAGGATGTAGGTGACGCCGGATTCGGCGCCGCCGGTCTCCGGGTCGGGGTCGATGCCGAGCGCCTCGGCGGTGGCGTACGATGCCTCGCCGATGATCTTGCTGGGGCCGGTGTCGCCGACGACGGCGTACTCGACCTTGTTGTTGTAGATGACGGCGACGATGCCACCGCCCTTGATGCCCGCGCTGCTGTAGTTCCAGATGCTGCTGCTGCTCGGGACGACGACGTACGGCAGCTTCTCCGCGTTCAGCGGCTTGTCGTCGGAGGTGTGGAAGGCCGTGTCGTCCTGGAACCAGGGGTCGGTGTTCTTGTTGCAGGCACTGGTGACCTGGCCGTCGCAGTCGATGTCCATGTCGGCCTTCCAGAACACGGCGCCGTTCTTGCCACAGACCGGAACGGTCGCCGATGCCTCCTCGTCCGTGCGGTACTTGCCGTTGGATATCTGGGAACACGAGGTGACCTTGGCCAGCAGATCGGCCGCGCTGACGGATCCTTCCTTGATCCCGGCCCCGTCCGGCTGAGCCGCGCCGGGGCCCGACCGGGGAGTGGTGTTGGCAGTCGCGGCGGCCGGGGCCTGACTGGCCTCGGCCGCCGGCGTCAGCGCGGCGGCCGCGAGGAACACGGCGGAGGCGGCGGAGAGGGCGAGCGTTCGGGTACGCACAGGGGGGTGCCCTTCTATTAGGAAGCTTTCCTTACCGACGCCGACAAGATGGGCCCGAAACCATGTTCCCGTCAAGAGCACGGGGCCGGCTCCGTACACGACTCGCGTACCGAACCAGCCCCGCACACAACATTGTTGACGCTACATCATGAATTTCCGACCGGTCGTACCACCATCGCCGAACCGCCGCCCCGGCGCTCCTTCTCCGCGGCCGCGAGCCACCGGCCGTCCGGCAGACGCTGTACGCCCGTCGCCGCCCCGATCTCCGGGTTCTGCGTGAAGGCATGTCCCAACGCCTCCAGCCGGGCGCGCACCGGACTGTTCCACAGCCCCGGTTCGATTTCCGTCCTGGCCGCGTTGCGCTGGCTGGCGCGCGGCGCGGCGATGGCGTCGACCAGGGGCATTCCCCGGTCCACCGTGCCGATGAGCGACTGGAGCACGGTCGTGATGATCGTGGCACCGCCCGGCGATCCCAGGGCCAGCACCGGTCGGCCGTGCTCAAGGACGATCGTCGGCGAGATGGACGACCGCGGACGCTTGCCCGGTCCGGGCAGGTTCGGGTCGTGGACGGCCGGGCTGGCCGGCGCGAACGAGAAGTCCGTCAGTTCGTTGTTGAGCAGGAAGCCGCGCCCCGGCACGGTGATGCCACTGCCTCCGGTCTGCTCGATCGTGAGGGTGTAGGCGACGACGTTGCCCCACTTGTCGGCCGTCGTGAGATGGGTGGTGTTCTCCCCCTCGTACGTCGTCAGGGCGGCCGGGCCGCCGGTCCGGCAATCCGCCGGATGCCTCGGATCGCCCGGCGCGAGCGGGCTGGTCAGCACCGCGTCGTCCTTGATCAGGCACTCCCGCGAGTCGGCGAACCGCTGACTGAGCAGCTGCCGCGTGGGGACGTCCTCGAACGCCGGGTCACCGACCCAGCGTCCCCGGTCCGCGAACGCGATCCGGCTGGCCTCGATGTAGCGGTGCAGGTACTGCGCCTCGCTCAGCTTCGAGAGGTCCGTCGACTCAAGAATGTTGAGCGCCTCGCCGACGCTCGTGCCGCCGGACGAGGAGGGTGCCATGCCGTACACGTCGAGGCCGCGGTAACGCACCTCGGTCGGGGCCTGCCGCAGCACGCGGTAGGACCGCAGATCCTTGACGGTGAGATCGCCGGGCCGCACCACCCGGTCGGCCTTCGGGTCCACCGGTGGGGTGCGCACGGTGCGCACGATGTCGTCGGCCAGTGCTCCCCGGTACAGCTCGTCGACGCCCTTGCGGCCCACCAGCTCGTAGGTGCGCGCCAGGTCGGGGTTCTTGAAGACGGAGCCCACCACCGGCAGTCGGCCGCCCGGCAGGAACAGCTTGCTCGTCGCCGGGAAGTCGGCGAACCTCTCCTCGTTGCTCTCGGTCTGCGAGCGGAACGTGCTGTCGACGACGAAGCCGTCCCGGGCGAGCCGCACGGCAGGCTTCAGCACGTCCCGCAGCGACTTGCTGCCCCAGGCATCGAGGGCGGCGTCCCAGGTGGCGGGGGTGCCGGGGGTACCCACGCTCAGCCCGCTGGTGACGGCGTCGGCGAAGGCGATCGGCTTGCCGTTCTCCAGGAAGAGCGAGGCGTCGGCGCGGCGCGGGGCGGTCTCCCGGCCGTCGATCGTCTCCACGGTGTGCTTCCTGGCGTTGTAGGTGACGAAGTAGCCGCCACCTCCGAGTCCCGCCGAGTACGGCTCGGTGACCCCCAGTGCGGCCGCCGTCGCGACGGCGGCGTCCACCGCGTTGCCGCCCTTGCGGAGCACTTCGATCCCGGCGGCCGAGGCATCCGCGTCGACGCTGGAGACGGCACCTCCGTACCCCACCGCCACCGGGGACTTGGGGGTCGGCGCGGCAGGTGGAGCGGGCGACGAGGGCGAGGGGGCGGCGGCCCCGACCGTGACAACGGCGGCGACGACCGCCGACAACGACACATTCCGCGCGACGGATCGTCGCATGCGTACCTCCAGTGAAGGATTGTCCGCCGCAGGGTAGCGCCGCCCCGCCCGCTGCGTCAGGACCGCCGTGGGCCCGGGCCCGAATGCCCGCTAGCATGCCCGCCCATGAACGACGACATACGCAACATCGTGCTCGGCGTGATGGCCACCGGTGTCAGCGCCTCGCTGGGCTGGATCGCGCGCACCTGGCTCTGGCGCCGCAGACTCCGGCGCAAGCAGGCGTTCTTCGGCCTGCCGGGCAACTCCGAGTGCATGCTCGTCGTCAACCGCGACTCGGGCAGCGACGGCGCCGTCCGCCGCTACGACGTCTTCGCCCTCCTCGAACTCTCGGCACTGATCAAGGACTGTTCGGCGCACGCACAACTCGTGGCACACGATGTCGCGCAGGGATTCGGGGAGCGCACCGAATTCTGCGTCGGCGGCCCGGTGTCCAACCGGCGGATGGCCGCCCATCTCCAGGCGCTGCTGCCCGGTGTGCGCATCAGCACCGTCACGGAACCCGGTCCCGACCGGAACGCCTTCCGGATCGGCACAGAGACCTACCGGGTGGAGAAGGGCGTCACCGAACACGTGCTGCTGGCCAGGCTGACGTTCGATCAGGAGACTCGTCCGGTCTTCCTGTTCTGCGGTCAGCGCGCGGTGAACAATCAGGCCGCCACCCGCTATCTGGCCCGGAACCACGAGAAGCTGGCCCGTCGTTACGGGAGCGGCTCGTTCTGCCTGCTGCTGAAGGTGGTGAACTCCGGTTCCTACGGCCCCGATGTGGTGGAGTTGGTGGCCGATGTGACCCGGGCCGCGCAGACAGCCGTACCGGAGCCGCGCCCCTCGCACCCGGCGACGGGCTGAACACCGATCCCGGCACGGACCGGGCCCCGCCCACATGTGGCTCGTTGCACTCCTCCTGCCGCTTCCACCGCCACTGCCCGGAAAGCCCGCTGCCCGGCAGCCTCCCGCCCCGGGGGGGATGGGGCACCGGTGACGGCCGGCACATCACGATCGGCCAACTCCTCCAGCACACAAGCGGGTTATCGGACCACATGGATGCACTCGACGCGCAGCCGCCGGCCCGCTGGGAACAGCACGACTTCGCCTCGCGCGAGGTGGTCGCGCTCGCCCTGGGCCTGCCGCACCCCACCGGCCGGTGGACGTACTCCACCACCGACTACATCATCCTCGGGATGCTCATCCAGCAGGTCACCGGCCGCCCCGCCACCGAGGGGACCACTCGCCGCATCATCCGGCCGCTCGGCCTGCGCGACACCTACCGGCCCGGGACCGAACGCGGCACCCGCGGCCTCCATCCGCACGGCTGTGCGCTGAGCCGACGGCACGGACACACTGTGCGCATCGACGCCACCCGTGCCAATGTGACCCCGGGTGGCACGGTGGTGCCCTCGTCTCCACACCGGCGGACGGGAACCGGTTCTCGCCGCCCTGTTCGGCGGCCGTCTGTTGCCTCCTGCGTGGCTGGCCCGCATGCCCACGACGGTTCCGGTCGCCCCGGGCCGGGTGTGGCCCGGGGCACGCTACGGGCTGGGGCTGGTCTCCACCCCGTTGCCGTGCGGCGGCCACTACTGGGGGCACGGCGGCGGCACCCCCGACCTCTCCACCGCGGGCGGGTCGCGCCCGACGGACGGCGCGTCCAACTCGTCCTCAACCAGGACGTGACCACCGAGCAGGCGTTCCACGACGAACGGCAGACGGTGGAGCGGGCCCTCTGCGAGAACCGCTGATCCTCGAACCGCCTCCTGCCGCCGCGCACATGCCACCGGTACCAGTCCACAGGCCGTCGGCCGTCGCAGCCCGAGGCCCGCACCGCAACCGCCCGGCCCACGCCCCGTCGTCCCACAGCGTGCGAGGCCGGGCCGGCACCAGAACGCGAAAGGCTCCAACCGCCATGCCCGGAAAACACGTGGCATCCACCTCGGCCGAGACCGCTCGCACGAACTCCCCCGCCCCGACCGCGGGCACCCGTGTCCTCCCCGCCCGCGCACCACACCCGTCATCGCCCTGTTGACCGCCCTGTCCACCACGGCGCTCCGCGGCACCCTCGCCTTCACCCCGGCAGCGGCGCCGCCTTCCGCCGTGCCCGCGCACGAGGCGCCCAGGTTCGCGTTCCCTCCGGTACCGGCCGGCCTCACCCACCGGCACGTGCGCCGGCCCACGTGCAGCCGGGGCCCGTCGGACGATGTCGGCAACACCCTGGGAGGCCGGCGCCCACTGCGCCGCGCTGCGTGTGCCCCTCGACATCACCATCTCCCGCTTGAGGGCCACCGACTCCCGCCATCGCGTGGGCGCGATGCTGCTCAACGGCGGCGGTCCGGGCGGCGGTTCGATCGATCTGCCGCCCGAGCCGGCGGTGAGGCGGCGCGGAGGGCGTCGACGGCGGTGTCAGACGGAGCAGCGGTCGGGGGCGAGGGCGCCGTCGGTTCCCATCAACCGCACCGATGCGAAACGGTCCGGGGCGCGGGCCGACGCGGCCGTGCAGATCAGTTGCTGCCGGGCGATGTCGGACAGCTTCGTGACCAGCGCGTTCAGCCGCACCGCCACTCCGTCCGGCCCCGGGCTCAGGCTCGGCCTGATGTCGCCGCGCGGAAGTTCGGTGCGCAGCCCGGCGCGGGCCTCGGTCTCGTCGGGACCGGCGAGGAGCATGGCCATCGCCTTGTCGGGAACGTTCCACGCCTGTTCCGTGCCCGTGCCGTCCGGCGGTGTCCGGACCGTCACTTCGGCCGGCCGCACGACCGGCATCAGTCGTCTGCCGGGCAGCGGGGAGACGAAGTAGAGCAACGTGCCCCGGTCGCGCCCCGGGGACACGTCCACCGTCGCCGGGTCAGCGACGTCGACGACCTCGGTCGCCTGAATGCCGCATCCGACCGACGCCGCGTCGCAGCCCCCGTTCGACCCCTTCCCGGACGGAGGGGTCGTCTTCGATCAGCAGCACGCGAGGCATGGCAGCGGTATCCCGGCGATCAAGAAGTGGGTTCGAACCGGTGAGCGGGTGGTGTGGTCGGCGGGGGGTCAGGCCCGCCGGAGCCGGCCCCGGGCCGCGTCGATCACGGCGCCGACCTCCCGCAGCCGGAGCGGCCTGGCCAGCAGCGCGACCGTGAGCAGGAGGACGGCGGTCCCCGCCCCCACCGCGGCGAAGTCCCCGAGGTCGTCGCAGGCGCGGGCGGTCAGGTATCCCAGCAGTCCGGCGGGCACGGCCGCCACCACCAGCCGGGCCTGTGCCCACAGTCCGGGCGACCTCAGCAGCGGTGTCCGGGGGCCGGCCCCGCCCGGGACCCTGCGGTGCAGCACGTACGCGGTGACGCCGAAGCCCGCGAACAGGGCCACCGAGTACGCCCCGGCCATGCCTGTCACGGCCCAGCGGACCGGCAGCAGCAGGTACGCGGCGACGCTGAGGCCGGCGTTGAGCGCCGCGATCACCAGGTTGAGGAGGAACGGGGTGCGGGTGTCGCTCATCGCGTAGAAGGCGCGGGAGAGCACGTACTGCCCGGAGTAGGCGATCAGCCCGGGCGCGAAGGCCATCATCATGCCCGCCATGACGGCGATGTCCGCGTCGTTCGTGCGCCCGTATCCGTACACCGCGCCCATCACCCACGGTGCCAGTGCGAACAGCACGGCCACCGCGGGCACCACGACCGCCGCGGAGGTGCGCAGGGCGTACGAGACGTCGTGCCGCACCCCCGCCAGGTCCGCCTCGGCCGCGGCCCGGCTCATCCGCGGCATCAGCGCGGTGACCAGCGAGACGGTCACGATGCCGTGCGGCACGACCCACAGCTGGTAGGCGTAGCTGTAGGCGGTGTAGCCGGGACCGCCCGCCACATGTTGTGCGACGGCGTGCTGGCCGGAGGCGGTGGAGAGCCGGGTGACCACCCAGTAGGCGATCTGGTTGGTCAGGACGAGCAGGACGAGCCAGCCCGCCGCGCGCAACGGTCGGGTGAGGCCGCTGCGCCGCCAGTCGAACCGCGGCCGCCAGCGGAACTTCGCGGCACGCAGCGCGGGAACCAGGGCGAGCGTCTGCACGACGATTCCGGCGGTCGTCCCCCAGCCGAGCCACCGCGCCTGCGCCGGGCGCAGCGTGCCGTCGGAGCCCGCGGCAATCCCCAGGTACGCCCCGAACACGGCGATGATCACGAGGTTGTTGAGGACCGGGGTCCACATCATGGCGCCGAACCGGTCGCGGGCGTTGAGCACCTGGCCCAGGAGCGTGAAGAGTCCGTAGAACAGGATCTGCGGCAGGCAGTAGCGGGTCAGGGCGATGGTGAGCTCGGCCTGTTCGCCGCGGTAGCCGGGGGCGTAGGCCGAGACGATCCACGGGGCGCCGACGACGGTGACCGCGGTGAGCACGAGCAGCCCGACCGTGCAGAGGGTGAGCAGCCGGTCGGTGTACGCGGCCCCGCCGTCGTCGTGGTTCCTGGCGGCCCGGACGAGTTCCGGGACGAAGACGGCGTTGAGCGCACCGCCGATGAGCAGCATGTAGAGGATGTTGGGCACGGTGTTGGCGACGGTGTACCCGTCGGCCTGGAGTCCGGTGCCGAGTGCGGCGACGACGACGGCGGAGCGGACGAAACCGGTCGCCCGGGACACGATGGAGCCGGCCGCCATGACGGCGCCGCTGCGCAGTACCGACCCCGACCGTCGCTCCGCGGACTCGACGGGGGCCGTACCGGTGGCCGTCATCGGCGTGCCAGATACGCCCGGAATGCCCGGTGCAAGGTGTTGTTGGCGGTTCCGCCCACCGATATCTCCCATTCCCCGAGGGTCTCGACCACCTGACCGCCGGTGCCGAGCTTCCGGCGCAGCAGCCCGAAGGGGCGGTCGCCGGGATCAAGAGTGGAGGGTACCCCGCGCATGTCGTGCACATCGGCGCCGAGGCCGTGGGCATCGAGCATCATGCGCCACTGGAGCGCGTTGCTGGGGCGGACCTCGCGGCGGTGATCGGCGGACGCGCCGGTCTGGTACCAGACCCTGCGACCGGTGCTGATCATGGTGTGGGCGGCGAGGATCTCCCCCTGGTGGACAGCCGGGTAGAGCCGCATCCGTCCGGGCTGTTCGGCGTTGAGCGCGGCGTACTGCCGCTGGTAGTACGCGAGGGATCGGCCGAGCCGGAAGCCGTCGCGCTCCTCGGTGATCCGCAGCAGCCGGTGGAACTCCGGCAGCTCGGCCGCGCCGCCGACGACGATCCGCACCCCGGCCTTCTGCGCCTTGCGGACGTCGCGCCGCCACTCCTGGTTGAGCCCGGACCACAACTCGCCGGGCGTCCGGCCGGTGAGCGGCACCCGGAAGACGTAGCGGGGCTGTGCGTCGGCGTCCGCGCCGGAGTCGCTGCCGCAACGGCGCCAGCCGCGGGCCCGGAGGCGTTCGGCGACGGCCGCGCCCAGCGGGTCGACCTCGGTGGCGAGCACGTCCCCCACCCTGCGGCCGGGGCCGGTGGCCGCCTTGAGGCGGGCGGTGTCCCAGCGCCGGTACGCCGGTGACGGTCCGATGCGGACGGCGAAGGCACCGGCCCTGCGCAGGTGTCCCATCAGGGGCCGGAGCCAGCGGTCGATGCCGGGGTCGGCCCAGTCGAGCACCGGACCCTCGGGCAGGTACGCGAAGTACTTCCGGGTTCCCGGTAGTTGCCGGTAGAGCACCGGGGCGGCCCCGGCCGGTTCGCCGCAGTCGCCGTGCCAGCCGATCGTCTCGGCGGACCGCTGGTCCTTCACTCCGGCCCAGGACGGGTACTGGAGGAAACTCGCATCGGTGCGCGTGGCCAGGAATGCCTGGTGCTCCGCCGCGGTCAGAGTGCGTATCCGCAGCTCCTCGTCACGGCAGCGGTCTTCGGTCGCGAGCAGCGCTGACATGGGGCGTGACCCTCCCTGTTCCGCCCCGCCACCGGATCCGCGGGGTCGCAGAGGATGCTCACAGCGATCCGTGACCGCGCCGAGCGACGCATGTGACCGGACGATGACCGTTGCGCTGCGACCGATGTCACACAGGCGTTTTCCCGTTTTTCGGGTGTTTTGCGGAACCTATGGTCGGATGCATTCCTCTTCCCTCGTCGAAGAGCACTGCCTTGGAGGTCATCCCTTGTTTCCCGCACGCCGGCGCATACGCCGTACCGCTCCGCTCGCCCGCCCGGCCCGGCTCACGCTGATCTTCGGCACCGCGGTGCTGGGCGTCTCCCTCACCGCGTGCTCCGGCGCCTCCGCGTCGGACTCGGCGACGGGCGAGGGGAAGGCGGCGGGCAACGCCTCCGCACACGACACCAGGATCTCGGTGAACCTCCGGGGCACCGCGGCCGCTCCCGGACAGCCGGTGAAGGTGGCCCTCGCCGCGGGAAAGCTGAGGGCGGTCACGGTGGGCGCGGCCGGGGGAGCCGCGCTCACCGGCCGCATATCCGCCGACGGCAGGACCTGGACGTCGGACCGGCCCGCCGCACCCGGCACCGCCTACCGCGTCGAGGCGAAGGACACCGAGGGCGGCAGCGACCGGGCCGAGTTCACCACCGTCGCGGCCGACAAGGTCAACAAGCTGACCCTGGCCCCCGGAAAGAACACCACGGTCGGCATCGGCCAGCCGCTGTCGATCGTCTTCGACAACCCGGTGAAGGACCGGGCCGCCGTGGAGAGGGCCCTGAAGGTCACCACGTCGAACAACACCAAGGGTTCCTGGGGCTGGCTGCGGGACTACTCCGGCAAGGACCGTGCGGACTGGCGGCCCGAGGAGTACTGGAAGTCCGGCACGAAGGTCACGCTCGACGCCGATCTCAACGGCATCGACTCGGGCCCGTCCGGCGGCTGGTTCGTCCGGGACTACCGCACCACGTTCACCATCGGTGCCGCGCAGGTCGTCGACGTCGATCTGGACCGGCACCGACTCGCGCTGAAGCGGGACGGGAAGACCGTGATGGACGTGCCCATGTCGGCCGGGACCCCGGGCGGCGCGAAGGCGTCCTGGCGCGGCACGGCCGTGTTGATGTCCAAGGAGGGCACGATCAACATGCGCTCGGAGACGGTCGGCCTGGGCGACGCCTACGACAAGATGGTCGACTACTCGATGCGGCTGACCTGGTCGGGCATGTACGCGCACGCGGCGCCGTGGAACGCCGGCTACTTCGGGGTCGCCAACCGCAGTTCGGGCTGCGTCGGGATGAGCGACGCGAACGCCGGCGAACTGTACCGGCAGGTGCGCGTCGGCGATCCGTTCGAGATCAGCGGCGCGGACGCCAAGGGCACGGTCGCCGAGGGCAACGGGTACGGGGCGTGGAACGTGTCGTGGGCCGACTGGCAGGCGAAGAGCGCTCTGCGCTGAGCCGCGCGCGGCCGGGGGACGGCCCGCGGACGCGGCCCGCCGGTCACCGCCCCGCACGAACGGTGCCGGGTCGCGCCACCCGTCCCCGGCCGGTCACCGGCCCGTCCCGGTGACCGGCACGGTCGGCCGGATATCGAGCACGACCCGGCCGGCCGCAGCTGACCTTCTTCTCGTCCTTCCGGCGGACCCGTCGGACGCGTCCGTGGCATCGGGCGAGAAGTGATCACCGGCTGCTGCCGGACGGGCACCGTTCCTCGGGACCTCTCACGGCGGTTCCCCGGCCCGGCCGTGTCCCCGATTCGTCCTTCTCCGTGCGGCCCGGCCCCCGGCCGGACGGCGCCGATTCGTCGACACGGTCTACCGCGCTCCCGGCAGCAGCGTTCCCGGTTCGGCCGGTGCCACCTCCACGGCCTTCGTCTTCGGGCTGCGCCGCTCCTGCCTGGCCACCCAGGTGGCGAACCAGGAGAGCAGCATGCACATCCCGATGTAGATCGGCGAGATCACCATCACCACCGGGATGAAGGGGAGATCGTAGTCGAGATTGGACGCGATGAGCTTGCCCGCGTGGAGGAACTCCTCGTAGGTGATCAGAAAGCCGAGCGAGGTGTCCTTCAGCGCCACCACCAGCTGGCTGATGATGGTGGGCAGCATGGCGCGCACCGCCTGCGGGGCGAGCACGTACGTGGTGACCTGGGTCTTGCGCATCCCCAGGGCGTACGCGGCCTCGCGCTGGCCGCGGTCGACGGAGTTGATCCCGGTGCGGAACACCTCGGCGAGCACCGAGCCGTTGTACAGGGTCAGACCGGTGACCAGGGCGGGCAGCGGCTGCACCTTCAGCGCCACGAAGACGAAGAAGATCATCACCAGCACGGGCATGGCCCGGAAGAACTCGACGAGCGCCGTGGCGAGCCACCGCACGATCCGGTGGTCGGAGAGCCTGCCGACGGCGAGCACCGCCCCGAGGACGAGCGAGAACACCGCCGCGTAGCCGAACGCCTTGAGGGTGTTGCCCAGTCCGCGCAGCAGGAGTTCCTGGATTCCCTTGTACGCGAAGGGGGTCCACTTGGCCGCCGCGAACTGCCCGGTGTCCAGGAGCAGATAGACGATCCAGCCGATCAGGGCGAGGATCAGGGCCGTCGAGGCGATCGAGTAGATCCGGTGGCGCCTGAGGGCGGCCGGGCCCGGGACATCGTGGAGCGCGGTGGCGGGCGGCGCGGTGCGGGTGGTCATCGGGCGACTCCCCAACGCTTCTCCATCAGGTGGAAGAGCGCGCTGATGGACAGGGTGATGATCAGGTAGCCGACGGCGATCCAGACGAAGGTCCAGATGATGCTGTACCCCAGTTCGTTGAGCGTCTTGTAGGTGCCGAGCAGTTCGACGACGCTGAACGCCCCCGCGATCGCGGAGTTCTTGGCGAGCGCGATCAGGGTCGACCCGATCGGCGGGATCACCGAGCGGAAGGCCTGCGGCAGCACGACGTGGCTCAGCGTCTGGCCGAACGTCATCCCGAGGCTGCGGGCCGCCTCGCCCTGCCCCCTCGGCACGGTGTTGATGCCGGAGCGCAGCACCTCGCAGATGAACGCCGATGTGTAGCAGCCGAGCGCGAGGACCGCGAAGACCTTGAACGGGAGCACCAGGCCGAAGCGCGGCAGTCCGAGCAGGACGGCGAAGAAGAGCAGGGTCAGCGGGGTGTTGCGCAGCACCGTGACCCATACGGTGCCGAGGGTGCGGAGCGAGCCGACGGGCGCGACCCGGCAGGAGGCCATGACGAAGCCGAGGAGCAGCGCCAGGACCGAGGAGTAGACGGTGAGTTCGAGGGTGCCGAGGAACCCCTCGCCGTAGAGCGAGAAGTTCTGGGTGAGCACGTCCATGCCGGTTTCCGTCCTCTCAGCTCGCCGGGTAGCGGTCGATGGGTGGCGGGGTCGGCGCGGGTGCTCCGGACAGGCCGAGGGTGGCCTCGAACGCCTTCTTCCAGTTGCCGTTCTTCTGGTTGGCCTCCAGCGCGTCGTCGAGTGCGAACCGCAGGGCGTTGTCGTTGCGCGGGACGCCGATGCCGTACGGCTCCTTCGAGAACGGCTCGCCGACCACCTTCAGCTCCTTCGGCGCCTTGGCCGCGAAGCCGAGCAGGATCGCGTCGTCGGTGGTGACGGCGTCGACCTGGAAGGTCAGCAGGTTGTCGACGCAGATCGAGTACGTGTCGTAGGAGACGAGGATCGCCTTCGGGTAGTCGGCGGCGATGCGCTGGTACGGGGTCGAGCCCGCCGCCGAGCAGACCGTCCGGCCCGCCAGGTCCTGGGGGCCGTTGATGTCGTGCTCGTCGGTGCGGACGAGCAACGACTGGCCGGCCATGAAGTAGGGGCCGGCGAAACCGACGAGCTTCTTGCGCATGGGGTTGATGGTGTAGGTGCCGACGTAGTAGTCGATCTGGCCGTTCTGGAGCGCCGTCTCGCGGTTGGCGGAGGCGATGGTCCGGAATCTGATGGTCTTCGGCTCGAAGCCGAGCGACGCCGCCATCATCCTGGCGATCTCGATGTCGAATCCGGAGTAGGCGCCGGTGGCCGGGTCCTTCTCGCCCAGGTACGGCTGGTCCTCCTTGGCCCCGACGCGGAGGTATCCGCGCTTCCGCGCCGCGGTCCAGGTCGGTGATCCGGGCAGCCGGAATTCGGTGTCGACCCGGTACACGGGCAGTTGATCGGCCTTCGGCCCCTTCACCGGCGGGCTGCCCTCCTTGCCGCACCCGGCGGCGAGCACGGCCAGCAGCAGACCGGCGCAGACGGCCGGAAGTCTTCTCGTACGCAACGCGGAGCCCCCGTCAGTGCTTGAGGATCTTGGACAGGAAGTCCTTGGCGCGGTCGCTCTCCGGGGCGGTGAAGAACGCCTCGGGACTGCGGTCCTCGACGACCGAGCCGTCGGCCATGAACACCACGCGGTTGGCGGCGGAGCGGGCGAAGCCCATCTCGTGCGTGACGACGACCATGGTCATGCCGTCCCGGGCGAGCTGCCGCATGACCTCCAGCACCTCGTTGATCATCTCGGGGTCGAGTGCCGAGGTGGGTTCGTCGAAGAGGAGGGCCTTGGGGTCCATGGCGAGGGCCCGTGCGATGGCCACCCGCTGCTGCTGCCCGCCGGAGAGCTGGGCGGGGTACTTGTCGGCGTGCGCGGCGAGCCCGACGCGCTCCAGCAGTTCCCGGGAGCGCCGGTCTGCCGCGTCCTTCTTCCGCCCGCGGACCTTGAGCTGGGCGAGCGAGACGTTGGCCAGCACGGTCTTGTGTGCGAACAGGTTGAACGACTGGAAGACCATGCCCACTTCCGCCCGGAGCTGGGCCAGCAGCCTGCCCTCCTCGGGAAGGGGTCTGCCGTCGATCACGATGCGGCCGGACTCGATGGTCTCCAGCCGGTTGATGGTCCGGCAGAGCGTCGACTTGCCGGAGCCCGAGGGGCCGATGACCACCACCACCTCCCCGCGGCCGACGGTGAGGTTGATGTCGCGCAGTACGTGCAACTGCCCGTAGTGCTTGTTGACGTCCCGCAGTTCGATCAACGGATCGACGGCCATGCGCTGCCCCACCCACATTTCGCTTTGTCGAGGTCAGCGCAAACTATCCAGCGAGAAAAAGGACTTCACCGTCGACACGCATAAATGGGGCATAAGGCTTCTTTTTATGTTTTATGGAAAAGCGCTACCCCTCGGCCGACTCCGCGTACACCTGCGACAGCTCCGGGCTCCCCGTCATCGCCCAGTCCAGCCCGGCCTCGACCACGTCGATCTCCCGCCCCGAGGCGAGGTGCACCACGGGCCGCCCGCTGGGCCAGATGTTCCAGACCGCACCGGGAACATTGCGCACCAGGACCGTACCGAGGTACAGCCCCGCGTCGTTGCCCAGCCAGGGCAACTCCTCGGGGTCGTCGCGCCAGCGCGGCGGCAGCTGGTCGAGGGCCGTCAACGAGGCCGGGCTGTCGTCGAGTCGGAGGCCGCGCCGCTCCGCCCGGACACGCAGCAGCTCGCACTCGGCGAGCAGTTCGGCCACCCCCTCGGGATCGGCCGCCACGGCGGAGGCGAGCACCTGCCCCTGCGTACCGTCATGACGCTTACGCCAGTTGTCCAGGAAAGGGATGTTCATACCACTCAGGGTCGCATCCTCCGCGTCGTACGCACCACAGGCGCGCGGTCCGCCGTACGCGCCCCGCCGGTCGTGCTGCCCGCCCGCACGCCGCGTCCGCGACCGGCGGTGGGCCGAACCGAAACGAGGTGGCAGCATGCGGAGGCCGGCTGGTAGCTTCGGCATCATGTCCAGCCCCGAGGCGAACAGAGGCTAGCCACCGGTCCGCCGGTGGCCCGAACCCTGTCGCGTATGCTCCCCCGCGGCCGTCCCGGCCCCGGGCGCTGCCCGCTTCCCGGTTGCCGCCGCAGGACCACCATGGTGTGGGCCGCGTGTTCCTCGTCTGCGCGCGTGCGCAGTTCTCCCGCCCCGGCGTCCGCCGCCCGGCCGGGTCACGTCCCGAACATCCCGGACGTTCTTCCGCGTTGCCGCCCGTCGTGACGGGCGGGCGCGGCCCACACCCCATCGCTCGGTCCGTCCGTCAGTCGTTCTTGGGGTTCCTTCATGCCATTCGCCGTGTACGCACTCGGCCTCGCCGTCTTCGCCCAGGGCACATCGGAGTTCATGCTGTCCGGGCTGATCTCGGACATCGCCGCCGATCTCCACACCTCGATTCCAGCCGCGGGGCTGCTGACCTCGGCCTTCGCGGTCGGGATGGTGGTCGGGGCGCCGTTGACGGCGCTCCTGAGCCGCACGTGGCCGCGCCGCCGCGCCCTGTTGTTCTTCCTCTGCGTCTTCGGCGCCGTCCATGTCGTCGGCGCGCTCACCCCCGGCTACGGGGTGCTCCTGGCCACCCGGGTCGTCGGGGCACTGGCGAACGCCGGTTTCTGGGCGGTGGCGCTGGTGACCGCGGTGTCGCTGGCCGGCCCCGGGGCCCGGGCACGTGCCACGTCCGTGGTGGTCGGGGGTGTCACCCTCGCCTGTGTGGCGGGGGTGCCCGCCGGGGCGGCGCTGGGCGGGGCCTGGGGGTGGCGGTCGGCGTTCTGGGCCGTGGCCCTGGTCTCCGTTCCGGCCGTCGTCGTGATCGCCAGGACCGTACCGGGGACCCGGTCCGAGGCCGTTCCGGCGCACGCCCGGGTCGAGCTGCGGGCGCTGGCCCGTCCGCGGCTGCTGCTGACACTGCTGACCATGGCCCTCGTCCAGGGGGCGACGTTCTGCGCGTTCTCGTATCTCGAACCGCTCGCCACCCATGTCACCGGACTCGGCCGGGGCTGGGTGCCGGTGCTGCTCGCCCTGTTCGGTCTGGGGTCCTTCATCGGTGTCGGCGCCGCCGGGCGGCTCGTGGACAGCAGGCCGGTGGGCGTCGTCGCGACCGGACTCGTCGCGCTCGCCGTCGGCTGGACCGGGTTCGCGCTCACCTCGGGCAGTCCGGCCGCGACGGTCGCCTTCGTCCTGGTGCAGGGGGCGTTCGCGTTCGGCACCGGCACGGCGCTGATCTCGTGGGTGTTCCGGGCGGCGGCCGACGCACCGACGCTGTCCGGCTCGTTCGCCACGTCCGCGTTCAATGTGGGCGCCGCGCTCGGGCCGTGGTTCGGCGGGCTCGCGATCGACGCCGGGTTCGGCTTCCGCGCGCCGCTGTGGGTGAGCGCCGCGCTGATGGTCCTGGCCCTGGTCGCGGCCCGGGCCGCGCTGGGGGCGCGCCGGGCCGCCGACCCGGAACCGGACGGGCTCCCCGCGCTCTGACACGGGGGACGACGGGGCCCCGCCCGGCGCTGTACGGGCGGGGCCGTCCTGGTCGGAGCAAGCAGCCAGCAAGCGGGACAAGGACGCCCATCACCGTATCGGCCACCACTGACAACGGCCGCCGTCGGTCGCGGGGGCGCCGGACGGTCCGCGGCCCGGCCCCTCGGCGGTTCCGGGCCCGTCGGCTGCGGGGGACGTCAGAGGTCGAGGTCCACGACCACCGGGGCGTGGTCCGACGCGCCCTTGCCCTTGCGTTCCTCGCGGTCCACATAGCTGTCCCCGACCGCCGCGGCGAAGGGCGCGTTGCCGTAGACCAGGTCGATCCGCATGCCCTTGTTCTTCGGGAAGCGCAGCTCGCGGTAGTCCCAGAAGGTGTAGGGGCGGTCGTACTTGAGCGGGCGCGGCACGACGTCGGACAGGCCCTCCTGACGCAGTGCGGCGAGGGCGGCGCGCTCGGCCGGCGTGACGTGCGTGGCCCCTTCGAAGAGAGCCGGGTCCCAGACGTCCTCGTCGGTCGGGGCCACGTTGAAGTCGCCCAGGACCGCGAACGGCCGCGCGCCCGCGGCGTCCGCGGCAACCGCCTTCTGCAGGGCCTCGAACCAGCGCAGCTTGTACGCGTAGTGGGCGTGCTCGACCTCGCGGCCGTTGGGCACGTACACCGACCAGAGGCGGACCGGGCCGCAGGTCGCGGAGATCGCCCGGGGCTCCTGCACGCCGTCGTACTCCGGACCGCCGGGCAGCCCCGGGACGACGTCGGACAGGCCGACCCGGGAGACCAGGGCGACCCCGTTCCACCGGCCGGTGGCGTTGACCGCGGACTCGTAGCCGAGCTCGCGGAGCTGCTCCGCCGGGAACTGTTCGGCGGTGCACTTGGTCTCCTGGATGCACAGCACATCCGTGCCGGTGCTCTCCAGCCAGGCCAGCAGCCTCGGGAGCCGGGCAGTGATCGAATTGACGTTCCAGGTGGCGATGCGCATGTGGACAAACCTAGCGGTCCGCGCCGACAGTCGCCGGGCCGGTCGTGTTCACAGGGCGGTGGAGTCCCCCGGGGCGAGCCGTCCGTGGTCGGCCCCGCCGAGGCTGCCGATCTGGTGGTCGTAGATCGGCCGGGCGAGATCGGTGAGCAGGGCGTCGTGGATGTCGATGGCGCGGCGCGGAGCGACCTCCCGCACGTAGTCGATCACCTCGGAGATCTTGTTCCAGGGGGCCATCACGGGGAGCATCAGGGTGTCGACCGGCCGGTCGGGGACGGTGAGCGCGTCGCCCGGGTGGAAGACCGAACCGTCCACCAGGAAGCCGATGTTGGTGATTCGCGGGATGTCCGGGTGGATCACCGCGTGCAGTTCGCCGTGGACCTGTACGACGAAGCCCGCCGCGTCGAACGTGTCTCCGTGACCGACGGTGCGGACCCGGCCGGGGAACGCCGCGGAGAGCCGGTCGGCGACACTGCGCAGGGTCCACACCTCGACGGCCGGGTCGGCCTCCAGCGCTGCACGCAGCCGCTGCTCGTCGAAGTGGTCGGGGTGCTCGTGCGTCACCAGGATCGCGTCGGCGCCGAGGGCGGCGTCCTGCTCGGAGAAGGCTCCCGGGTCGATGACCAGCGTCCGTCCGTCCTTCTCCAGCCGGACGCAGGAGTGCTTCTTCTTGGTGAGGGTGAGGTGCGCGGGGTTCACGGCATTCATGGGCCCCATCCTGCTACGGACGGAGCGTCGTTTCCTCCTGGATCACGGACTGGGCGATCGAGAACGCGGCACTCGCGGCGGGCACGCCGCAGTAGACGGCGGTCTGCATCAGCACCTCCTTGATCTCGGCCGGTCCGAGACCGTTGCGCAGGGCCGCCCTGACGTGCGCGGCGAGGCTCTCCAGGTGGCCGCCGGCGACCAGTGCGGCGAGTGTGACGCAGCTGCGGGTGCCGCGGTCCAGTCCCTCCCGGGACCACACCTCGCCCCAGGCGTAGCGCGTGACGAGCTCCTGGAAGTCGCCGGTGAAGTCGTCGGCCCCGTCCATGGCCCGGTCCACGTGCGCGTTGCCCAGGACCTCGCGGCGCGTCCGCATGCCGTGCTCGTACGGGTCGGTGTACTCGGCGTCCGCCGTATCGGGCAGATCGGCGGCGGTGATCTCCGCGACGGGCAGTACGGGGGCGGAGAGCCTCGGCATGTCGGCGGGTGCGGGAATGGCGGCGAGGGTGTCCTGCCAGGCCGCGGAGAAATGGGTGAGCAGCAGCTCGGTGACGGCCGAGGGCTGCTCGACCGGGGCGAGGTGGGAGGCGCCCGGGACGAGGGCGAGCCGGGCGTCCGGTATGCCCGCGACCAGGGTGCGGGCGTCGCCCGGCCCGGTGACCCGGTCCTCGGCACCGACCAGGACGAGGGTGGGCACGGTGACCCGGCCGAGTTGGCCGCGGATGTCGAAGGCGGCGAGCGCCTCGCAGGCGGCGATGTAGCAGCCGGGGTCGGTCGTGCGGACCATCTGCACGGCCCACTCGACGATGGCGGGCTGGGCGGCGGCGAAACCCGCGGTGAACCAGCGCTCGGGCGCGCTGCGGGCCATCGGCTCCAGACCGTTGGTGCGGACGACCACCCCGCGCTGGCGGAACTCGTCGGCACTGCCGAACCGGGGCGAGGCGGCCACCAGCGCGAGGGAGGCGACCCGGTGCGGATGGCGCAGGGCGAGGTCGGCGCCGATCGCACCCGCGATGGAGCAGCCGGCGTAGCCGAAGCGCTGGACGCCGAGGCCGTCGAGGGTGGCGACCAGCCGGTCGGAGAGTTCGGCGACGGCGGAGGCCGGGTGGGCGGGCGCACCGCCGTGGCCGGGCAGGTCGAAGCGGAGGACTCTCCAGTTCCGGATGAGTTCCGGGATCTGCCGGTCCCACATGTGCCATGTGGTGCCCAGGGAGGGGCCCAGGATCAGGACCGGAGCGTCTTCTGGCCCGTCGAAGCGGTATTGCAGGGTGTTCGGTGGTGTCTCGCTCACTCGTCAGACCCTCTCATATATCACCTGCCGCCCTCCTTCCCGGTCATCGGCACGCCCGTTCCGGGGCGCCGTGAACGGCCCGCATCCGCGGTCGGTGGCAGCCCCTCGGCGGTTGCCGTACGGCGTGGGGAGGTGGATTCCGGAGGTGGATTCCATGCGATCCGGTCGGGGGTCTCCGGGCGTGTACATCGATCGCCGAGACGCTTCCCGGCGAGCCGGGGACGTGCCGCGGGTCCGGTCCGCGGCACGTCCTTGTGTGCAGGGATCACGCATGCGGCCCGATCGCCGCCCGCCGTTGCTGCGACACCTTCCCGACGCACCTCGCATCGGCCCGCCCCGACGCCGCATGCCGATCCGCGGATCGGGGGACGGCCCTCAGCCGCGCCCATCACCGGCGCTGCGGCCGACGCCGAGTCGGCGGACGAACTCCACGGCCTCGTCGGTTCGTCCCGTGCCGCAGGTGCGGAGGATGTCGGCGAGGCCGGGGTGGTCGGGCTCCAGGATCTCCGCGGCGGCCAGGATCTCCGCGGCGCCGGCTCGGGAGTTGAGCAGTTCGCGCAGCCGCAGGACGAAGTGTGTGTCCGGGTCCCCGGCCGGACCGTGGACCGGTGACGGGGCCGGGTGGGCGGGAGCGGGCGGCAGGGTGGTGGTGCCCAATGAGTCCTGGCCGGGGGTTCGGCTGGCCCGGATGGTTGCCAGGATCTCGCGTACATCCGCGGCCGGTACGGTCCCGGCGCGGACGCCGTGGGCCAGGCGGAGCGCCGCCGAGAGACGGGCGGCGGCATCGGGGTTGGCGATCCGGGCTCGCTGGGCGCGCATGACGAGGCTGAGCATGGCCGGTGAGATCCCGAGGATCTCCGCGAGGCCGGACTGGGTCACCGAGAACAGGGTGCACAGGTCCCGGCAGAGTTCGCTGAGCGGTGCGCCGTACCACTGGCGCTGGAGTTCCTGGTTGCGCAGCGTGGTGGTCTCATCCATGGGACCACGCTAGGAGCGGTTTTTACACTTGTCAAAGAGGGTTTTCATGTGTCAATCTCCCCTTCGGAAGCCCGACCCACTTTCGACTGAACGGGATGTCATCGTGTCCTGGACGCGCACCACTTCGCTCGCCGCCGTCGTCGCCCTCGCCGCCTTCGGCCTGACCGCCTGCGGCAGCGACAGCGACCGCACCGAGGGCTCCGACAAGCCCGCCGCCACCGCCCCCAGCACCCCCGCGGCTCAGGACGCCGCCGACTCCGGCGACGCGGACGCCTCTTCGGACTCCCCCGTCGTCGCCGGTGTGAAGGCCCCGGACGACCTGCCGGGCGGCCTGCCGCTGCCGAAGGGGGAACTCACCTCCGTGACCGGGGCCACGGGCGCGTACGTCCTCACGTACCGCACGGACGACCCCGAGGCCACGCTCGATGCCTACCGGTCCGCCCTCGAAGGCGCCAAGTACACCGTGATCGACATCGGTGGCACGTTCACCGCGACCTCGGGCACGACCGCCGTACAGATCACCACCACCGCCGACACCGTGATCCTCACGCTCGCGGGCGCCTGAGGACGAGCCCCCGTGCGCCGGTACGCTACGGCGCATGGAAGCTGGGGGAATGCTCGCCGACCGGTACCGGCTGCTCGCGCCGGTCGCACGGGGCGCCCAGGGCACGGTCTGGCGGGCCGCGGACACGTGTCAGGGCGAGGACGTGGCGGTGAAGGTCATCGGCGGCGCCGACGTCGAGTCGCTGCTGCGGCTCGTGTGCGAGCAGTCGGTGCGCATCGGTCACCCCCATGTCCTCGCCCCCGTCGACTGGTTCGTCCGCGACGGCGAGGCATGGCTGGTACTGCCCCTGGTCCGCGGGGGCACGCTCGCCGGGCTTCTCGCCGACTACGGGGAACTGCCACCCGCCGTCGGCCTGCTCCTCGCGGAACAGATCCTGGACGCGCTCGTCGCGGTGCACGCCGCCGGCCTCGTGCACCGCGACGTCAAACCCTCCAACATCCTCCTCGCCGCGACCGGCGCCGCCCGCCCCCACGCCTACCTCAGTGACTTCGGCGTCGCCCGGGTCCTGCCCCACCTCCAGCTGACCGCACCCGCCTTCGTCGCGGGCACGCCCGACTACCTCGCCCCCGAAATACGTGCCGGAGCAGCCAGCTCCCCCGCCCAGGACGTCTACGCCGCCGGGCTCGTACTGCGCGCCCTGGGCGCTCCACCGGCGCTGCTCACCGCCATGACCGCGGAGCGGCCCGAGCACCGGCCCACCGCCGCGGCGGCCCGCGAGGCGGTCACCTCCGCCCGCGCGGCCCTGGGAGCCGAACACTGGCCCGTTCAGTGGCAGGACGAACCCTTCCTCGTCCCCGACCAGCTCGGCGACGCGGTCCCCGACCGGACCGGTGCCACGGTCCCCGACCGGACCGGTGACGCGCCCCGTCCCGCCACCGGTCGGTTCTCCCGTCGCCGACGTGCTCGGGCGGCCCTCGCCGTCGGCGCCGTGCTCCTCGCGAGCCTCGTGACGACGGTGGTGCTGAACAGCGGCGGCCCCGGCAGCCCGGCCGCCCCCGAGGGAGACCGCTCGTCGGCACCCCCCGCCCGCACCGTCCCCGCCGACGCCGAACGCGGCATCGCCGATCCCGAAGGACCCACCGCCTTGAGCTCCTGCCCCGCGGGCCGGGAGTACGACGTCGCCTTCAGCCCCGACGGCTACATCCTGATGTGCTCGCACGTTCCCGGCACACGCCGCTACGAATGGCAGCCGCGCACGCCCGAGGACTGACCCCGGCCGTCGCGCGAGAGCAGCGACGGCCGGGAACGGGAGCCGAGCCCTCCCCCACACGCCGCCGCCGCACGACCGCGCCGCGGGCGGCCCGGATCGGCTCAGGCCCAACCGTGGTGCCGGGCGTACCACCCGAGCCGGATCCGGGTGGAGGCTCCGGACCGCTGCATGAGGGCCTGGATGCGCCGCTGCGCGGTCCGGGTCGGTTCGTCGCAGGGATCGCCGTCCTCGTCGGCGAAGTCATGGCCGCCCAGCACTCCGGCGTCGGGGAAGCCCCCGCCGCCGAGCGCCGGGCGGTCGTAGGCGGTGCCGCTGCCGATGATGCCGACGGTCACGCCCTTGCCGGTGTGGCCCCGGCAATGGGCCTGCGGCACTCCGGTCAGGTCGGTGACGGTGACGGTCTCCCGGCCCTCGGGCCGGTCGCCGGAGGACCTGGCGGCGCCCGCCTGTGCCACGGCCTTCGCCACGACGTCCTCGGGCACGGGGACCGGGCGCTCCGGTGGCTCGTACGCCTGCGGCCGGGCGATGTCGGCGACGCCGTCGGCCGTCACGCGACGGGCCCTCGCCCGGACGGTCCCGCGCCGAGCCCGCGCTGCCTGTCGTGTCGTGTCGTGTCGTCGACATGTTCCGGCGACCGCGCCCCGCCCTGTCGGCGAGCCCTTGCCCGGCCGGGCACGCGGGCCGTGAACTGCGGACATCGCCACGCACGTCATCGACGTGTTGGGGCCGCGGGCGACGGTCGCGCTGCCGGGCAGGAGCGGGACGCGGCCGCCCCGAGCTGTTCGTTCGGGGGCGTCAGCGTCCCAGCCGGGCATCGAGCCACGTGAGGACCTCGGGGGTCACGGGGTCCGTGATGTCCGTGAACTCCTGATGCTTTTTGAGGAACTTGGCCACGTACGGGCAGACGGGAACGATCCGCATCCCGGAGGCGCGGACGTCGTTCAGGGCCTGTTCGACGAGGATCGCGGCGAGTCCCCGGCCGGTGTGGGCGTCGTCGATCTCGGTGTGGAAGAAGACCCGCCGGTCGTCGCGGTCGCGGTAGGCGGTCAGGCCGGCGCGCTTGTCGTCGACGACGATCTCATAGCGGTGACGGGCGTCGACGCGCCGGACGAGTGGGGTGGTCTGCTCGCTCATGACGGTCCTGTCTTTCGGTGCGGGTTCAGTGACGGGAGGGGTTCTTGCGGGGCGTGATGACGGCATTCGGCAGCGCGGGGGCGGGCAGCCGGTCGCCGGGGTAGCCGTCGACGCTGCCGAAACGGTCGGAGGCCCGCTCCCATTCCTCCCGTGCCTCGACGATGTCCCGGTGGCTGCGGCCGACGAAGTTCCACCACATGACGATCTCTTCGCCGAACGGCGTGCCGCCGAGCAGGACCGCCCGTGCGCGGTGGTCGGAGGTGTTGGCAAGGGTGAGCGTCGTCCGGCCCGCGGCCACATAGCCGAGTTCGGCGGGGCGGAGTACCGTTCCGGCGAGGCGGACGTCTCCTTCGTCGACCAGCAGGCCGTGTTCGAAGGCCGGGTCGACGTCGAGGGTGACGGTGGCGCCGGGGTCGACGAGGAGTTCGGCGCCGAGGAGCGGGGTGAAGGTGCGGACGGGGGAGGTCCTGCCGGCCAGTGTGCCCAGGAAGACCCTGAGTTCGGCGCCGTCGACGCGGAACGGCTCGGGGGCGTGGTGCTGGAAGTCGCGGGGGGCGTGGCGGTGTTCGTCGGGGAGGGCCAGCCAGAGCTGGACGCCGTGCAGGACGGTGGTGTCGGGTGTGGAGACCTCCGTGTGGCTGATGCCGTGCCCGCCGGTCATGAGGTTGATCTCTCCGGGGCGCACGAAGGCGTGGGTGCCCAGGCTGTCGCGGTGCTCGATCTCACCGGCGAAGAGCCAGCTCACGGTCTGCAGCCCGGTGTGCGGGTGAGGGGCGACGTCCATGCCGCCGGATTCGGCGACCTGGTCGGGGCCGTAGTGGTCGGCGAAGCACCAGGCCCCGATGAGCGTCCGGGCCCGTTGGGGCAGTGTGCGGCGCACGGTCATGGCGCGCGGACCGCCCAACGGGACGTCCCGGGCCGTGAGGATCTCGACTTCTGTGGCCTCAGCGGACTCTGTGTCACCCATCTCGTACCCCTGCCGGTATAGTTTCGATTTCAACAATCATGCAGGATGATAGTCACGACGACAGAGTCCGGCAACAGACGAAGGAGCACAGGGTGAGCGAGACGGCACAGGTGACGACGGCCCTCCGGTCCCCCGGACGGATCTACCTCGACAAGCAGAGCCCCGCCGCGTACCAGGCGCTGGTGAAGGCGGCCGACACCGTCCGTACGACCGCCACCGATGCGGGTCTCGACCGGATTCTGGTCGAGCTGGTCAACCTCCGCGTCTCCCAGCTCAATGGCTGCGCCTACTGCCTCGACGTGCACACCCGGGCCGCGCTGCGGGCCGGTGAGACCACCCGGCGCCTCGGCGTGCTCGCCGCCTGGCGCGACACCGAGGTCTTCACCGCCCGGGAACGCGCCGCCCTCGCCCTCGCCGAGGCCACCACGCACCCCACCGACGCCCTCGCCCAGGAGCAGGCGTACACCGAGGCCCGCGAGGCGCTGAGCGACGACGAGCTGTCCGCCGTGGCCTGGGTGGCCATCACCATCAACGCCTTCAACCGGCTCTCGATCCTGAGCAAGCACCCGGTACGGGGGATTCCCTCCCGCTGAGGCGGGGATCCCGGCTCAGCGCGTGCGGCCCGCCTCGACCGGCAGGTCCGCGATCGGCTGCCCGCCGATCCGCACCTCCCCCTCGTACGCGTCGGGGGCGACGTTCACCGCGAGGGCCGAGGCGAGATCGGCCGCCGCGCGCGGCAGGTGGGCGGCGATCGCGCCGAACTCCCCTGCGGCCACCTCGAATTTCAGCTCGCGCAGGGCCCCGTACCGGACGCGGTCGACCGCCAGGCCGCCGCCCGCGGGAGGCCGCCCCTCCCCCGGGGGCGCCACCGGCGGCGCGGAGAGCACCAGCGCCATCCGCTCGGCCGACGCGCGCGCGATCATCGCGTACCTGGGCATCTCCGAGAACATCTTGAGCGGTTCGATGACGAACTGCGCGAGGCATCCGGAGCCCCTTGTTCTCGCGCGGCCCGCCGTCCCCGGACGAGGGCGACCGAACCGTGTCCGACAAGTGAGGCCGGCCTGGCCTGACTTTTGAACGCTCTTCAATTGATGGTCAGTTGAGCTCACGATCCGACCGGATTCGCCACCCGGGGAGAAGGACCGCGCGATCATTCGCGCAGCCCCTCCACGGCGGTGTCCGCCCGCTGCGCGGCCCGCGCCGGCACCGCGGTGGAGAGGAAGGCCAGGGCCGCGGCCGCCGCGACGACGGACAGGAACGACAGCGGCGGGGCGTAGGGCGCCGCCGTACCCGTCATGCCCAGGCTGTAGGCCGTCAGTGTCGTGCCCGCCACCACCGTCCCCAGCACGACCGCCAGCAGACCGACCGTCAGCGTCTCCCAGCGGAGCATCGCACGGAGCTGGCGGCGGGTCGTGCCGATCATCCGCAGGAGGGCGAACTCGCGGCGCCGGGCGGACGTCGCCATCACCAGCGTGTTGACCACCGCGATCCCGGTGAAGGCGATGACCAGTCCCATCGCGAGGTAGTTGACCTGGGCCTGGGCACCGTCCTGGGTGCGGCGGGCCGCCTCGACGCCTGCGCGGTCCAGGACCCGGACCGCGGGGAAGGCGCTCACGGCGGCGGTCAGTTCCTTCCGTCCCGGGGCTCCTGCCACCAGGACCGAGGAGGACAGCGGGTTGTCGACATGTGCCGCCACCAGTCGGTGCGGGAGCAGCAGGTCGCCGAAGCCCAGCCCTCGTTCGTAGATCGCGGACACCTTCAGGTCCTTCTTCACCCCGTCGCCGAGCGTGACCGTCACACGGTCGCCGACCTGTGCGTTCCTCGTCCGGGCCGCCGACTCGCTGAGCGCCGCCGTGTCGCCGTTCATCGCGGCGAGCGTGCCCGAGGTGACCCGCGGGTCGAGAGTGCGGGTAAGCCTCTGCGAACTCACCCCCTGGGCGGGGAACTTGTCCTGTCCGATGCGGACCGTGGTACGGATCACCTCCGTCGCCGTCGCGCCCGGCACCCGCTCGCGCACCGCCTCCGCGACCGCGGCCGGGACACCGGGCCCCGAGGCCGCGAGGACGTACGGCGCCCTCGTGCCCGACGCCGCCTGCTCCCCCGCCGCGTGGCTCGACGTCGTCTGGGTGAACAGGATCGTCGAGGCCATCGCCACCGCCAGGCTCAGCGGGGTGACCACGGCCGCGAGACGCCGGGCGTCGGAACGGGTGTTCTGCGCGGCGAGGAAACCGGACGCCGGGGACACCCGCCGGATGATCCCGCCCAGCACGCGCGTCGCGAGCGCGGCGATCGACGGACCGAGCAGCGCGATCGCCGCGGTCGCCACGATCACCGAGAGGAAGGTCACGGGTGTGGCCGCCGCGTCGGTCTCCAGACCGGAGAGGACCAGGACCAGGACGACGTACCCGACGGCGGCGACGACACCGGCGACGACGCGGCCGGGCCCCTGCCGACGCGCTGTGAGCGCCGCCTCCGCGAGCCCCTCGGTCGGTCGCACCCGGGACGGCCGCCGGGCCGACACCCGCGCCGCGCCCCACGCGGCGAGCAGCGTCGCCAGCACCGCCGCGATCGGCGGGAACGCGCTCAGCGTCAGCTCCAGGGTGTCCGGCAGCGCCCCCACCGCCACGAACCGTCCGTGCATCCAGCGGGCCAGGAACAACCCGCCGAGCGCCCCCGGTACCCCGGCCAGCACCCCCACGACCAGCGCCTCGCGCCCCACCATCCGCCGCAACTGCCGCGGCGTCGCCCCGACCGCCCGCAGCAGCGCGAGTTCACGGGCCCGCTGCTGGACGGAGAGCGCGAAGGTACCGGCCACCACCAGCAGGGCGACCAGGAGCGACGTACCGCCCATCGCGCCGCCCAGGCTGATCAGACCGACCCGCGCCTTGTCGGCGTCGATGAACTCGACCGGCCCGCGCCCCTCGCCCGACCGCGCCTTCAGGGACGTACCGGAGAGCGCCTCGGCCGCCCGGTCGTGAACGTCGCTCGTCGCGGCACCCGGGGACGTGAGCAGGCCGAGCGCGGAGACCTGTCCCGGATGTCCGGCCAGGCGGCGCGCCTCCTCCTCGCTGAAGAAGAGCGTCGACTGGCGCGGCAGGGCGTCCCGGCCGACGGGCGCGGCGATACCGACGACCCGGTACACGGCGGGCGCGGCCGTCGACTGGACGGTCACCTTCGCGCCGGTGCGCAGTCCACTGCCCGCGTCGGCCACGATCTCGTCCGCCCCGGCAGGCGCACGGCCGTCGCGCAGGGCGAAGGGCGTGAGCCGGGCCGAGCTCCAGGCATGCCCCCAGGAGGCCCCCTCGGAATGCGGGCCCCTCGGGGCCAGCACCTGGGCGGCGAAGGTGAGTTCGGGTACCACCTCGCGCACGCCGGGGACGTCGGCGAGCTTCTTCAGGAGGGCGGGGTCCGTGTCCAGCCAGGCGCGTTCGGTCAGCGGTTTGGACTTCTCCTTCGTCTTGCCCTTCTTGACCTTCGTCCAGTGCAGCTCCTGGTCGGCGGTGACCAGAACGGGCGTCCCCGCGTACCGCTCGGTGGGGATCGTCCCGCGCAGCCCGGTGTCGAGCAGCGCCCCGCACGCGGTGATCAGCGCGGCCGCGAACATCAGTGCCACGAAGGCACCGGCGAAGGCGCCCTTGCGGGCCCGCAGGGTGCTCAGTGCGAGTGTCAGCATCACGCCCACGCTCCCAGGCGGCTCATGCGGTCGGCGACGCGCTCGACGGTCGGCTCGGCCATCGAGTCGACGATCCGTCCGTCGGCGAGGAACAGCACGGCATCGGCGTATGCGGCGGCCACCGGGTCGTGCGTGACCATCACGACGGTCTGGCCGAGTTCGTCCACCGTCCGCCGGAGCAGTCCGAGGACCTCCTTGGCGGTCATGGTGTCCAACGCCCCGGTCGGCTCGTCGCCGAAGACCACCTCGGGCCGGGTGACCAGGGCGCGGGCGATCGCCACACGCTGCTGCTGGCCGCCGGAGAGCTCACCGGGCCTGCGCCCGGTGCGGCCGGTGAGTCCCACCTGGTCGGTGATCCGCGCCAGCCAGGCCGCGTCCGCGCTGCGCCCCGCGAGGCGCAGCGGGAGCGTGATGTTCTGCTCGACCGTCAGCGAGGGAATCAGGTTGTACGTCTGGAAGACGAAGCCGATCCGGTCCCGGCGCAGACGGGTGAGCGCGGTCTCGCCGAGGGCCGTCAGCTCCTGGCCCCCGAGGACCACCGTGCCGCTGCTCGGCCGGTCGAGGCCGGCGGCGCAGTGGAGGAAGGTCGACTTGCCGGAGCCGGAGGGGCCCATCACGGCGGTGAAACTGCCGCGCGGGATGGCGATGTCGATGCCACGCAGTGCGGGCACCGCGTTTTCGCCGCGGCCGTATGCCTTGGTCACGGCATCGAGTCGAACCGCCGTGTCCGCGCCACCGGTGCGGGGTACGGTCGGGTGGGCTGAGCGGGCGACCACCGGGGCGCGGTCCGCCGAAGCGAAGTTCTTGGGCATGCGTCGAGCCTGCTGCGCGGCTGATCGCCGCACTACTGTCAGAAAGGGCAGCCAGTGGCATGTTGCTGCCAAAGAGCACACCAACGGGGCAGCTCACGGGGGGAAATGAATGAGTCTCACGGCGGTCGGGGTGTCCGATGAACACCTTCGTCTCTACCGCTACTTCCTGCGCAATCCGGAGCGGGGCGCCGAGGCGGCGGGAGGCGCGCTCGGCTGGGACCGCGACACCGTGGACGAGGGCCTCGACGAGCTCCAGTCGCACAACCTGATCCGGCTCTCCGACCGCCACACGGTGCTGGTGTCCGACCCCTCGGTCGCCGTGGAGTGGATGGTGGAGCGACGCCTGGGCGAACTCAAGTCCGCCACCGACCAGGTACTCGCCACCCGCGCCGTGATCGCCACCCTCGTCGACGACCACAAGCAGGGCGCGGCGCAGTCGCCGAGCAGTGACATCGAACGCGTCGACGGCGCCGGTGCCATCCGGGAACGTCTCACCGACCTGGCGTTCTTCACCTTCCGCGAGCACATGTCGCTGCTGCCGACGCCTTGGCGGCCCAGCAGTATCGAGGAGTCCCGCGAATCCGACCTGCGCATGCTGCGCCGCGGCATACGCTGGCGCACGGTCGCGACACCGAGGGCGCTCGCCGACCCGGGGACCCTCTCCTATCTGCGTGAACTGGCCGCCCTGGGCGGGGAGGTGCGCGGTACCGAGCAGGCGATCCGGCGGATGGCGATCTGGGACCGCGGAGTCGCGATGGTGCCGGTGGATCCGGACGACCACGACGAGTCGACGCTGATCGTCCGCCAGCCCGGTGTGGTGGCCAACACCGTCGCCTGGTTCGAGCAGGTCTGGGACACCAGCCACGACCTCCCCGCCGAGGACGACCTCGCGGTGCGGCAGCCGGCGTTGTCCGACCTCGAACGCCGTGTGCTGGATGTCCTCACCCGCACGGACAAGGACGAGACGGCCGCCCGCGAAATGGGCGTCTCGTTGAGGACGTTCCGCCGCTACATGGCCGACATCATGCTGCGGCTCGGTGCGGCCAACCGGTTCCAGGCGGGGTTGCTGGCCAAGGAACGCGGCTGGATCTGAACCGACTCGACCGGCTGTCGGAGAAACGCCGTTGCCGGGTGATGACGGGCGCCGACCGCTGGATACGGTTGGGGGGCCTGCGGTCGCACGAGAGGGCGAGAGGGCGAGAGAACATGGACGTGTACGAAGCCGTGGAAAGCCGCCGGGCCGTGCGGGCGTTCAGCGATGAGCGGGTGCCCGTGGAGACACTCGAACGAGTGCTGTCCTCAGCTGCGCGAGCTCCGTCGAGCGGGAACCTCCAGCCGTGGCATGTGTACGTCGTGACCGGCGATCCCCTGGCCGAGCTGAAGAGGCGTGCGACGGCCAGGGCACTGGCCGGAGACCCGGGCGACGAGCGGGAGTACCCGATGTACCCGGCAGACCTGACCACGCCGTATCTGGACCGTTTCTCCGCAGCGGCCGCCCAGCGTCACGCAGCGCTGGGAATCGAGCGCGACGATCCCGACAGGCCCAGAAAGATCGCCGCCTTGAACGCCGGCGCGTTCGGGGCACCCGTCGTGTTGTTCTGCTACCTCGACCGCACGATGGGGCCCGGGCAGTGGGGAGACGCGGGGATGTACTTGCAGACGGTCATGCTGTTGCTACGGGCGGAGGGGCTGCACAGCTGCCCCCAGGTGATGTGGACGATGTACCGCAGGACCGTCGCCCGGGCGGTCGGAGCCGATGACGGGCTCGCACTGTTCTGCGGTGTCGCAGTCGGATTCGAGGAGGAGGGCGTGCCGCAGCTGCGTACCGGGCGGGCGGACATGGCGGAGACAGTGAGCTTCGTCGGAGTGTGACCGGCGATGTTCGCCGGTCGCACCACCCGTGAGACGCCCTCTCGGGTGTCAGGATTCGCGGGAAGGTGCCCAGGACCAGTCCGGGCGCTCCCGCACGGCGGACGGTGTCGGCGGGCGGGGTCCGGTTCGGGGCAAGAACCGCGGCTACCGCGAGGGCGACGGCGTGGTGATCGTCGCCGGGCCGACGCCCGCACCGGCCGCAACCACGGCCTGGCGCTCACGCGCGTACGGACCGAGGACGGCCGCGAGATGCCCGCGACGAAGTACTTCACCTCCGTGGGCGGCTACCCAACCAGCCACCCCTGACCCGCGCCGGGCACCACCGGGACCCGGGCATCGGCCGACGGGCCCGGCGAGCCAGGCGGGCCGGGCGGGCCGGGATCAGGGAGTCGCCGCGGACACCACGTACACGACGGGATTCATCGGATCGGCCATGTTCACGGTGATGTCCTGGGTGGGCCGCGGTCCCTTGTTGGTGTGCGTGGTGCCCGCCCACTGGGTGCCCGGGTTGAAGGACCACCCGGAGACCTCCCGGTCCCGGGCACCGATGGTCACCTTCCCCGTCTCCAGGGCGGAACGCCCGCTGCCCAGACGGCTCAGGAAACGGTCGAGTCCGGCGGACGTGGTGCGGAACTCCACGTACAGTCGGCTGACCCTCCAGTTGTTGGTCTCGTAGTACTGCACGTCGCGCGAGTTCCCGGGCATCGGCAGCTCGTAGATCCGGCGCTGCAACCGGGACGGCCAACCCTCCCGGAGCCCCTGCACGGCGGCCTCGGCCTCCTTGTTCTGCCCGGAGCGGCGGCTCTGCCCGGCGGAGATCAGCAGGTAACCGGCCGGGATGCCGATGAGCAGCACGATGATGGTCGCCGTGATCAGACGGCGGCGGATCATGCGGCGCCGGTCCTGCGGCGGCCTGTCGTCGGGAGGCGCGGACGGGCGCGGCAGGACGGGGTGCTCGGCTGCGGTCATGTCTGTGGAGTCCTAGGAGGTGCGGGTGTTGCGCGTGCTGCGGATGGTGCTCGCGGCCTGGTCGTAGATCTGCGCGTACCGCTCGTACCGCTCGACGCGGCGGCGGTTGGTGCGGCGGAATCTGCGGGCCACCAGCCGGGCCAGGTCCGCGGCGCCGACCATGCCCGCCTCCGGGCCGAGCTGGGCCCGCGCGATCCTGGCCTCGGGCCGGTAGCCGCGGCCGGTGAGGTGCCGTTTGAAGGCGTCCCGGGCTGGACCGATCAGCAGGTCGTCGGCGGCACTGACGCCGCCTCCGATGACGAAGCAGGAGGGATCGAGCGCGGCGGCGAGATTGGCGATGCCGACACCGAGCCACTGGCCGATGTCCTGGAGGAGTTCGACGCACATCGCGTCGCCCTCGCGGGCCAGCTCGGTGATGAGCGGCCCGGTGATGTCGGAGATGTTCCCGTCGACCCGCTCGATGATGCCGTGCGCCACCGGGGAGTCCGCCGCGGCGAGTTCCCTCGCCTCGCGGACGAGGGCGTTGCCGGAGCTGTACTGTTCCCAGCAGCCGCGGTTCCCGCACGGACAGCGGTGTCCGCCGGGCACCACCTGCATGTGGCCGAACTCCCCGGCGACCCCGTACTTGCCCCGCTTGACCCTGCCCTCCTCCAGGATCGCGCCGCCGATGCCGGTACCGAGCGTGATCATGACGAGGTGGTCCTCGCCGCGCCCGGCCCCGAACCGCCACTCCGCCCATGCGGCGGTGTTGGCGTCGTTGTCGACCATGACCGGTACGACGAGGCGGGAGGCGAGTGCGTCGCGCAGCGGTTCGTCGCGCCAGGCGAGATGCGGGGCGAACAGCACCTTGGAACGGTCCGCGTCGACCCAGCCGGCCGCCCCGATGCCGACGGCGTGGACGTCGTGCCGGTCGGAGAGGTCAAGGACCAGCTCGACGATGGTGTCCTCGACGACCTTCGGGCTCTTGGACTTGTCCGGCGTCTCGGTGCGCAGCTGTTCCAGGATGGTGCCGTCGGCGTCGACGACCCCGGCCATCACCTTCGTGCCACCGATGTCGATGCCGACGGTGGGCACCCTCGGCGCCGTGAGGTGCGAGCGCCGCTCGCGGGTGCCCACGGTCCGCAGGACGGTGGCGCGGGCGGAGCCGCGGTGGGTGAAGTCGCGGTACGTGCTCATCGTCCCTGCGGGGTTGGTGGGCCGGGGGCGGGTGCTCCCGGCGGCGGACGGTGCCCGTCGGGCTCGATTCTGCCACTGCCGAGGCCCCCGGGGCGGCGCACCCGGCTCCGGACGGCCGGCGTCGGCACCGCACCCCGGGCGGGCCACCGGCCTCCGGAACGCGGCCTATGCCCCGTTCTCCGGTCCCGTTTCGCCCGGCCCGGAGACCCGCTCCAGCTCGTGGCTGAGCTCCTCCAGCTCGCTGCCGCCCGCCATCTGACGGGTCAGTTCGTCCAGCGAGATGCTCGCCTTCGTGTGGCTCCCGGCCATGGTGCCGCGCTTGAGCAGCACGAACCGGTCGCCGACGAGATACGCGTGGTGCGGATTGTGCGTGATGAGGACCACGCCGAGACCCGCGTCGCGTGCGGCCGCGACGTACTTGAGGACGACCCCGGACTGCTTGACGCCGAGCGCGGCGGTCGGCTCGTCCAGGACGAGGACCTTGGCCCCGAAGTGGACGGCGCGGGCGATGGCGACGCACTGGCGCTCGCCGCCGGACAGGGTGCCGATCGGCTGGTCAACGTCGCGCAGGTCGATGCCCATGCGCAGCAGTGCGGAACGGGTCGTCTCGCGCATCAGCCGTACGTCGAGGCGTTTGAACGGGCCCGCGCCGGTCGTCGGCTCGGAGCCGAGGAAGAAATTCCGCCAGACAGGCATCAGGGGTACGACGGCGAGGTCCTGGTAGACGGTGGCGATGCCGCGGTCGAGGGCGTCGCGCGGGTTGACCAGGGTGGTCTCCTCGCCGTCGATCAGGAAGGCACCGGCGTCGTGGCGGTGCAGCCCCGCGATGATCTTGATCAGGGTGGACTTGCCCGCGCCGTTGTCGCCGAGCACGCAGGAGATCTCCCCCGCGTGGACCTCCAGCGAGACGTCCGTCAGCGCCTTGATGTTGCCGTAGAACTTGCTGACGCGGTCCAGCTCGACGAGGGCCCGGTGGGGCGTCCCCTGCTCGCCGGGGGCCTGGGGGGCCGTCATTTCGTCGCCTCCGCGCGCTTGCGCACCCATGCGTTGAGCAGGGTGGCCAGGAGCAGCATGGCTCCCAGGAAGAACTTGAACCAGTCCGGGTTCCACTCCGCGTACACGATGCCCTTGCTGGTCATGCCGAAGATGAAGGCGCCGACGGCGGAGCCGATGGCCGAGCCGTAACCACCGGTGATCAGGCAGCCGCCGATGACCGCGGCGATGATGTAGATCAGTTCGTTCCCAACGCCCTCGCCGGACTGCACGACGTCGTACGAGAACAGCAGGTGCTGCCCGGAGACCCAGGCGGCGAAGGCCACCCCGAGGTAGAGCCCGATCTTGGTGCGGATGACCGGGACGCCGACCGCGCGGGCCGCGTCGGCCTCGCCGCCGACGGCGAAGATCCAGTTCCCGAAGCGGGTGCGGAGCAGGATCCAGGTGGCGATCGCGACGAGGACGGCCCACCACAGGATGGTGACCTTGAACTCGACGCCGCCGATCGTCCACTGCGAGGCGAAGACCGCGCGGGCCGATTGGAAGCCCTCCATGTCGCCGATGGTCTTCGTCGACACGGTCCCGCTGATCAGCTTGGTGAAGCCCAGATTGAGGCCGGTCAGCATCAGGAACGTGCCGAGCGTGATGATGAAGCTGGGCAGTTTCGTGCGGGTCAGCATGAAGCCGTTGAACGCGCCGACGGCCAGCGTGACCAGCAGCGACACCAGGACGCCGACCCAGACGTTGGCGGTCATCTGGTAGCTGAACATCGACGAGACCAGCGCCGAGGTGGTGACCAGCACGCCCGCGGAGAGGTCGAACTCGCCGCCGATCATCAGCAGCGCCACCGGCGCGGCCATGATCCCGATGGTGGAGGCGGCGTACAGCACCGTGCCGAGGCTGGAGGTGCGCAGGAAGCTGTCGGCGACGATCGAGAAGAAGAGGAAGACGGCGGCGGCGCCGACCACCGAGCCGAGCTCGGGGCGGCCGAGCAGTCTGCGCAGCGGGGAGGTGCGCAGCAGCCGCTCGTCGGCGTCGGCCGGGACGGCCGTGCTCATCGGGTCCCCCGCTTCGTGTACGGGGCGAGTTCGGCGGCGTCCTTCGCGGTGATGATCTGCGGGCCGGTGAGGACCGGGCGGCCGCCGCCGAGGACATCGCCGTTGTAGCGGTACAGCCAGAGCAGGTCCACGGCCTCGTAGCCCTGGAGGTAGGGCTGCTGGTCGACCGCGAAGCCGAGGGACTTGTCCTGGAGGGCGGCGGCGACCTTGGCGTTCAGGTCGAAGGTGTCGACCTCCGCGGTGCTGCCCGCGGTCTTCTTCGCCTTGACGGCGGCGTCCGCGAACGGCGCCCCGAGAGTGACGACCGCGTCGATGCTCCGGTCCGCCTGGAGCTTGGCCTCGATGGACGCCTGGACGTCGGGCATGTTGGTGCCCTCGACGTACAGGTTCTGCATCTGCCCGTCGAACGTCTTCTTCGCCCCCGCGCAGCGCTGCTCGTGTCCGACGTTGCCCTGCTCGTGCAGGATGCACAGGGCCTTCTTGCGGCCGCGCGCGTTCAGCTCGTCGCCGACCGCCTCGCCCGCGATGGACTCGTCCTGGCCGATGTGGGCGAGCGCGCCGTACCGCTTGGACTCGGCGGAGCCCGAGTTCACCGTGATCACCGGGATGCCGGCCGCGACGGCCTTGGCCACGACGGCCTTCATCGCGTCGGGCTTGGCGAGCGTGACGATCAGCCCGTCGACCTTCTGGTCGATGGCGGCCTGGATCAGCTGGGCCTGCTGCTGCGCCTCGTCGTTGTGCGAGTACAGGAACTTGATGTTGTCCTTGACGGCGGCCTGCTCGGCTCCCCGCTGGACGATGTCCCAGAAGGTGTCGCCGTCGCCGGAGTGGGTGACCATGGCGAAGGTCCAGCGGGGCGTGTCGACCGCGGCGCGGCCCTCGGCGGCGGCCCGGGCCGCGCGTTCCTCCGCCCGCTTGCCACCGGTGCTGCTGCATCCCGCGAGGGAGGCCGCGAGCACTGCCGCAAGCACGGCGCCCATCGCGCGTACCCCTGTCCGAACCCTTGCCACGACGCCGTGCCCTTCTTGTGCTGCTCGCTGTGCTGTGCCGGTCGACCGGAGGCGTTCCGCGCCCGACCCGGCTGCCCAAGTATCACCGAGACGGCGACGGAGCCGCCCGGCAGGGCGGGGCACGCGGGTCGGCACCGGGGTGTTACGCGACGGCGCACGGGGATCTCCGGGTGGTGCGTGCGGCCCTCCTCCCGCTGCGGGACGCGGTCGGCGGGACGGTGGGCACCGGTCCTCGGGCGCCCCGACGGCAGTTGTAGTGGTGGGTGCGCCCGGCGTCAACGGTTCGCGTGACGGTCGTCACCGTACCGACGGCCGGATCGGCGCTCGGCGCGGGAACGGCCTACGGGCGTTGTCATCGGACGAGCAGCTGGAGGTCGAAGGAGTAGTGGGAGGCCCGGTAGACGTGCGATCCGCACTCGACCGGGCGCCCGGTGTCGTCGAACGTGGTGCGCTCCGCGGTCAGCACCGCGGCGCCCTCCGGCTCAGCGAGCACGGCGGCCTCCTGCGCGGTGGCCAGCCGGGCGCCGACGACCTGATGCGCGCTGTGCAGAGCGATCCCCGCGCCGCGGATCATCCGGTGCAGGCCGGTCGCCTCCAGCCGCTCGGTGTCCAGGTCGACGATCCCGGCGGGCAGGTGGTTGCGCAGCAGTGCCAGCGGTTCGCCGTGCGTGTACCGCAGCCGCTCGACGAGGTGGACGTCGCTGCCCTCCGGGACGCCGAGCGCGTCGGCGACCCGGGGCGGGGCGGGCTCCACGACGTTGCGCAGGACCCGGGTCGTGGGATGGCCGCCGGCGGCCGCGAGGTCGTCGTACAGGCTGCTCAACCCGGGCGGGCGCCGTCCCCCGCTGTGCACGACCTGGGTGCCGACACCGCGGCGGCGCACCATCATCCCCTTGTCGACGAGCGACTGGATGGCCTGGCGGACGGTGGGCCGGGACAGGCCGAGCCGGGCCGCGAGGTCGATCTCGTTGCCGAGGAGGCTGCCGGGGGCGAGCCTGCCCTGCTCGACGGCCGCCTCCAGCTGCTGGGCCAGCTGGTAGTAGAGGGGAACCGGGCTGGCACGGTCCACCCCCAGTTCGAGCGCGGCGGGGTCGGCGGTGGGTTTGGGCACGGGTGGAGGGTAGCGCTCACGTCAGAACCTCCGGAAGTCATGTCGTCCGGAAGTCACGTCGACGGGAAGTCATGGCATCCGTACGTCTTGGTGTCCTGCTGTCCGGACAACAGCGCCGCAGGACACGCACTGTTTGTCCTGACATATAGTTGACAGCACGCGGGGCGGACGGCACGTTGGGTCCATGCGCATCGGACTCGTCGGCACCGGCCGGATCGGCTCCTTCCACGCGGGCGTGCTCAGCCGCCACCCGCAGGTGGACGCCTTGATCGTGACCGATATCGACGGCGCCCGCGCCGCACGGGTCGCGGACCGCCTCGGCGCGACGGCGGCCCATGACGCGGACGAGGTGTTCGGCGCGGGCGTGGACGCCGTGGTGATCGCCTCGGCCACGTCGACGCACGCGGACCTGATCGTGCGGGCCGCGCGGGCGGGGCTCCCCGTGTTCTGCGAGAAGCCCATCGCGCTGGACGTGCCGGGAACGCTGCGCGCGCTGTGCGAGGTCGAGAGGACGGGAAGCGTTCTTCAGCTGGGCTTCATGCGCAGGTTCGACGCGGGCTACCGGGCCGCGCGCGACGCGGTGCGATCCGGGGCGCTGGGCCGGCTGCACAGCGTACGGGCGACGACCATGGACCCGGCACCGCCGCCCGCCGCGTACCTGCCGCTCTCCGGGGGGCTGTACCGGGACTGTCTGGTCCATGACTTCGACATGCTGCGATGGGTGACGGGTCGCGAGGTGACGGAGGTGTACGCCACCGGATCGGATGCCGGGCCCGCGATGTTCCGGGCGGCCGGGGACGTGGACACGGCGGCCGTGCTGCTGACCCTCGACGACGGAACCCTGGCCACGGCGACGGCCGCCCGCTGCAACGGCGCCGGCTACGACGTGCGCATGGAACTCGCGGGCGAGACGGGCCAGATCACCGTCGGCCTGGACGACCGGACCCCGCTCACCTCCGCCGAACCGGGCGGCCGCACCGCACCGCCGCGTCCCTGGCCCGGCTTCCTGGAACGCTTCGCCCCGGCGTACGAGGCGGAACTCGACGCGTTCGTGCGGTTGCTGCGCGGCGAGCTGCCCAACCCGTGCGACGGCAGGGAGGCGTGGCGGGCGCTGGTGATCGCGGAGGCGTGCGAGGTGTCGCGCCGGGAGCGGCGCCCCGTGCAGGTCGCGGAGTTCTCCGCCGGGCAGGCGGACCGACCGGGCGCCCCGGTACCGGGGTGACGGCCCGGGGAGCGGGCTCCCCGTCGCTCCCCGGGCCGCAGGACGCCTCTCCTCGTGGCTGCCGACGGGGGCGTGCGTACGCGCCTCCCGGGCGCCCGACGGGTCGTCAGGACGACGCCGCGGACAGCACCGTCCCCTGGGCGACGGCGCAGAGCGTCTCCGCCCCGTCCTCGCCCACCGCGAACAGTTCGCAGCGGACCACGGCCTGCCGCCGTCCGGTGTGCACGACCTCCGCGCGGGCGATCAGCGTGCGTCCGGTGGCGGGCCGCACGTACTGGACGGAGAAACCGCCGGTCAGCACGGCCGGGCCGAGTGTCGTACCGGCGGCGAAGGTGATCGAGTTGTCGGCGGCGTAGGCCAGGACACCGCCGTGCAGGAAGCCGTTCTGCTGCTGGAGTTCCCGGCGCATGTCCACTTCGAGGGTGGCGGCACCGTCCCCGAAGGCGGTGATCCGCGCCCCGACCAGTCCGCTGAACGGCTGGCTGTCGAGGACCTTCTGTGCCATCTGCAAGTCGAGTTCGGTCATGGCAGAGCTTCGCACCTCACCAGCGGACAGGCAACGTCCGGACCCCGCGCATCAGCAGCCCCGGGCGCCAGTCCGGCAGCCACGCGGACTCGTCCAGCGCGAGGCCGGGGCACCGCTCCAGCAGTGCGCGGATCGCGATCCGGCCCTCCAGCCGGGCCAGCGGCGCGCCCAGGCAGAAGTGCATGCCGTGCCCGAAGGCCAGATGCCCCTGGGGCCCGCGGCAGATGTCGAAGCGGTCCGGCTCCGGGTAGCGGCCGGGATCGCGGTCGGCGCCGGCCAGGCAGACCAGCACCGGGTCCCCCGCCGGAACGGTCCGCCCTCCGATCTCGACCGGCTCGCGCGGGAAGCGGAACGTGGCCGTCTCCACCGGGCCGTCGTACCGGAGCATCTCCTCGACCGCGCCGTCGATCAGATCGAGGTCCGCACGGAGCGCGGCCAGTTGGTCCGGGTGGTCGAGCAACGCCCGCACCCCGTTGGAGATCAGGTTGACCGTGGTCTCGTGCCCGGCGACGAGCAACAGGAAGGCCATGCCCACGAGTTCGTCGGGCGACAGCGCGTCCCCCTCCTCGTCGCGGGTCCTGACCAGCGCGCTCATCAGGTCGTCGCCGGGGGAGCGCCGCTTGTCCTCGATGAGTTCGCCGAGGTAGGCGCCCATGGCGGCCACGGCCGTGCTCTCCTCGGTCGGCGTGGACGGGGTGAGGACGTCGTTCGACAACCGGCGGAAGGTGTTCCGGTCGAGGTCCGGCACCCCGATCAGTTCGCAGATGACGGTCATCGGCAGCGGGAAGGCGAGCGCGTCCACGAGATCGGCGCGTCCGGCGGGCAGCATCGCATCGAGGAGTCCGTCGGTGATCTGCTGGATGCGGGGGCGCAGGGCCTCGACCCGGCGGGCAGTGAACTCCCGGGTGACGAGCTTGCGCAACCGGGTGTGGCGGGGCGCGTCCAGCTCCAGCATGTTGGCGAAGATCGGGTCGTCCCCGTCGGCCCAGTCCATCCGCCCGCGCCACTCCTTGGAGAACCGCGGGTCGGCGAGGGCCGCCCGGCCCTCGTCGTAGCCGACCACGAGCCAGATCCGCTCGAACTCGTCGGTGCGGATGGTGTGGACGGGACCACGGGCGCGCAGTCGCGCGTAGTACGGATAGGGGTTCGCGGTGAACTCCTCGATCCCCCGCAGATCGAGATCGACCTGGCTGCTGACATCGGACATGGGATCGCCCCTCCCGGTCTGGTCGGCTCGATCGCCGGGGAACGATCGACCGGTTCACCCTACGGCCGTCGCGATCGCACCGGGACAGGGACGCCGGACACGATCCGGCCGAAATGCGCCGCTCGCGACCGTGCCGCGGGACGACGGCGGGCCGCGCCGCCCGCTCCGCTCACACCGTGCCGGTGCCGCCGTCGAGCAGGCCCGCGTCATGCACCAGCAGTGCGATCTGGACGCGGTTGTTGAAGTCGAACCGGGAAAGGATCCTGGACACCTGCGTCTTCACGGTCGCCACGCTCAGATGGAGCTCCGCGGCGATCTCGGCGTTGGAACAACCGCGCCCGACGGCGATCGCGACCTCGCGTTCCCGGTCGGCGAGCGCGGCGATCCGCTGCCGCGCCCGCTCGGTGCGGCCCGCCCGGTCGCCCCGGCCGTTCCCCGGCCCCGTCCCGGCCGCATGGTCCATGAGCCGGCGGGTCACGGCGGGCGACAGCACCGGATCGCCGGACGCCACCCGCCGCACCGCGTCGACGATCTGCGCCGGGGGTGTGTCCTTGAGGACGAAGCCGGCGGCTCCGGCGCGAATGGCCCGCAGCACGTGTTCGTCGGCGTGGAACGTCGTCAGGATGATGATCTCCGGCGCGTCGGGCCGGGACCGCAGCGCCTCCGTCGCCGTCAGCCCGTCCACGGCCGGCATCCGGATGTCCATCAGGACCACATCGGGGCGGAGCCGGTCCACGAGGCCCGGCACCTCCGCCCCGTCGGTCCCCTCCCCCACGATGGCGATGTCCTCGGCGCCGCCGAGCATGAAGGTGAGACCGGCCCGTACGAGCGGGTCGTCGTCCACGATGAGCAGCCGGACCGGCTGGGTCGCGCGGTCCTCGGCGGGCGGGATCGTCATGACGACAACGGTAGGCCGTGCCCGGCGGTGTCCGTCGACCGCCCGTGCCCCGGCCTGTGTTCGCCCCGGGCGGTCACGGCCCGGCCGGGGATCCGGACGGCCACGGCAGCCAGGCCCGGACGCGGAAGCCGCCGCCCGGTTCGGCCCCGTGTTCGAGGCGGCCCCCGGCCAGGGTGGCGCGCTCCGTGAGGCCGATCAGTCCCTGCCCGGAGCCGGGCACCCGCTCGAACGGTGCGGGGGGAGCCGGGTTGCGGACCTCGACGGTGAGTCCGTCGCCCGGGGCACCGCGGACCTCGACGGCGACCTCGGTACCCGGAGCGTGCTTGCGGGCGTTGGTCAGGGCCTCCTGCGCGATGCGGTAGACCGTGCGGCCGGTGGCGGCAGGCGCCGCGTCCGGGTCGGTGATCCGGTTGTCGAAGGTCACCTTCATGCCGGCCTCCCTCGACTCGGTGATCAGTGAGTCCAGGGTGGTGAGGGTGGGCTGCGGCCGGTCGCCGTCGCTCTCCCCGGGACTGCGCAGGACCCCGATGATCTCCCGGAGGTCCTGGAGCGCCTCGTGCGCACTGTCCCGGATCACCCCGGCGGCCCGCGCCACCTCGGCCGTCGGGGCGTCGGGACGGAATTCGAGGGCGCCCGCGTGGACGCTCAGCAGTGTCAGGCGGTGGGCGAGGACGTCATGCATCTCCCTGGCGATGGCCTCCCTGGCCAGCCGCTGTGCCTGCTCGGCGCGGAGTGCCGCCTCGCTCTCCGCCCGGCGGGCCCGCTCGCGCAGGGTCACGACAAGCTGGCGTCTGGACCGGACGAACATGCCCCAGCCGACCACCAGCAGACACATCAGCACGCCGACGACCATGGACTCGACGAACGATGCCTCCGGGTCCGGGCGCAGATACGGCTGCACCGGGGAGAGGGCCAGGTTGACCGCGAGGATCACCGCCACCGGCCGGAACGGGCGGTGCACCGCCACGCTGAACAGGGCCACGAGCATGGCCCCCGCCGCGACCGGTTCGACGGCGGAGACCAGCGTCAGCGCCAGCGCGACACCGAACGGCCACCGGCGCCGCACCCACAAGGCGCAGCAGGCGGCCGCCCCGAGGAGACCGTCGACGAAGACGACGCCGTCCGGGGTGGTCCGGTCGGCGTCGATCGTCGACACCACGAGCAGGCCGACCACCGCCGCGCAGAGAAAGGCGGTGATGTCGACGATCCAGTCCCGCACGGTCCGCCGCGCGCGACCGCCCCGGTCTCCGGGCAGGTCGGGGTCGGCCATGGCCGAAGGCAATAGCCAGCGGTACTCCGTGCGCGTCATACGACAAAACTACTCAGGTCGGCCGCGGAATCCGGGGTGTGCGGCCATGGCGGCCACCAAAGTCGCGCGACGCGAGACTTTCGGCCCGGCGGCCGAGTCCATCGACCGACGCGGGGGCGGTGCCGGGCCCGGGAAGCTCCCCCCATGAAAAGGGTCTGCGCATCGATCGGGTTTCTCGTCTTCCTCCAGGGGGCGGCCGGACTCGTCAACGAATGGACGGGATGGTTCCGGTTCTGGACACTGATCCGGCGGCTGGACTTCGTCGGCCCCCACACGAGCTTCGTGAGCATCGTGCTGATCGTGACGGGCGTGGCGGTGATGGTGGCGGCCGACCGGATCCGGGAATAGGCCGGGGAGCGCCGAGGCAGGGCCACCGCCCACCGGTCGGCCCGAGCCGGCGGATGGGCGGTGGCCCCTGCCATGTTCAGGCGTCGAGGGCGAAGGAGCCGAATCGTGCCCGTCCGGCGGGCCGGTAGGTGTGGATCGAAATGCCGCGGGCGGTGGTGCGCGACGCGGTCTGTTCGAAGGCGGTGGGCAGGCCGCCGTCCGGGAAGAGCCGACGGCCCCGGCCGAGCACGACCGGGTGGACGAGGATGTTGTACTCGTCGATCAGATCGTGCGCCATCAGGGACCGGGCGAGGTCGCCACTGCCATGGATCTGGAGTTCGCCGTCCCCGGTCCGCTCCTTGATCCGTGCGATCTCCGCCGGGACGTCCGTGGCGACGACGGTCGTGTTCCGCCACTTCGGCTCGCGGAGTGTGGTGGACACGACGTACTTGGGGAGGGCGTTGAGGCGGCCGGCGATGGGGTCGTCGGGGTCGGTCACCTCGGGCCAGTACGCGGCGAAGATGTCGTAGGTGCGGCGGCCGAGCAGGAAGGCCGCGGATCGGCCGAAGACCTCGGACATGTACTTCCCCATGTCCTCGTCCACGAGCGGCACCTGCCAGCCGCCGTACGCGAACCCGTCGCGGGTGTCCTCCTCGGGGGCTCCCGGCGCCTGCATGACGCCGTCGAGGGTGAGGAAGGTGGTGAGGGTAAGTTTCGCCGCCATGGCTCCGCTCCTGGTCGTGGTTTCGGCACCCGGTCCGGGGCCGGGAAATGGTCGTTACCCTCTTCCGACCCCGTCGCCGCCCGGAATTCATCGGTCCGGCAGACATGTGTTCTCCCGTCCCGGCACGGGTGCGGACATGCCGGACGGGCCGGGCCCGCGCCGACGACCGGGCCGGGCAGGCGTCGCGGGCCCGTCATCCCCGCGGTGAGGCCCGTCCCGTCGCGGTCAGCGGTTCCTCTCCAGCAGCCGACCGGTGGGGGCGGTGAAGGTGCCGTTCGCCGCGATCCGCACGCCGCGCAGCCAGGTCGACCTCACGACGCCGTACAGGGTGCGGCCCGCGTAGGCGGTGACCTGGTTGCGGTGGAAGAGTTCGGCGGGATCGACCGCGAATGTCTCGTCGGGAGCGAGGACGGCGAAGTCGGCGTCGCGTCCGGGCTCGATGGCGCCCTTGCGGGTGAGCCCTGCCAGCGCGGCGGGGGCGGCCGACATCCAGCGGGCCACGTCGTCGAGCGAGTGGCCGCGCCTGCGGGCCTCGGTCCAGACGGCGGGGAGACCCAGCTGGAGGGAGGAGATGCCGCCCCAGGCGGAGGCGAAGTCCGGGGTCTTGAGGTCGGCGGTGCACGGCGAGTGGTCGGAGACGATGCAGCCGATCGTCCCGTCGGCCAGCCCGGCCCACAACGCGTCCTGGTTGGCGGCCTCCCGGATCGGTGGGCAGCACTTGAACTCGGTGGCACCGTCCGGCACCTCCTCGGCGGTGAGCGTGAGGAAGTGCGGACAGGTCTCGACGGTGATCCGCACCCCGTCGCGCCGGGCGGCGGCGATCGTCGGCAGCGCGTCGGCCGAGGACAGGTGCAGGACATGGACGCGGGCGTTCAACCGCCGTGCGTGTGCGACGAGCCCCTCGATCGCGGTGTTCTCGGCGTCGCGGGGCCGTGAGGCCAGGAAGTCGGCGTACGCCGGACCGCCGCGCTGCGGGGCGGCGGCAAGGCGGCGCGGATCCTCGGCGTGCACGATCAACAGACCGTCGAACCCGGCGATCTCCGCCAGGGAACGGGCGAGTTGCTCCTCGTCGAGTTCCGGGAACTCGTCGACGCCGGAGGGCGAGAGGAAGCACTTGAAACCGAAGACCCCCGCCTCGTGCAGCGGTCGCAGGTCCTTCGCGTTGGACGGGACGGCGCCGCCCCAGAACCCGGTGTCGACGTGCGCCCGGGGCGCGGCCACCCGTTGTTTGGTACGCAGGTGGCCGACGGTGGTGGTCGGCGGGACGGCGTTGAGCGGCATGTCGAGCAGGGTGGTGATGCCGCCCGCCGCGGCGGCCCGGGTGGCGGTGCGAAAGCCCTCCCACTCGGTGCGCCCCGGGTCGTTCACATGGACGTGGGTGTCGACGAGTCCGGGCAGCAGGACGTCGCCGCCGAGGTCCACCCTCCGGGCACCGGACGGCACCCGGGCGTCGTACGGCAGAACGCCGTCGATGCTCCCGCCTGCGACGGCGACCGTCGCCGGACGCGTCCCGTCGGGAGTGACGACGCGCGTCGAGCGCAGTACCAGATTCACGTCCGCACCGGACACCCGTGCTCCTCACTTCGGACCCGGCCGCGGCCCGGCCGGACACCACGGGTCCGCGGGTATCGCTCGGCCACCGCCCGGTCGTCGAGAAAATCAACGAATTGTTGAAGGAGTCTTCACTCGCACCCCGGGCCCGTCAAGACCTCGTCCCGACACCCGCACGGCCGGCCGCCCGCACGCCGGACGGCCGGCGGCCGGGCGCGTCTCCACGACCCACACATTCCGTGCATCGAAATTCAATTTTCGAAGAATGGAACGTATCATCACCCCGGCCCGGCTCCGAGGAACCGCCCTGTGGAGCGTCGGCACCGTGACGAACGGGCTCTGACCGGCCAGGACGCCGGAGCCGGGAGCAGTGGGCCATTCGGGGACCGCCCGGTAGGCTGCGGGGTGCCTCGTCGGGTGAGGCACCCGCTCCTCACGCCTCGAAAGGACCGTTGACGTGCCGCCGTCCCACGCCAGCACATCCGACTCCAAGACCGCCGCCCCCAGCGGCGGTGTGCAGTCCCTGGAGCGCGCCTTCGACCTGCTGGAGCGGATGGCGGACGCCGGGGGCGAGGTCGGACTGAGCGAGCTGTCCGCGAGCAGCGGACTGCCGCTGCCGACCATTCACCGGCTGATGCGCACGCTGGTGCAGTGCGGCTACGTGCGTCAGCAGCCGAACCGGCGCTACGCACTCGGCCCGCGCCTGATCCGGCTCGGCGAATCCGCGTCCCGGCTGCTCGGCACCTGGGCCCGCCCGTACCTCGCGCGACTCGTCGACGAGACCGGGGAGACCGCGAACATGGCGCTCCTGGACGGCGACGAGGTCGTGTACGTGGCGCAGGTCCCGTCCAGGCACTCGATGCGCATGTTCACCGAGGTCGGCCGACGGGTGCTCCCGCACTCCACGGGCGTCGGCAAGGCGCTGCTCGCGCACACGTCGCCGGAGGAGGTGCGGGCGTTGCTGGCCCGGACCGGGATGCCGGCCGCCACCGACCGGACGATCACCTCGCCGGACGGTTTCTTGGAGGCACTGGAACAGGTACGCCGGGTCGGCTACGCGATGGACGACAACGAGCAGGAGATCGGCGTGCGCTGCCTGGCGGTGCCCGTCCCCGACTCCCCCACCGCCGCCGCGATCTCGATCTCGGGTCCGGCGGGCCGGGTCACGGAGGCGGCGACGGAGCGCATCGTGCCGATCCTCCAGCAGGCCGCGAAGGACTTGTCCGACGCCCTGGCCGGCAGCGGTTCCACCGCCTGAGAGCGGTCGGGACGCGCACCCGAAGGCCGTCGTGGGCCGCGTGACGACGGGCCCGCGACGGCCCGGCCGGGCGCCCTCCCACGCCGACCGCTCCCCGCGCCGGTGGCCGGACCGCTCGCTCGGACCGCCATCGGCACCGTCAGCCGCCCGTCGTGCATGGTGACGGTGCGGTTCGCACGGTCCGGATGGGTCCGGTCGTGCGTCACCGGTACCGTCGCCGTCGATCGCTGCCGGGTGAGCGCGGCCAGCAGGTCGAGCACCGCGGCCCCGCGCTCGTGGTCCAGCGCGCTCGTCGGTCCGTCGACGAGCAGCACCGCCGGGTCGTTCATCAGGCCCGCGCGATGTTGACGCGCTGACGCCGCCCGCCCGACAGCTGGTGGGGCCGCCCCAGAGGCGCTGCCAGTCGTCGAGCGAGGTCCACACGACCGGCGCGTGGCTGTAGGAGGCGTCCCCGGCGACCGCCGCGACGGCGACCTCGGTGCCGCCGAGCCGCAGCCGGTCCCCCGTCCCGACGCCCGGGTCCTCGGCGCGCCCGCCCGCGGCATCGCTCGCCGGAGTGCTTCGGCATCAACCTTTCGATCGACCGGGGGCGGGCACGGCCCGTCTACGCTGGAGCAGTCATGGATACCCGCCCCCACCCCCCGGTCACCACCGCCCTGCGGCTGTGCCTGCACGCCCTGCTGGTGGGGCTGCTGGCGCTGGTGGTGGTGCGGGCCATCGGTGACGGCACGCCGCGCGCGACCGCGATCCTCGCGGTCGGCTGCGCGATGGCCGTCCTGTACGCGGCGGGCGCGCTCGCCCCGGCCGTGCAGCCGCGCGGCCGCACCGCCGCCGTGTGGCTGGCCCTGCTCGTCACCGTGTGGCTGGTGCTGCTGGTGCTGTCGCCCGACGCCCTGTGGGTGGCCTTCCCCCTCTACTTCCTCCAATTGCATCTGCTGCCGACGCGCTGGGCGCTGCCGGCCGTCGCGGTCACCGCCTGCGCCGCCATCGCCTGCTTCGTGCTGCACGGCCAGGCCGTCACACCGGGCACGTTCATCGGTCCGCTGCTCGGCGCGGCGGTCGCCGTGGCCACGGTCCTCGGCTACGAGGCCCTGTTCCGGGAGAGCGAACGGCGCCGGACGCTGATCGAGGAGCTGGTGACGACCCGGGCGGAACTCGCCGAGGCGGAGCGCTCGGCGGGCACGCTCGCCGAGCGGGAACGGCTGGCCCGCGAGATCCACGACACTCTGGCGCAGGGCCTGTCCAGCATCCAGCTGCTGCTCCGGGCCGCCGAACGCACCCTGCCCGCCGACGCCCCCGCCACCGCGCACGTCCGCCGGGCCCGGGAGGCGGCGCAGGACAATCTCGCCGAGGCCCGACGCTTCGTTCGCGCCCTGTCCCCGCCGGACCTGGAGAGCGGCTCGCTGGCGGCCGCCCTGGAACGTCTCGCGTCCCGGACCACCGTTCCGGGCCTCACGGTGCAGTTCGCGGTGAGCGGTTCCGCGGTCGAACTGCCCACCCCGTACGAGGTGGCGCTGTTGCGCACCGCCCAGTCGGCGCTGGCCAACACGGTGCGACACGCGCGGGCGCGACGCGCGGAGATCACCCTCGGCTTCATGGACGCGTCGGTGTCGCTGGACGTCGTCGACGACGGGTGCGGGTTCGTCCCCGGGAGCGGGGCGGGCTGGGCGGAGGACGGGTCCGGCGGCTTCGGGCTGCCCGCGATGCGTGCCCGGGCACGGGCGCTCGGCGGCACGCTCAGCGTGGAGTCGGCGCCGGGACAGGGCACCGCCGTCGCTCTCACCCTCCCGCTCCCGCTCACCGACGCCCGGCGCACCGACGCCCCCTCGGGACGGGAAGTCGCATGACCGCACCCGATCCCCTCGGGCTGCTGCTCGGCGACGACCATCCGGTGGTTCGGGCGGGGCTGCGGGCCGTGCTCGACGCCGAAGCCGATTTCCTGGTGGTCGACGAGACCGCCACCGCGGAGCGCGCCGTTGCGCGCGCCGCGACCGGCGGGTTCGACGTCGTCCTCATGGACCTGCAGTTCGGCTCGGGCACGCACGGCGCACAGGCCACCGCGGCCCTCACGGCACTGCCCGACGCGCCGCGGGTACTGATCCTCACCACGTACGACTCGGACGCCGACATCCTGGCGGCGGTGGAGGCGGGCGCCGCCGGGGACCTGCCGGTCGACGCCGGTGGTTCAGCCGCGCGGCGGCTCGCCGAACAGGTCCACGGCGACGCGTACGTCCCTGAGCGCTGCCGCCAGCGCGCTGACCGAGCCGATCGCCCCGGCGATCAGCAGCAGCGAACGGCGCAGGCGCGGGATCTCGGGCACGCCGCCGACCGCCATCGCGTCGAGGGCCGCCAGTTCGTCCTCGGCGATCCCCCGGTCGGGGAACTCCGCCGGGTGGCCCGCCAGCTCCCGGCGCAGTCGGGAGACTGCCGTGCGCAGCTCCGTCACCCTCGGGTCCTCACCACTGCTCGTCACCCGCGTCTGCCCCATGCTTCGCAACAAAGCACTCCCCCTCGCACATCCGTGTGCCAGTGTTCCGACCGGGTCCCGGAGCGCAGCCAAGTGTCCGGGAGTGACCGCAAGTTAACGCCATGAAAGGTGTCGTGCGCCACTCCGCGGACAGAATTCGAGGGGTCCCGTAAGGGTGATCCGCGAGGCGTCCCGTGGACCCCGCCGCCCCAGGTCATCACCCCCTTCCCCGCCGCTTCCCGCGCCCCTCGCCCGGGGACGCACCGGGCCCGTGCCCCGCCCGCGCGGAGGGCGCGGGCCCGGGGTGTCCGGGGTATGCAGTCCGCATGGATCGAACGGATCGGGGCCCGGTGGTCGTCGGCCTGCTGCTCGCCGCGGGCGGCGGGCGACGGCTCGGCGGGCGCCCCAAGGCCCTTCTCGAACACCGCGGCCGACCCCTGGTGGAGCACGCGGTACGGGCCCTGCGCGACGGCGGCTGCGCCCGTGTCCACGTGGTGCTGGGCGCCGCCGCCGAGGAGGTGCGGGCCCGTGCGGATCTCGCCGGATGTGCGGTGACCGTCAACCCCGGGTGGACGCAGGGCATGGGCTCGTCGCTGCGGGCCGGTCTCGGCGCACTCACCGGTACGGACGCGGACGCGGCCCTGGTGCTCCTGGTCGATCAACCGGGGATCGGCCCGGCGGCGGTGGCCCGGGTGCGAACGGCGTGCCGTTCCCCAAGCTGCCTCGTCGCCGCCTCGTACGACGGGGAACGCGGCCATCCGGTGCTGTTCGGGGCCGACCGGTGGGCGGACGTCGTGGCGGGCGCGGTGGGCGACCGGGGCGCCCGGGAGTATCTGCGCAGGCACCGCGACGCGATCACGTTCGTCGAGTGTGCCGACGTGGCGCGGCTGTACGACATCGATGTGCCGGAGGACCTGAAGCACCTCGACTGAACGTCCCCGGCACGCCGTGCCGCCGCCGTGCCACTTCCGTCGACCCTGCGATTCTCGACATCAACAAACCAGTCAACTACCCGGCCCTAAAGGGCCAGGATTCCTGGCTAGATTCCGTTGAACTTCCACCATGAGGAAACTACTATCCATCGACCAGAAGCCTCTGCACCCCGGATGCCGTCCGCACCCGCAGCCCGCAGCCGCCCGGCACGCCGTGCCGTGCCGGGCGGTCCCGGCTGTTGCGGGAGGCCGCCCGCACCGCCCGCTGAAGGAGTGACAGCTCATGTCCGCACCAGCGCCGTCCCCGCTGGCCGTCGTCGACGCCGAACCGCTGCCCCGGCAGGACGAGGTCCTCACCGACGCGGCCCTCGCGTTCGTGGCCGAGCTGCACCGCCGGTTCACACCCCGCCGCGACGAGCTGCTCGCCCGCCGCGCCCGGCGCCGCGCCGAGATCGCCCGCACGTCCACGCTGGACTTCCTGCCGGAGACGGCGGCGGTCCGCGCGGACGACTCCTGGCGGGTCGCGCCGGCCCCGGCCGCGCTGAACGACCGCCGGGTGGAGATCACCGGTCCGACCGACCGCAAGATGACCATCAACGCGCTCAATTCCGGCGCGCGGGTCTGGCTCGCCGACTTCGAGGACGCCTCCTCCCCCACCTGGGAGAACGTCGTCCTCGGCCAGCTCAATCTGATCGACGCCCACGCCCGCCGCATCGACTTCACGGACCCGGTGTCCGGCAAGTCGTACGCGCTGGGGCCCGCGCACGGACTCGCCACGGTCGTCACCCGGCCGCGCGGCTGGCACCTGAACGAGCGCCATCTCCAACTCGACGGCACTCCGGTGCCCGGGGCGCTCGTCGACTTCGGCCTCTACTTCTTCCACAACGCCCAGCGCCTCATCGACCTCGGCAAGGGCCCCTATTTCTACCTGCCGAAGACGGAGTCGCACCTGGAGGCCCGCCTCTGGAACGACGTCTTCGTCTTCGCCCAGGACTACGTCGGCATCCCGCAGGGCACGGTCCGCGCGACCGTCCTCATCGAGACGATCACCGCAGCCTACGAGATGGAGGAGATCCTCTACGAACTCCGCGACCACGCCTCCGGGCTGAACGCCGGACGCTGGGACTACCTCTTCTCGATCGTCAAGAACTTCCGTGACGGCGGGGCCGAGTTCGTCCTCCCGGACCGCAACGCCGTGACGATGACCGCCCCGTTCATGCGCGCGTACACCGAACTCCTGGTCCGCACCTGCCACAAGCGGGGAGCGCACGCGATCGGCGGAATGGCGGCGTTCATCCCGTCCCGCCGCGACGCCGAGGTCAACAAGGTCGCCTTCGAGAAGGTCAGGGCCGACAAGGACCGCGAGGCCCACGACGGCTTCGACGGCTCCTGGGTCGCCCACCCGGACCTGGTCCCGATCGCCATGGCCTCCTTCGACGCGGTCCTCGGTGAGCGGCCGCACCAGAAGGAGCGCCTGCGCGAGGACGTCTCGGTGGCCGCGGGGGACCTGATCGCGATCGATACGCTGGACGCCGTGCCGACGTACGAGGGCCTGCGCAACGCCGTCGCGGTCGGCATCCGCTACATCGAGGCATGGCTGCGCGGCCTGGGCGCGGTGGCCATCTTCAACCTGATGGAGGACGCCGCCACCGCGGAGATCTCGCGCTCGCAGATCTGGCAGTGGATCAACGCGGGCGTGGTCTTCGAGAACGGCGAGCGCGCGACGGCGGAGCTCGCCCGCAGGGTCGCCGCCGAGGAACTCGCCGCGATCCGTGCCGGGACCGGCGACGAGGCGTTCGCATCCGGTCAGTGGCAGCAGGCCCACGACCTGCTGCTCCAGGTCGCCCTGGACGAGGACTACGCGGACTTCCTGACCCTGCCCGCCTACGAGCGGCTGGACTGAGCGACACCGGCCCGGGGCCCGGAGGCCGGTCCCGGGCCGGTGCGGGACGGCGGCCCGCGGCGCGGGCGGCCGTCCTGTCGTGCGGTTCACCACCGGCGTCTCCCCGACGGATCCCCGAACGGGGTCAGCCGAGTCCCGAGTCCAGGGCGCCCATCAGGGTTCCCTGCGGGGTGTCGCCCGACATCTCCCAGACCATGACGCCGAGCAGGCCCTTGTCCTTCACGTACGCGGTCTTCTTTCCGATGGACCAGGTGTCGTCGAAGGACCACCACTGGTTGCCGGTGTAGCCGTACGTGGAGATCGACTGCTCGTCGTGGTGGACGGTCATGGTCGGATAGGCCCCGATGAGGTTGGCGTATCCGCGCGTCCCGGCCTCCTCCGCGAACTGCCCGGGGGCGGCCCCTCCCGCCTGCTGCCATTCGCCCGCGGCTCCGCCGTCGGTGACGTTCTGCCAGCCGCGGCCGTAGAACGGGATACCGAGGGTCAGTTTGCGGGGTTCGACGCCCGCTTCGGTGTACGCCTCGATGGCCGCGTCGGCACTGAAGTGGAAGTCGTACGGGTCCTGTTCGTCGGTGTAGAGGTTGGCCTGGTGGCCGGTGCGGTCGGGCTCCCAGGAGTTGTCGCTGCCGGAGCCGTGGAAGTCGTATCCCTGGACGTTGGCGACGTCGAGCGAGTCGAAGACCTTGTCCAGCTCCCAGCCCTCGCCGACCTTCTGCGGGTCGGCGGGGGTGAAGGCGGTGAGGAGCCGGTGGCCGCCGCCGAGCGCGTCCATCTGCTTGCGGAACTCGGCGAGCAGCAGGGTCAGGTTGGCCTTGTCGTCGGGCGAGTAGTGGTTGCCGGGATGTCCGGTGCCGGTGCCCGGCCATTCCCAGTCGACGTCGAAGCCGTCGAAGATTCCGGCCGCCGTGCCGGGGCCGCCCGCTCCGTTGTACTCGGGCAGGTTGCCCTTGAGGTACATGTCGACGCAGGAGGAGACGAACTTCTTGCGGGAGGCGTCGGTGGCCGCCACGTCGGAGAAGTACTTGGAGTACGTCCAGCCGCCGAGCGAGACGACGATCTTCAGGTTCGGGTGGAGTTGCTTGAGCTTCTTCAACTGGTTGAAGTTGCCCCGGAGTTTGGCCCATCCGTCGTCCGCGACCCCGTCGACGGACTGGGCGGCGCCGAAGGGGCGGCCGTAGTCGGCGTCGGCGTCACCGGTGCCGGTGCCCTGCTCGGGGTCCTGGGGGTCGGCGGTGGTTCCCTTGGTGACGCCGTTCAGGCAGGTGAGGTTGGTGGGGTCGATGTTGGCGAAGGCGTAGTTGACGATGTCGAGCTTGCCCGCGGCGCCGGAGTCGTGGAGGTTCTTGACGAAGTACTGGCGGCCGTAGATGCCCCACTGGACGAAGTAGCCCACCTTGGCGTAGTTGCCCGCGCCGACGATGTCGTCGGTCTTCACCGTCACCGCACCGCTTGCCGGGGAGGCGTTGTCGGCCGCGTCCCGGGCCTTGACCGTGAAGGTGTACGAGGTCGAGGGCGAGAGGCCGCCGATGGTGGCGGTGGTCGTCGTGCCGGAGACGGTCGTGGCGAGTTCGCCGCCCCGGTAGACGTCGTAGGCGGCGACCCGCTGGTCGTCGGTGGAGGCGGTCCAGGCGAGCGTGACGGACGAGGCGTCGGCCGCGGTGGAGTGCAGCGAGCCCGGCGCGGTCGGCGGGGAGGTGTCGGTGGCCGGGTCGACGGTGGTGACGGTCAGCGGGGCGCTCTCGGCGGAGGTGTTGCCGCGGGTGTCCCGGGCCCGGACGGTGAGGTCGTAGGCGGTGGCCGGGGTCAGCCCGGTGACCGTGGTGCCGGTCGTCGCGGTGGCGGTGCCGAGCACCTTGCCGCCCGCCAGGATGTCGTACGACGCGACGGGGAAGTCTCCCGCCGTGGCCGCCGTCCAGGACAGCGACGCGGTGCGGGCGGTGACGTCGGTCTGCTTCAGCCCGCCGGGTGCGCCCGGAGGCATGTCCGGGGAACCGTCGCACTTGTCGCCGTTGATCCGGCAGCCGGCCGGTTCGGCGACCGGCCCGTTGGCCACGAACCAGAAGCTGTACGGCTCGGAGGTGCTGTGGGCACCGATCGTGCCGTTGAAGTGGGCGTTGGCCGCGGTGACGTGGCTGCCCTGCGTGGTGATGGTGCCGTTGTACGAGGTGTCGATCGTGACCCCGGCCGGGAGGTCGAATTCGAGGCTCCAGCCGGTGACGGCGGTGTCGGTGTCGTTGTGCAGGACGTAGGTCCCCTTCCACCACGACCCGTTGTCGGCGGAGGTGAAGGCGGCCGTCAGCTTGCCCGCCGCGTGTGCGGGAGCGGCCTGCAACGACAGCAGTGCGAGGAGGAGACCGAGGACGGCGACGAGAGCGGTCGCCGTTCTCCGTCTGGAGGTCGGGTGCTCGGACATGGTGGTTCTCCCTTGAGGCAGGGACCCGTGAGGCGGTCCTGAAGGGGAGCGGAGGCGTGCTCGGTGCCATGGAGCACACGGGAACATAAAAGGTCTGGACCAACTCGTCAATAGGTACAGACCATTGGGCTTCCCTTGAGGGTTGCTCCCGTCAACTCCCCTTCCCTGGCGCCTAGTTGCCGGACACCGCATACCGCCCCCGTCGCCCCCCATGACTCCCGGCTCCACGCCTCCCCTTCGCCACCGGACCGCACGGCCGGGGCGCACGTGAGCGCGGTCCTCGGCGAGCCCGGCGTGCGCAACCGCGTGGCGGCGGCACTCGCGGCCCGGCGGGCGGGCGCGGTCGGCCACGACCGCCGAGAGGCGCCGCGGCCGCGCCGACCGGGCCCGCCGATCCCGCCGCGGCCAAGTCCAGGACTGATGTGCGAATTCGGCTCGCCCGTGGATATGATCCGGCATGGCAAGGCTGTAGCGCAGAGGTCGTCGCGCCCACGCATCAAGCTGGAGGACGTCGGTTCGAATCCGACCGGTCTTGCCACCTTGATTTCGTGGCGGAGAGTCGATGGCGTCGGTTCGTCCCGAGCGGGCGGAGAACGCGGTCGTCCGCTCCGGGCCGGGTGCCGTCGGGGGACCTGGGGAGTAGTGATGTCGCAACCGATGCCCGTGCGCTGTCCCGCGATCGAGCACCCGGACATTCCGCTCGCCGACGCGGCCCTGCTGGACCCGTTGCTGGAACGCCTGGCCTCGGCGCGTCCCGTCGAGGCCGACGAGGCCTTCGCGCTCGGCGCGCTCCGGGCGGACGGGCGGGTCGACCTGTGCAAGCAGGGGCTCGGTGCGGCGGGGGCGGTCCGGGTGATGCCCGCCGTCGCTCGCTCCCCGCACGCCACGCACGTCCTGCTCGGCACCAACTCGCTGGGCGACGAGGGCGCGCACGCCGTCGCCGACGCCCTCGCCCCCGGCGGCCACGGCCTGCGCACGGTCTACCTCGGCTGCAACCGCATCGGGGCCGACGGGGCCGCGGCACTCGCCGGGGCGCTCGCCGACGACGACACCGTCCGGGGGCTGTGGCTGAAACGCAACCCCGTGACCGACGCCGGGGTCCGGGCCCTCGTCCCGATGCTGCGCCACAACACCGTGCTGCGCACCCTCGACCTCGTGAACACCGGACTCACCACCGACGGGCTCGGCGCGCTGCTCGCCGTGCTCACCGAACGGTCCACACCGGTCGAGCGGTTGTTCCTCGGCGGCAACGGGCTCGGTGCCGCAGCCGCGCCGCTGCTCGCCGCGCTGATCCGGGACGCGGGCGTGCGGGAGCTGTACCTGCCGTCCAACCACCTCGGTGACGCGGGAGCCGCCGTGCTCGCGGCAGCGGCCGACCCCGCCCGCCCGATCCGGCTCGGCCTCGGTGGCAACGGGATCGGACCCGAGGGGGCGTACGCCCTTGCCGACGCGCTCGGCGGGATCGAGGCGCTCGGCCTGGGCCGCCCGCCGTCGGAGCGCAGCCTGGGAGCCCGTTCCAACACCATCGGCGACGCCGGGGCCGGCGCGCTGGCCGGGGCGTTGCACGGCAGTCCGCTGCGGCGGCTGGAGCTGCGCCACACGGGGCTCACCGGGCGTGGCGCGAAGGCCCTGCTCTCCGCCGTGGGCGCCGAATCCTGCCTGGAGTACGTGGGGTTGGGGCCGGGCCTGCCCCGCCGGGTGAAGCGGTCCTTCGCGGCACGGCTGCGCCCGGACGGCGGCGCCCACGCGGACCTGCGCGCGGTCAGGAGCGTCTACCGGTGAGCCCGGACGCGGTGGCGGAGTTCCTCGACCCGGAGGAACTGGCGAGCCTGCGGCAGGTGCGGCGGTACGCGGTGCCCCGGTGGATGATCGAGACATCCGCCGAGCGGCGCGCGGCCGGTGACTGGCGGGGTGCCTGCGCGGCTGCCGGGTTCGACGTGGCGTTCGATCCGGAGGCGGTCGCCGCACGCTACGGCCCGGACGTGGCCGAGGCGTTGCACTCCGATCTGCTGCACCTGGTGCCGGACCTGCTGCGCTGGCACCTGCCGCGCGTGCTGGGCGGGCGTTCGACGCTCGCCACCGATCTGACCGTGGTCCTGGCGAGGTACGGCACCTCGGCGGACGTGCCGGGGGCGCAGCCGTACCTCTGCCTGCGCACTCCGCCGATGATCGACGGACCACAGCGGATCTCGCTCCGGTTCGGGGGGCTGCGGAGCGGTTCGACGGGCGGTACGTTCCGCCCGGGTGTCATGGACTGGCGGACCGGCCGGCACCTGTGGGACGCGCGTCGCACCGGCGAGCTGCGCACCCGCGTCGGCGGCCTGGACCGGCTGCCGTTCCTGCGTGCCGACGGCACACCGCTCGGCGCGGACGAACTGCCCGACACGGATCCCGGCTCCGGCGACCCGGTGGCCCGTGCCGAGTGGGTGACCCTGATGTACCGGCGCAAGCGAGTGGCCGACGCCCTGACGGCGGTCGGCATCGACCTGGATCCGACGCCGCTGTCGCGGTACCGGGCGGAGCCGGAATCCATTCTGGCGCAGCACGTGTTCGATGTCCCCCGGCTGGAGGCGGAGGCCCGTCGGCTGGCGGACCTGCACGGGACGTCGTGCGTCCAGATCGCCGGGGGCTGGCGGGCCGGTGCCCTGATGGAGTTGTCCGGCGACGGCGACCCGGACGGGGTCGGCGCGGGGGCGCCGCGGATCAGGCTGGTCGAACGGAATGCGGCCCTGGGCCATCCCTTCCTGCCTCCGACGCTCCGGGAGCGGCTGCCCGACCTGGACCTGCTGCGCGTGGGTGCCCTCACTCCGGAGCGGCTGCATCCGCTGGTGGCCTCCTCCCTCTTCCCCGCCCGGGAGCCCGCGTCGGGCCCGCCGGGACCGACACCTCCCGCGCCGGTCCGGGTGCGGTGCCGCGGCGCGTGGCACGACGTGGTCTTCCGCGACGGGAAGCTCGACTCCCCGCACAGCGCGCAGGAACAGCAGCGCGAGAGGGCGTTGCGGGCCTTCGGCGGCGCGGTCACCGGCTGTTTCGCCGTGGAGCAGTCCTGCACCACCGGCATCGGCAGGCTGCCCAGGGGGCTGCGGGCGCAGCGCCGGGAACTCTTCCTGCGCGTGCAGCACGGTGACACCCCCGGGGTGCTTCAACTGCTGGACGCGGGCGTGGATCCGCGGGTGCGGGACGGCGGGCGGCGCGGCCTGCTCCACGTGCTGCACCTGCTCGACCACGAGCGGCTGCTGCCGCGGCTGCTGGCCGCCGGTCTCGATCTGGAGGCCACGGAGCACCGGCACCGCACCCCGCTGTGCGTGGCGGTCGCCGACGGCGGTTCGGCGGAACTGGTGCGGGCGCTGGTCGAGGCGGGTGCCCGGATCGACGTCACCGACCACATGGAGCTCTCGCTGCACCAGTTGATCCGCAAGTACCGCCGAACGGACCTGCGGTTCCTCGGGGAACGGGTGGAGAAGGAGTACCCGGACATCGGGGCCGACTGGTGGGAGGAGTGGGAGGACGAGCGGGAGAGCGACTTCGAGGAGGAGGGCGAGGAAGGGTGAACGCGATCGCCCACGACGCACCGGGCCGGACGGACGGGGATCCGTCGCCGGGGTCCCCCTCTCCGTCCCGCGCCGCCGCACGGGGTCCGCTGGACGCCGCCGACGCGCTCAACCGCAGGCTGCGTGCGTCGCGCACCGAGGCCGCCGCCAATCCCCAGCTGGAGGCCCTGGCCCTGGCCGTGACGGCCAATCAGCCGGTGCTGCTGTGGGGCGAGCCGGGGATCGGCAAGTCGGCAGGCATGCAGCAGCTCGCCGCCGGGCTCGGCCTCGGGCTGGAGACGGTCATCGCCAGCGTCCACGAACCCTCCGACTTCGCCGGGCTGCCGGTCGTCGGTGACGACCCGGCCGTGACCGGGGTGCCGATGGCGCCACCGGACTGGGCGGTCCGTCTCGCCCGGGCCGGCCGGGGGCTGCTGTTCTTCGACGAGTTGTCGTCCGCTCCCCCGGCGGTGCAGGCGGCGCTGCTGCGCGTGGTGCTCGAACGCCGGGTGGGCAGCCTGACGTTGCCGGAGTCGGTGCGCATCGTGGCCGCGGCGAACCCGCCGTCGAGTGCGGCGGACGGTTGGCACCTCAGCCCGCCGCTCGCCAACCGGTTCGTGCACCTCCAGTGGACCCACGACCCGCGCACCGTCGCACGCGGCATGGCCGGTACGTGGCCCGAGACCGCGATCCCGGTCGTCGACCCCGCCAAGGTCCCGGGGGCGGCGGCGCGGGCCCGCGGCGCGGTTTCCGGCTTCCTCACCGCCCGCCCCGGCCTCGTCCACCACATCCCGGCCGACGCGGAGAACCGGGGACGGGCCTGGCCGTCGCCGCGGACCTGGGACATGGCGCTGCGGCTGCTCGCCACCGGGTACGCGACGGACACCGGGCGCGAGGCGCTCGCCGCCTCGCTGGCCGGGGCCGTGGGCGACGGTGCGGGCATCGAGCTGCTGTCGTACCTGGAGAACCTCGATCTGCCCGACCCCGACCGGGTGCTGGCGAACCCGGACGCGTTCGCCCTGCCCGAGCGCGGCGACCGGCAGCTGGCCTTCCTCATCGCGATCGTCGCGGCGGTGCAGGGCGACCTGACCCGGCAGCGCTGGGAGGCGGGCTGGACGGTGCTGGCGAAGGCCGTGGACGCGGGTGTGCCCGACGTGGCGGCGCGGGCGGCGGTCGACCTGGCGTCGATGCGGGACACCGACTGGCCGGTGCCCGAGGGCATCGACGCGTTCGTGGAACTGCTCCAGCTGTCCGGCGCGCTGCCGGGGAACGGCTGAGGCGGGGACGGCCGTGCGGGACGCGGGGACCGACCCGGGGCGGGGCCGGCTGGACATGACCAAGCTGCTCGCCGCCCGCTACCGGGCGGCGGCCGATCGTCCCTATCTGGCGTCGGCGCTCTACGCGCTGTCGGTGGTGCCGAGCACCGAGGTGCCGACGATGGGGGTCGACCGGCACTGGCGCTGCTACGTGTCGCCCGCCTTCGTCGAGTCGACGCCCGTGGCGCAGCTCGCGGCGGTGTGGATGCACGAGGTGGCACACCTGCTGCGCGATCACCACGGGAGGGCCGGGCGGCTGTCCGCCGCCGACCGGCGCGACCACCACCGGCTCAACGTGGCGCAGGACTGCGAGATCAACGACGACCTGATCGCCGACGGGCAGCCGCTGCCGGACGGCCGGATGGAACCGCGGCTGTTCGGCCTGCCGGCCGGGCAGCTCTTCGAGACGTACCTCTCCTCGGTGCCGCCCACCCCGCACGCACCCGACTGCGGTTCGGGCGCGCACGGGCGGCCGATGCCCTGGGAACTGCCCGGGGACCGGGGGCCGTCGAGCCTCGGCCCGGTGGAGGCGGAGGCGTTGCGGCGGCTCACCGCCGAGACGATGCGCGCCCACCGGCGCACCCGGGGCACGCTCCCGGCGGGCTGGGAGCGCTGGGCGGACGAGATCCTGGAACCGACCGTCGACTGGCGGCAGGCGCTCGCCGGCGCCGTCCGCGAGGCGGCGGCGTGGGCGGCCGGGGCGATGGACTACACCTATCGGCGCCCGTCCCGCCGCAGTGGTGCGCTGCGCGGCGTGGTCCTGCCCAGTCTGCGCCGCCCCCTCCCCCGGGTCGCCATCGTGATCGACACCTCCGGTTCCATGGGGGACGACGAACTCGGCGCGGCGCTGGGGGAGGTCACCGGTGTGCTGCGGGAGGTGGGGGTCCGGGGCAACCGGGTCGCCGTGCTCGCCTGCGACGCCGATGTGCGGAGCGTGGCGCGGGTGACATCGACCGAGCAGGTCGCGCTGGCCGGGGGCGGCGGCACCGACATGCGGGTGGGCATCGCCGCCGCGCTGGCGGAGCGGGACCGGCCGAACATCGTCGTGGTCCTCACCGACGGCTTCACCCCCTGGCCGGACGAGGCCCCCTCGTGCAGGCTGATCGCGGCGCTGATCGGCGACGGCGCCCCGCAGCCCCCGCAGTGGGTGGAGACCGTGCGCGTCACCGGCTGAGCCGTGGCCGGTGGCCGGACCGGTCGTTCATTCGCCGAGCACGACCGTGCGCTGGGCGGAGAAGTCCCCCCACTTCCCGTCCGGCAGCTTCGCCCGGATCTTGAGCGAGTAGCGGGTGCCGCGCGGGTCGGTGACGGTGAGCCGGTAGTTCGCCCGGCCCTTGGGCGGGGTGGAGCCCCAGACGATCGTGGTGGTCAGCCGGCCGTCCATGTAGAGCTGGTAGGCGGGGATCTCGCCGCCCGTCTCCGGCTGCTCCCAGTCCAGGTCGATGGCGTATTCCTTGCCCTGCGCCCGGTTGGTGACCCGAAGGTCGGTGGGGGCGGTGGAGGCGGGGGCGCCGGGAAAGGACGCCGTCGTGAGGTCGATGGCGTTGCTGTCCGGCGAGGAGTTGTCGGCGGCGTCGCGGGCCCGGACGGTGAAGGTGTAGACGGTGCCGGGCCGCAGTCCGGTCACGTGCGCCGTGGTCTCGGTGCCCGGCACGCTGTGGATCCGGGAGTCCTCCTGGTAGACGTCGTACGCGGTGACGCCGATGTCGTCCGTCGAGCCGCCCCAGGAGAGGTTCACCGCCCGGCTGCCGTCCGTCGCGCCGCGCAGCTTCACCGGGCGGGTCGGCGCTGCGCGGTCGGCGGGCGTCGCGGCGGGGGTGGTGACGGTCGCGGCGGTGCTCGGAGCGGAGAGGTTCCCGGCGGCGTCGCGGGCCCGGACGGTGAAGGTGTATGAGGTCGAGGCGGTCAGACCGTCGACGTCGGTCATCACCTTGGTCGCGGGGAGGGACTTCACCTTCTTCCCCTTGCGGTAGACCTCGTAGCCGGTGACCGCCCTGTTGTCGGTGGCCCGCTCCCACATGACGTGCACGGAGGTGGCGCTGCTCGCCTGGGCCGTCACGTGCTGCGGCACCGCGGGCGCGGTGGTGTCCGCCTCGGGTGCGGAGCCGCAGCCGGTGAGCGCGGCCAGGAGCAGGGCGGCGGAGCAGGCCAACGCGGCGGTGGTGTGGGGGCGTTGCACGGTCGTGCCTTCCATCCGACGGCAATGGTCCAGACCTGTATCGCATGGGGTGGGGCCTGCCGACAAGGGGCTGGAGCCGAACGTTCCGCAATGTGCCGGTGTGTACGGGCGAACAGGCCGGTGATCGTGCGGTGCACGACACGCGATGACGTAGGGTCGCCTGATGCTGTGCATGCGTGGGGTTGTACTGCCGGAACGCGAGGAGCGGGTGTTCCGTATCGACGGCGAGGTGCTCCGCGCGGGCGGCCCGCCGGGCGGACTCGCGGGCCACGACGTGGAGATGGTCGTCGACGGCGGCTGGCTGCTGCCCGGACTCGTCGACGTGCACACGCATCCGGGGGCGCTGTCGACCGACGAACCCTTCGACGAGGAGCTGCTGCGCGAGCAGTTGGCCGAGCACCGGGACGCCGGGGTGCTGGCGGTGCGCACCCCCGGCACCGCGGCGCGGATGCCCGCCTGGGTGGAGCAGGACCCCGAGCTGCCCCGGGTGACGTCGGCAGGGCGGTGGCTGGCCACGCCCGGCCGCTTCTTCCCCGGCTTCGGACGCGATGTGACCGAGGCCGAACTGGTGCGGGCCGCCGTGGAGGAGGCGACCGCCTCGTCCGGGTGGTGCAAGGTGATCGGCGACTGGGCCCAGGACCAACCCGCCGTGCCGCTGCCGCTGCTGACGTCCGTGGTGGAGGCGGTGCACGCGATCGGCGGCAGGGTGGCCGTGCACTGCCAGACCCCGGACGGCTCCCGCAACGCGGTCCTGGCCGGGGCGGACAGCCTGGAGCACGGCATGCACCTCGACCCGGCGCTGCTGGACCGGATGGCCGCGCAGGGCACGGCGTTCGTCCCGACGCTCGGCGCCTTCGGCGCGGGGGTGGACGCGATGCGGGCCCGGGAGCCGAGTGTGCGCCGTGACCTGTGGCTGGCGGGCTGGGACAGCATGCTCGGCACTGTGCGCGCGGCCCATGAGGCCGGCGTGACGGTGCTGGCGGGGACGGACTCCTTCCCGTGCGGAACGGTCGCGGGCGAGATGTCCTGGCTGGTACGGGCCGGCCTGCCGGCCTCGGCGGCGCTGGGCGCGGCATCCTGGACGGCCCGGTCCTGGCTGGGGCTGCCGGGCCTCGTGGACGGCGCGCCCGCCGATGTCGTCGCGTACGCCTCCGACCCGACCGCGGACCCGGCCGTCCTGGACCACCCGATCCGGATCGTGCTGCGCGGACGCGTCGTGCGATGAGCGCGGTTCTCCGGACCCGGGAGCCCTTCGCGCTGTATGCATGGACGCATGGAGACCACACCCACGAGTGAGCTGGAATCGGCGGCCCGGCGGATCGTCGGCCTGCTCGACGGCGTCGACGAGCAAGAACTCGGCAGCCCCACCCCCTGCCCCGATTTCACGGTGCGCGACCTGCTCGCCCATGTCACCGTGCTGAGCCGGGGATTCCGCGACGCGGCACGCAAGGACTCCGGGCCGACGACCGGCGTCGCCCCGGGCGACGCGCTCCCGGTGCTCGACGACGACTGGCGCACCCTGCTGCCATCGCTGCTGGACGAACTGGTGGCGGCCTGGCGTGCCCCCGCCGCGCGGCAGGGGACCACTCGCGTGGGCGGTGTGGGGCTGCCCGCCGAGGAGGCCCTCGTGGTCGCGCTGGAGGAACTGCTGGTACACGGCTGGGACCTCGCCCGGTCCACCGGGCAGGAGTACGCGCCGGACGAGGCGGGGCTGCGCATCGTGCTGGACTGGCTGACTCCCGGTGACGCGCCCCGGCCCGAGGAAATCTTCGCCCGGCCGGTGCCGGTCCCCGAGGACGCGCCGCTGCTCGACCGGACCGTGGCCATGAGCGGCCGCCGCCCCGACTGGCGACCGGGAGACTGAGCGGACGCGCCCGCGCCCGTCCGGCCCCGGGAACGTCGGGGCCGTCCCGGGGCCACGGGTCCGCGGACCCCCGGGATCGCGTGGCCACCGGGCAGTCCCCGGCCCCGGAGCCGGTGTCGGGAACGGCACCGGCTCCTCGGCCGGGTCGTCGGGGCCCGATCAGTCACCCGGCAGGCGCGCCGCCTCCCGCGCCCGCTCGCGCACCCGCTCGTCGTTCGTCCCGATGCCGGGGCCCGAGGTCATCACCCCGAGGTCCCGCTCCACCAGGTGTGCGAGACGTCGGCGAGCTCGGCGGCGATCACCGTGAGTAGCGGGCCGGCGTCCCCGGAGCGCGCGCACGGGCTTCGCCGCGGCGATCCGGCCGTCCTTCGGGCCGGAACGGGCAGCGGCGGAGAGGAGTTCCGCCGTCGCCTCGCGGCGTTCCGGCGGGCAGACGACGGCAAGGGACCGCGGCACGGCCCGGGGGTGTTCCGGCAGCGCGGCACGGAGTTCGGGCAGTGCTGCGGCAGCCCGGCTCCCCCAGCACACCAGCACACCAGCACACCAGCAGCGAGGTGAGCAGGAAGGGCTCGTTGTTGTCGAGGTCCCACGCACCCAATCGGACGCGGATCGCCTCCAGCAGCGCGGCGTCGTACCGTGCGCCGGGGGTGTCGGGACGATCGCGCGTTCCCACGGCCGCGCGGCCGGCAGTCGCGCCGTGCCGCAGCCGTCAAACCCGGGCTCGACGGGCGCGAGAAGCATCCGCCCCGTCGGCCGCGCACGCCGGTGCGTATGCCCTATGACCTGCGCTTTCGTTCCCGCCGGAAGACGGTCTCGCAACCGTGACCCGGCTGTCGCCGCCTCCGTTGACGCCGGTGGACGGCTCGCGCCGACGCGGGCCGGAGAACGGAGGATCATTCACATGATGAAGAAGATGACGCCGGCCGCAGCGGTCCTGGCTGCCGGACTGGGGCTGGCCTTCGGGCCCGCCGCCCAGGCCGTGCAGACCCCCGCCGCCGCGCGGGCCGTGCAGGCTCCGGCCGCTGTCTGCACCGTCAACGACAACAGGGTGAACTTCCGTGGCGGACCGGGCGAGAACTACCCGGTCCTGGGCCAGGTGAACAAGGGTCAGAACCTCGACAAGCGCGGCACGCAGGGCAACTGGGTCATGGGCAACCTGTGGGGCGGCCCCACCGGCGTCTGGATCCACGTGGCGTACCTGAACTGCTGACGCCGATAGATCCGATCGCCGGAGCGCCTGGACACCGAAGGCCCCGCACCGCGTCTGCCGCGTGGTGCGGGGCCTTCGGCCTGCCGGTGCGAGCGGCACCGGGACGGGGCGCCCCCGATTCCTCGTGCGGCAGGGGTGTACGACACTCAACCACTCTGATAGGAAAGCTTCCTAACAGACCGACAGAACGATGAACCCCCTCTTGGAGGACTGGTGCACGCTCCCCACAGGCGCACCGCACGACGCAGCCCCCGCTCCGTGCGCATCGCGGTCATCGCGGTCGGGGTCGCCCTCGCGGCGGTCCCGGTCGCGGCCCACGCCGGAGCCCCCACGCACTCGGCGACGGCCCAGCAGCGAACGGCGGCGAACGCCGAGCGGGCTGCCGCCGCGACCGGGCTCGACGACCCGGCGAAGAAGGAGATCGCCATGAAGCTGGTGTCCAGCGCGGAGAACTCCTCGCTGGACTGGAAGTCCCAGTACAGGTACATCGAGGACATCGACGACGGCCGCGGCTACACCGCGGGCATCATCGGCTTCTGCTCCGGCACCGGCGACATGCTGGATCTCGTCGAGCTGTACACCGCGCGCAAGCCGGACAACGTCCTCGCGAAGTACCTCCCCGCGCTGCGCAAGGTCAACGGCTCCGACTCGCACGAGGGTCTCGACCCGAACTTCACCAAGGACTGGGCGAAGGCGGCGTCCGACTCCGCGTTCAAGCAGGCGCAGAACGACGAGCGCGACCGGGTGTACTTCAACCCTGCCGTCAAGCAGGGCAAGGCCGACGGCATCGGCACGCTCGGCCAGTTCGCGTACTACGACGCCATCGTCATGCACGGCGACGGCGACGACAGCACCGGCTTCGGCGCCATCCGCAAGCGTGCCCTCGCGAAGGCGAAGCCGCCGGCCCAGGGCGGCGACGAGGTCGCGTACCTCAACGCCTTCCTGGACGCCCGGGTGTGGGCGATGAAGCAGGAGGAGGCCCACTCGGACACCAGCCGGGTGGACACCGCCCAGCGGGTGTTCCTCAAGAAGGGCAATCTGAATCTGAATCCGCCGCTCGACTGGAAGGTGTACGGCGACAGCTACCACATCGGCTGACCGGGCCGGTGCACGGGCGCGGCGCGTACGGCGGTCCCGAAGCGGGCCGTGGTACGCGCCGCGCCGACGTCCCGAGGGCGTGTGACCGCCGGTGGCTGCGGTCAGCGCTCCGCGGCCGGGGCGGCGGCCTGCGGGCTCTGCTCCGGCGGCTTCGTCCCGTCCCCGTCCCCGTCCCCGTCCCCGTCCCCGTCCCCGTCCCCGTCCCCGTCCCCGTCCGGCAGATCCTGCTCCGGCTTCCGGCCGAGGTGGTTGAAGGCCAGGTTCAGCAGGATCGCCACGACGCACCCGGTGGAGATGCCGGAGTCGAGCACGACGAGCAGGTCCTCGGGGAGGGCGTGGTAGAAGTCCGGCGCGGCGATCGGGATCAGGCCGATGCCGAGGGCCGCGGCCACGATCAGCGCGTTCTCGCCCTTCTCCATCGCGGCGTTCGCCAGCGTCTGGATGCCGCTCGCGGCGACCGACCCGAAGAGCACGATGCCGGCGCCGCCGAGGACGGGCAGCGGGACGAGCGCGATGACGGACGCGGCGACGGGCATCAATCCGAGCAGGATCAGGATGCCGCCGCCGGAGGCCACCACGAAGCGGCTGCGGACCCCGGTCATCGCGACGAGTCCGATGTTCTGGGCGAAGGCACTGCACATGAAGCCGTTGAAGAGCGGGCTGATCGCGCTGCCCAGGGTGTCGGCGCGCAGTCCTCGCCCGATGGTCCGCTCGTCGGCCGGGCGGTCGACGATCCTGCCGAGGGCCAGCATGTCCGCGGTGGACTCGGTCATGCAGACCAGCATCACGATGCACATGGAGACGATCGCGGCGATCTCGAACCGCGGCGCCCCGAAGTGGAACGGTGTCGGGAAGCCGAACAGGCCGGCGTCCCCGATCGCCCCGAAGTCGGTGATCCCGACCGGGATCGCGATCAGGGTGCCGGCGACCAGGCCGAGCAGGATGGCGATCTGCTGGAGGAAGCCGCGCAGGAGTTTGCGCAGGGCGAGCACGATCACCATGGTGACGGCGGCCATGGTGATGTGGGTCGTCGAGCCGTAGTCGGGGGCCTCGGCGTCACCGCCCTGCGACCAGGTGAAGGCGACCGGCAGCAGCGAGACGCCGATCAGGGTGATCACGGTGCCGGTGACGACGGGTGGGAAGAGGCTGACGAGTTTGCAGAAGTAGGGGGCGAGCAGGAAGCCGAGCAGACCGGCGACGACGATCGCGCCGAAGATGACGGCGATGCCGTCGTGTCCGCGGTCCTTGCCGATCGCCACCATGGGTGTCACACCGGCGAAGGAGACACCGTTGACGAACGGCAGTCGGGCACCGATGCGCCAGATGCCGAGGGTCTGGAGCAGGGTGGCGAGTCCCGCGGTGAAGAGGCTCGCCCCCATCAGGAAGGCGGTCTCCCGGGCGGTGAGGCCCACGGCGGGTCCCACGATCATCGGTGGGGCCACCACGCCCGCGTACATGGCGGCCACGTGCTGGAGGCCGCTGGTGAACAGCTTCAGCGGGGGGAGCATCTCGTCGACCGGATGTTTCCGTTCGGCCGGTTCCGCGGCCGGTTCCGAGGCGGGCGTGGGGGCGGGGGCGGGGGCGGGCGTGGGGGCGGGGGCGGGGGCTGCGACTGCGTCGTTGCGATGCCTGGGCTTGGCTGCCACGGCGGTTCCTCCGGTCGGTGACACGTCTGCGGTGACGTGGGTGTCAGGGAGGTGGTGCGAGTGGTGCATCGGTGCAGGTGGGAGGGTGGGTGAGGCAGGTCGTGCGGCAACTGGTGCGGGCAGCTCTCCTCGCCGGTGCGGGGCGCACAACGGGTGTGCGCCCCGCACCGGTTGACCGCGGACCCCCGCTCGGATCCGCGGCGGCCGGCCATGGGCCGTCCCCCTCGGCCGGCCGGTCCCGGGGCGTCCGGGGTCAGGCCCCGGCGGCGATTCGCGCGAGGCGGCGGGCCTCCTCGCGGGTGGCGCGGGCGATGGCGTCCTCGTCCGCGCCGGTCAGATGTCCCTCCTCGACGACCGGCCTGCCGTCGACGAGGGAGAGAGTGACCGGGGCCGGGGCACCGAGGACGAGCGCGGTGACCGGGTCGGCGATGGACGCGTGGGCGAGGGTGTCCAGCTTCCAGAGCACCAGGTCGGCGAGCTTGCCGGGCTCCAGGGAGCCGATCCGGTCGGCCCGGCCGAGTAGCCGGGCCCCGCCGTGGGTCCCCAGGCGCAGGGCCTGGCGGGCGGTCAGCGCCTTTTCGCGGTGGGCGCCGAGGCGGTTGACGAGGAGGGCGTTGCGCAGTTCGGTGTGGAGTTCGCCGGACTCGTTGGAGGCGGTGCCGTCGACGCCGAGACCGACCGGGACACCGGCCGCGAGCATGTCCGGCACCCGGGCGATGCCCGCGGCGAGCCGGGCGTTGGACGAGGGGCAGTGCGCGACGCCCGTTCCGGTGCGGGCGAAGGCGGCGACGTCGGAGTCGTTCATGTGGACGCAGTGCGCCATCCACACGTCGTCGCCGAGCCATCCGGTCGAGGCGAAGTAGTCGGTGGGCCCCATGCCGAAGAGTTCGTGGCAGAACTTCTCCTCCTCGACGGTCTCCGAGCCGTGGGTGTGCATGCGCACGCCCTTGCGGCGAGCCAGTTCGGCGCCCTCGCACAGGAGTTCGGTGGAGATGGAGAACGGGGAGCACGGTGCGACGGCGATCTGGATCATCGCGTCCGGCGAGGCGTCGTGGTGGGCATCGACGGTGGCCTCGGTCGCGGCGAGCGCGCCGTCCAGGGTCTCCACGGCGAAGTCCGGCGGCAGTCCGCCGTCCTTCTCGCTGCGGTCCATGGAGCCCCGGGCGAGGGTGAACCGCACGCCCATGTCGCGGGCGGCCCCGATGATGACGCCGGACAGGTCGCCCGAGCCCCGCGGGTACACGTAGTGGTGATCCATGGCGGTGGTGACGCCGCCGCGCGCCATCATGGCGAGCGAACCCTGCGCGGCGGCGCGGACCATCGGCTCGTCGATCCGCGCCCACGTCGGGTACAGCGCGACCAGCCAGTCGAACAGGTTGTGGTCGGTGGCGAGGCCGCGGGTGATCCACTGGTAGAAGTGGTGGTGGGTGTTGACCAGGCCGGGGGTGGCCAGGTGCCCGGTGCCGTCGATGCGGCGCACGACGTTCTCCAGACCCGCGGGGGCCCGGCCCGCGCCGACCGACTCGATGCGGTTGCCCGCGACGACGAGGTGCCCCGAGGCGTACTCGGTGTCGTCGGCGTCGACGGTCGCGATCGCGCAGTTCTCGATGACGATGCGTTCCACGTGCTCGGGCGCTGCCTTTGCTGCCATGGCGCTTCCTTCTCTCTCCGGCGGTACGGGCACGGGGGCGAGCCGTGCGGGGCGGAGCTTCTCGTCCACCGGGCGGACCGCGGTCCGGAGCGGGGTGGGACGAGGGCCTTCCGCTTGCGCGGGCCCGGGTGCCGACGGTGCCACGGGGCTCCCTCCGGTCCGGCCGGCCGCGCCCGGGGCGGTGCGGGCGCGGCCTGCGCGGCGCCGCGTCAGAGGTTGGTCATGTCGACCGGAATCTGCGGCTCGGTGCCGTCCCGCAGCACGGTGGCCTCGATCAGACCGTACGGGCGGTCCGCCGCGAAGTAGACCTCGTTGTCGTTCTTGAGACCGAACGGCTCCAGGTCCACGAGGAAGTGATGCTTGTTCGGCAGCGAGAAACGGATCTCGTCGATCTCGCTGCGGCTGTTGATGACGCGCGAGCCCATTTGGTACAGGGTCTGCTGGAGGGAGAGGGAGTACGTCTCGGCGAATGCCTGGAGCATGTGCTTGCGGGTCTGCTCGTAGGACTTCTCCCAGTTCGGCATTCGCTCCTCGTCACCGGTCCAGTTGAACCGCCACCTGGCGGACACCTCGGTCGCGAGGATGCGGTCGTGCGCCTCCTTGAGCGTCGTGTACTCGTCCTTGACGTAGCCCCAGAACTCGGAGTGGGTGGAGTTCATCACCACGAGGTCCTTGAGCCCCGAGACGACCTGCCACGTCTCGCCGTCGAAGGTGATCTGGGTGGTGCGCGTCTCCTGGCCCCGGCGCACGAAGGAGTGCTTGACCTCGTCGGCGCCGATGAACCGCGAGTTGGCATCGGAGGTGGCGATGCGCTCCCAGGCGTACTCCTCGATCCGGATGCGCGCCATCTCGATCGGCTCCTGCGACGTCACGAAGTGCCGGGCGAGGTGGATGCCGAACTGCTCGGCCGATTCGATGCCGTGTTCCTTGGCGAACGCGTACACCGTGTTCTTGGTGGTGTCGGTCGGCAGGACGTGGGCGTTGGAACCGGAGTAGTGGACGTCCTCCATGTCGCCGGAGAGGGCGACGGAGACGTTGAGGTCCTTGATGTGGTGGGTGTCGCCGTCCCGGGTGATCCTGACGACGCGGTTCTCCGCCTTGCCGTACTGGTTCTGGCCGAGAACGACAGGGCGGGGGCGGGCGGAATCGGCGGTCATGTCGGTGCTAGCTCCCTCGGTAAACGGAGTAGCCGAACGGGTTGAGCAGCAGCGGTACGTGGTAGTGCTCGCCCGCGGCGACGGCAAAGGTGATCGCCACCTCGGGAAAGAACGCGCCGCGGTCCCTTTCGCTGGGGGCGTCCTGCTGCACCTCGGCTTGCCTCTTGCTGGCGAAGTACGTCTCGGTGTCGAAGTCGAGCCGTACGTGGGTGGTGCCCTCCGGTGGTGCCGGCAGGTCCTTGCAGCGTCCGTCCGCGTCGGTGGTGGAGCCGCCGAGCGCGGTCCACGGGGCGTCCGCACCGCCTCGGGCGGCGATCCGGACGGCGACGGCCGCGGCGGGACGGCCGGTGCTGGTGTCCAGGATGTGGGTGGACACCGATGCGGTGGCGGAGGTGCTCAAGACCTTCACTCTCTTTCCGTTGCGATCCGGTGCGCGTCGTCCGTCAGGAGACGGGTGAGCCGGATGCGGTTGATCTTGCCGAGTTCGGTGCGTACGTGCTCGCGCTCCCGCTCCGGCGAGTTCCCGATCCGGGACCTCACCGCGTCACGCATCCGCTCACCGGTGGCTCCGGTGGCGCAGATCAGGAAGACGTGTCCGAACCGTTCCTGGTAGGCCAGGTTCAGTTCGAGCATCTCGGCCCTGAGTTCCTCGGAGGCGTCGGCCATCCCCCGCTGTTCGCGGGAGGACGTCGGGTCGCCGGGCTTCGGGCGGCCGATCGGCGGATGTCCTGCCATCGCCTCGGCGAGGTCCGGAGCGGCCAGTGCGGCCGTTGCCGTGTCGCTCGCGGAGAAGAGGTCCTCCGCGGTGGTGTACGGGCGCCGGGAGAGGACCGCTCTCCCCCACGCGGTGCTCGCGCACACCTCGTGCAGCACGGCCGCGACCTCGTCGTCCGCCAGGGTGTTGAACCGGGCGAGGCCCGGTGTGGAGCTCGAAGTCACGGGAGCCTCCGTGGCTGTTCTCGCGGTGCGGTACGGCGCTCCGCGTCGGTCGGGCTGCGCATAGCTAACGCCCTCCACAACATCACGTCAACACTTTGTTGAAATCCCGCGAACGCGAAGGGCCGCCGCCCGGCATTCCGGACGACGGCCCTTCGCGGCCTCGACGGCACTCGCGCACCGGTGACCCCAACTACCGTTCCCTGGAGGCGTTTTCCCTGTTGAGGTAGTTGTAGACGGTGAAGCGGCTGACACCCAGCGCGCCCGCGACGGTCTCCACGCCGTGCCGTACCGAGAACGCGCCGCGCGCCTCCAGGCTCCGCACCACCGACTGCTTGGTCCTGCGATCGAGCTCGGCGAGCGGCATGCCGTGCCGCCGCTCCATGGCGGCCAGGATGTGGTCGAGCGACTCCGAGAGCTGGGGCAGCCGGACGGCGACGACCTCCTCGCCCTCCCAGGTCAGCACCACGTCGTCGCCGCACGCCTGCTCGGGCCCGAGCAGTTCGGCGCCCATGGCGTCGACGAGCGGCTTGACCGCCGCGACGAGGGGGTGGTCGGCCGGCTCGGTCACTTCGCGTCCTCCCCGATCACGTTGACCTGGAGCGACACCCGGGTGGCGCCCGACGCGAGGGCGCTGCGCAGCAGGCTGTCCACCGCGGCGAGCACCCGGTCCGCGCCGCCCTCCGCCGTGTTGCCGAAGGGGCCGACATCCACGGCGTCGAGTTCGGCCGACTGGATGACCTCGCGGGCCACGACCGCGTGGGCGGGCGCCTCGTCGAGATCGAAGGGCTCGGTGGTGAATTCCACTCTCAATCGCACTGTGCCTCCCACTTGCGTTCGCCGCGTCCGAGTGGCCCGCAGCTCGGGGCCCGACCCTAATGGACGAATCCCGGACCGCTTCCGTGCCGATGGGGCGGCCCCGCCCGGTGGCGGCGTGCGCTCAGTGGCGCGTCGGCACCGGTGCCCGGTACGGCAGGACGCAGACGGCGACCGGGAACGGGAAGGCGTCACCGGCGCGGGTCAGACCGCCGTCCGCGGCGCCGACCCGGAAGACCGTCACGGTGCTCGACCGCTGGTTCGCCGCGAAGAGCAGCCGCCCGTCCGGCGAGAGGGCGATCTGCCGGGGAAAGTCGCCGCCGACCGGCACGGTGTCGAGCAGCCGCAGTGCGGCCCCGTCGTCCTCGATGGCGTAGCACGTCAGGCTGTTGTGCCCCCGGTTGGCGAGGTAGGCGAACCGGCCGTCGCCGGTGACCGCGAACTGGGCGGGGTAGTTGGTGCCGCCGCCGGTCCCGGTGGACAGCGGGGTGCCGGGCGTGAGGGCGCGGCGCGGGGGCTGCGGGGCGGGGCGGGGTGGGGTGGAGGTTGCGGACAGGGCGGCACCGGCGAGAAGGGCGCCGAGGACGGTGCGCCGACTGATGGCGGAATTCATGCGAAGCACCTTGTACGGGGGGCGAGAGCGGGGGTCGCGAGCGGGGGACGGTGCGCACGAGCGGGCCGCGCGGCGAGTGGCGGGCGCTCGGACGCGTTCAGCCGACGCCTTCTCGCTTGAGGATTTCGACTGCCGCTCGGGCAGCGGTCATTCGGGGCATGGAGTGCTCCTGCTCGGACCGGGTGGCGTCGGGCTCCGTCGCGCCGCCTGAGAGCTCCGATACCGCATGGACCACTTCCGCATTTCCGCGATGCGGAATATGAATTCTGTTATGTGGAATTGAATCTGGGGTGCGGCCGAACTGCCGTCAAGGGACGCCGGACGTGCCCGGACCGTCGGTCCGCGAAGGCACGAAGTACGCCGAATCCCCTCCGGGAACCGCGCAGTTGGTGAAGCATGGGACACCGGTGCGCAGCCGCTCGGCGCCCCGTCGGCGCCGGTGCGTCCCGGTGCGCGGCGGCAGCCGACCCGTCGCGCGTGCCGGCCCGACGGCCGGGGCGCCGGGGCGCCGGGAGGAGCATTCGGAACGAGCAGGGAGGAGGGGCAGGGTGGAACCGGTGCCGGTACGCTGCCCGGTCTGCCGGGCCGCACACACGTACAGCGCGCAGGTCTACCCGTGTCCGTGCGGTGCGCCGACCGCCCCGCCCCTCCTGCGCGGCGCCCCGGTGGCGCCGATCACCCACCGCTCCTGGAACGACGACTGGGTGGCGGTGCGCTGTGCCGCCTGCGGCCGTGTCGACCAGTGGCCGCAGCCGGAGTTGTGCTGCCCTTGCGCGGCGGTGCTGCGGATACCGGTCGCTCCGGCCCCGCCGCCCCCCGGCGATCCCGGCACCGCCGACGGTGCCCGGACCGCCCCCGGTCCACCGCCGCCCACGGCGCCGGCACCTCGGCCCGCGTTCCGCCCACGCCCCATCCGTACGGCACACGACGCCGTCGCGAACGCCGCCGGATATCTGCGCCTGCTGGGCTACCACGACACGGTCCGGCCGGACGGCCGCTCCCCCGACCGGATCGATCTGCGGGCCGGCGGTCTGATCGCCCGGGTCGACACGGTTGGTCGGCCGACGACGTCGCGCGATGTCGAATGCCTGTGGCTGAACGCCCTCTCCGCCTCCGTCGCGTGCGTGTTCTTCTCGCTCTCCGGCTATGCGCGGGACGCCGGGGAACGGGCGGACGGACTCGGCGTCCCGCTCTTCGTGATGGATGACACGGGAACGCCGCGGCCGGCCAACGGACCCGCGGACGAGCTGATCGGCAGCGGCGCCCGACGTCGTCCGGTCCCGGGGCGCCGGGCGTCCGGCCGCCCGGTCGTTCCGGGTTCCGCCCCGGGCGTCATACTGGCCCCCATGCGCATCCGTACCGCCCGCCGCCCCGATCTTCCCCTGTTGCAGGACATCGAACGGGGGGCCGGCGAAGCGTTCCGCGCGCTCGGCATGACGGCCATCGCGGACGACGACCCGCCGCCGCTCGACCTGCTGGACCGCTATCGGCTGGCGGGGCGGGCCTGGGTCGCCGCGGACCCCGACGACCGCCCGATCGGCTACCTGATCGCCGATCTCGTCGACGGCGCCGCCCACATCGAGCAGGTCTCCGTGCATCCGTCCGCCGCCCGCCGCGGTATCGGTTCCGGGCTCATCGACCACCTCGCCGGATGGGCGGAGCGTCAGGGACTGACGGCACTCACGCTGACGACATTCCGCCACGTCCCGTGGAACGCCCCGTACTACACCCGGCTCGGGTTCCGCGCGCTCGACGACGCGGAACTCACCGACGGCCTGCGGAAGATCAGGGCGGAGGAAGCGGAACACGGCCTGGACCGCTGGCCGCGGCTCTGCATGCGACGCGAACTCCCGCACCCCCGGGAGGACCGCGTCGGGGCGTGACCGACCGACAACACCGAGTGCGATCGGTCACGTTCAGGCCATGGGGGGCATATGTTCGATGCATTGTCGGTGGCGGGCCCTAAAGTGGTGCACATGGCCTTAACTCCACGGCATACGCCACCCACCACCATCGCCGCGCGCCGGTCCCGGTCGCCCAGACCGGCCCGCCCGTCCGCCGCCGAGGCGAACGAGGCGATACGGGCCCTTGTCGACGCGCGGGCCGGACAGGACTGGTCCTCCGTGGAGTCCGCCGCCTACGAGGTCCTGCTGATCGAGTGGGCGGCCGCGACCCGGGGCGGTGCCGGCGACATCATCGAGGCCGCCTGACCGCACCCGGGCCGCGGGCCCGCACATCCCTACGCGCCGTATCCCTCCCGCAGTTCGATCTTCCGGACCTTCCCGCTGACCGTCATCGGGAAGCTCTCCAGGATCCGGAGCCCGCGCGGGATCTTGTAGTGCGCCAACTGCTCGCGGCAGTGCTCGGTCACCTCGTCCAGGCTCGGCGGGTCCGCCGGGTCCTTGGGGATGACGCAGGCCAGGACCTCCTCCCCGTAGGTGTCGTCCGGCACTCCCACCACCTGCACGTCCGCGATCTTCGGGTGGCCGTGGAGGAACTCCTCGACCTCCCTCGGATAGACGTTCTCGCCGCCCCGGATGATCACGTCCTTGATCCGGCCGACGATCTCCACGTAGCCGTCCTGCCGCATCACCGCGAGGTCCCCGGTGTGCATCCACCGGCCCGCATCGATCACCTGCGCGGTGCGCTCGGGATTCTCCCAGTAGCCGAGCATCACGCTGTAGCCTCGGGTGCACAGTTCGCCCGCGGCGCCACGCTCCAGGGTCACCCCGGTGACCGGATCGACGACCTTGACCTCCAGGTGCGGCATGACACGGCCGACCGTGCCGGTACGGCGTTCCAGGTCGTCGTCCCGGCGGGTCTGGGTGGAGACCGGCGAGGTCTCCGTCATGCCGTAGCAGATGGACACCTCGTCCATGTGCATCTCGGCGACGACCCGTTTCATCACCTCGACCGGACACGGTGATCCGGCCATGATGCCGGTGCGCAGCGAGGACAGGTCGTACGAGGCGAAATTCGGAAGGTTCAGCTCCGCGATGAACATCGTGGGGACGCCGTAGAGCGAGGTGCAGCGCTCCTGCTCGACGGCCGCCAGCACGGCGGCCGGCTCGAAGGCGGGGGCCGGGATGACGATGCAGGCGCCGTGCGAGGTGATCCCGAGATTGCCCATGACCATGCCGAAGCAGTGGTAGAAGGGGACCGGCAGGCAGACCCGGTCCTGTTCGGTGTAGGCGATCAGCTCCCCGACGAAGTAGCCGTTGTTGAGGATGCTGTGGTGCGAGAGCGTGGCGCCCTTGGGGAAGCCGGTGGTGCCGGAGGTGTACTGGATGTTGATCGGGTCGTCGCAGGACAGCTCGGCTTCCCGGGCGGCGAGCCGGTCCACCGTCACGGAGGGGGCCGCGGCAAGGAGTTCGTCCCAGGACGGATCGCCGATGTAGTGCACGGCGCGCAGCGCGGGACAGTCGGCGCGGACCTTGCCGACCAGGGCACGGTAGTCACTGGTGCGGTGCGAGAGCGAGGAGATCAGGAGCGATACCCCGGCCTGGTTGAGCACGTACTTCAGCTCGTGCGCCCGGTAGGCCGGGTTGATGTTGACCATGACGGCGCCGATCCGGGCAGTGGCGTACTGCGTGAGCACCCACTCGGGGCAGTTGACCGCCCAGATCCCGACCCGGTCCCCCTTGGCGATGCCGGACCCCATCAGGGCGCGGGCCAGTTCGTCGACGGCGGCGCCGAACTCGGTGTACGTCCAGCGCCGTCCCGAGGAGACGTCGACGAGCGCCTCGCGGTCGCCGAACGCCTCGACGGCACGGTCGAGATTGCGCCCGATCGTGTCGCCGAGCAGCGCCGTGGTGCCGGTGCCGTGGGCGTAGGACAGTTCGGTCATCGCAGGTCCCCCTCGTCGTACTCGGTGCCGGTGCCCTGCGCAGTGCGCTCCCGCAGCTCGATGCGGCGGATCTTGCCGGAGACGGTCTTGGGCAGCTCGGCGAACTCCAGCTTGCGGACCCGCTTGTACGGGGCGAGGACCGACCGGGAGTGGTCGAACAGCACCTTGGCGGTGTCGGGGCCGGGCTCCCAGCCCTCGGCGAGCACGACGTACGCCTTCGGCACCGCGAGCCGCACCGGATCGGGGGCCGGGACGACCGCGGCCTCGGCGACCGCCTCGTGCTCCAGCAGGGCGCTCTCCAGCTCGAACGGCGAGATCTTGTAATCGGACGCCTTGAAGACGTCGTCGGCCCGGCCGACGTAGGTGATGTAGCCGTCCGCGTCGCGGGAGCCGATGTCGCCGGTGCGGTAGTAGCCGCCCGCCATCGCGTCCGCGGTCCGGTCCGGGTCGCCGTGGTAGCCGGTCATCAGCCCCACCGGGCGTTCCGACAGATCGAGGGAGATCTCGCCCTCGGTGGCGCCGGGCTCGCCGGTGACCGGGTCGAGGAGTTCGATCCGGAAGCCCGGGCTGGGCCGTCCCATCGACCCGGCCTTCAGCAGCTGGCCCGGTGTGTTGGCGACCTGCACGGAGGTCTCGGTCTGGCCGAAGCCGTCGCGGATGGTGACGCCCCAGACGCGCCGCACCGTCTCGATGACCTCGGGGTTCAGCGGTTCCCCGGCGGCCACGACCTCGCGCGGCGGGTTCTTCAGCTCGGAGAGATCGGCCTGGATGAGCATCCGCCAGACAGTGGGCGGGGCACAGAAGCTGGTGACGCCGGCGCGGTCCATCTCGGCCATCAGCCTGGCCGCGTCGAAGCGGGTGTAGTTGAAGATGAAGACGGTCGCCTCGGCGGTCCAGGGGGCGAAGAGGTTCGACCAGGCGTGCTTGGCCCAGCCGGGCGAGGAGATGTTGAGGTGCACGTCGCCGGGCTTGAGGCCGATCCAGTACATCGTCGACAAGTGGCCCACCGGGTACGAGACATGGGTGTGCTCGACGAGCTTGGGGCTGGCGGTCGTGCCGGAGGTGAAATAGAGCATCAGCGGCTCGTCGGCGTCCGTCTCGCGATCCGCCCGGTAGGTCCGCGGCTGGTCGTCGGCGCCGGTGTACGAGCGCCAGCCGGGCACCTGTGCGCCGACGGCGATCCGGGTGTAGGTGCCGGGCACCTCGTCGAACTTGGTGGTGTCGGCGTCGCGCACCAGGACGTGGCGGACCCGGCCGCGCTCCACCCGGTCCCGCAGGTCGACCGGACCCAGGAGCGGGGTGGCCGGGATGACGACGGCGCGCAGCTTCATCGCGGCGAGGGCGGTCTCCCACAGCTCGACCTGGTTGCCGAGCATGACGAGGATCCGGTCTCCGGCCCGCACCCCCTGTGCGCGCAGCCAGTTCGCCACCTGGCCGGAGCGCTCGGACATCCGGGCGAAGGAGACCTCGGTACGGGTCCCGTCCTCCTCCACGATGTGCAGCGCGGTGCGGTCGTTGTTCTCCGCGATGGCGTCGAACCAGTCGAGCGCCCAGTTGAAATGGTCGGTCCGGGGCCAGCGGAAGCCTTCGTAGGCCGCGTGGTAGTCCTCGCGGTGCCGCAGCAGAAAGTCCCGGGCGGCCCGGAACGTCTCCGTCGCGTTGGTTGCCGACATGTGCCCTCCTCATTGCGGACCGGACCGGTCGCTTAACATGATGTAAACAGTGACCCAGGTCTCACCACCCCCGAACGGGGGTGCGCCGGACCGGGCCGCCGAGCCCTCGGGGCCGGGCAAGAGAGGCGTCAGCGTGCCGGAATCCGTCGATGCGATCGAGATGCAGTCGGCCCTGTTGCGGCTGCGCCGGACCAGTGGGCTGCCGGTGGCCTTCGGCGGGCTGCTCTCGGACGCCCGCCATGCCCGGATCGCCGAACTGAACGGTGCCCAGACCGCCGTCCTGCGCGGGCTCGTCATCTCGGCGGGCAGCGGCCTGGGCGGCAAGTCGATCGCCCTGTCCCGGCCGTGCGCCGTGACCGACTACCGCTCCTCGCGCCACATCAGCCACGAGTACGACATGGCGGTCGCGGCGGAGGGACTGCGCTCGGTGGTCGCGGTGCCCGTCGTCGTGCGGCGCAAGGTGCGCGGTCTGCTGTACGGGGCTCTGCGCGAGCCGATCGCGCTGGGGGACCGGACGTTCGACGCCGCGGTGGCCGCCGCCCGCGATGTGGAGCAGTCCCTGGTCGTACGGGACGAGGTCCAGCAGTTGCTGTCCGTGACACGGGAGCAGGTCATGGACCCGAGCGCGGCCCCGGAGGCGTGGGAGGACGTCCGCGAGGCCCACCGCGAGCTGCGTGCCCTGGTCCCGAAGGTCGTCGACCCCGCGCTGCGCGACGAGCTGCTCTCGGTGTGCGAGCGACTCGCCTCCGCGGCCGGGCACCGTACGCCGCAGGCGGGCACGGTGCGGCTGGCGCCGCGTGAGGTGGACGTACTTGCCTGTGTGGCGGCGGGGGCGACGAACGCGGTGGCGGCGGACCGGCTCGCGCTGCGGCCCGAGACGGTGAAGGGGTATCTGCGCTCGGCGATGCGCAAGCTGGGGGCGCACACCCGCCTGGAGGCGGTGGTCGCGGCACGGCGCGCGGGACTGCTCCCCTGAACGCTGCCGGACCACGACGGCGAGGCCCGTGCCGACCGCACGACGTCCCGTGCCGACCGCACGACGTCCCGGCCCGACCGCACGACGTCCCGGCCGTGCCCCGGTCGGCGGCCCGGGGCACGCCCTGGGCCGGTGCCTCGCGGTGTACCGCGCTCAGGACCCGGCGACCCGCCGTGCCGGCGTGGCACGGCCCAGTGCGCGCGGGGACAGCACCGCGGGCCCGGCGGGGTTCTTCTTCACGACCATGGACGGCACGCTACGTGGGCTTGCGGACACTTTCGGTCCGCGATGCGGGACGCCCCGGGCCCGCCATGCCGCCGCGCCGCGGGACCCGGGATCGCGACCCTCCCGCCCGCATCATGGGCGGGTGATCAGTGTCCTGTTCGCCGTCCTCACCGCGTTCAGCAACGGTGCGGCGTCCGTGCTGCAGCGCCGGGCCGCCCGTGACGCCCCGGACAGCGAGGCGATGCGCCTGTCGCTGTTCGGGCACCTGTTGCGCCAGCGGGTGTGGCTGGCCGGCATCTGCCTGGTGGTCGTCGCAGCCGTCTGCCAGGCCGTGGCACTGGCCACCGGGCCGATCGCCGTGGTCCAGCCGATCTTCGTGATCGAGCTGCCGTTCGCGCTGCTGCTGGCGGGGTTCGCCATGCGGGTACGGCTGCCCGGGTCCCTCTGGTACTCGGTGGCCGCCATGACCGCGGGCCTGGCCCTGGGCATGGCGTCGGCGGCCCCGGGCGGCGGCGCCGCCTCCGTGCGGGGCGCCGTCTGGGTGCCGGCGCTGATCCTCACCGGAATCTTCGAGGCCGTGCTCATCGGTGCCGCGCTCGGCACCCGGGGCAACGCCCGGGGCGCGCTGCTCGGTCTCGCCGCCGCGTGCGGGTACGCGCTGACGGCGGCCCTCATGAAGGACGCGATGGCGCGACTGGAGGGTGGCGGAGGCGCAATGGCGCTGCTGACGTCCTGGCAGTTGTACGCCACCGCGGCGGCCGGGGTGGGGGCGTTGTTCCTCCTCCAGAACGCCCTCCAGGCGGGCATGCTGGTCGCGGTCCAGCCACCACTGACCCTGGGGGACGCGCTGATCAGCGTCCTGTACGGGGTGATGCTCTTCGGCGAGCACCTGCGCACCGGATGGTGGTTGGTGCCGGAACTTGTCGCGATCGCCCTGATCGCGGTGGGCAGCGTCGACCTGGCGCGCTCCCCGCTCGCCTCCGGGACGGCGCCGCTGCCCCCGCGTCGGCGCCGTTGAACCGGGCGGGCGATTCGGGACCGAGTCGCGCTCCGCGACCGCACAGGCTATCCTCCGGGCGAGCCATGTGTGGCGACGGGCAAGGGGCCCGGTTTCTTTTTTGGGGGTTGGTGTGGTTTCTGGTCGCGTGGTGCGATTCGACAGCACTCGGGGATACGGTTTCATCGCGCCGGATCATGGCGGCGAGGATGTCTTTCTCCATGTGAACGACATGTTGATCCCGGAGTCCTACGTGCATACCGGCACGGCGGTGGAGTTCGAGATCGAGGACGGTGACCGCGGGCTCAAGGCCTCGTCCGTCAGACTCGCCGAAGGGGCCGACGGCAAGCCGCTGACCCCTCCGCGGACCGCGGCGGGTCAGTCCTCCGGATCGGCGGACGACGACACCCTGTGCGATGTGCTCAGCGCAGCCGCGTTCACCAAGGAGGTGACCGAGATCCTGCTGGACTCCACCCCGTCGTTGACGGGCACTCAGATCCTGCAGGTCCGGGGCGCGTTGCTCCAGTTCGCGAAGAACCACGGGTGGACCGAGGGCTGACGGCGGCGCACCCACCGGGGTGCACGCACCGGGACGGGCGTACGTCGTGCCGCGCGCGGCGGCGTCCGGTCCCGCACTCACGGCGAGGGCCCGTCCGGAGGTGATCCTCCGGGCGGGCCCTCGGTGTGTCAGCCGCTCGGTTCACGCACCACCAGTGGCGTTCCGAGTACCTGGTGCCCACCGCTGGCCAGCATGCGCACCTCTCCCCGGTCACTGATCTCGGCGCGGACGATGCCGGTCTCGTCCTCGTAGATGGGGTACCCGCCCGCGCCCGACTGTGTCGTGCGCCGGACGGTGACCGTGTCGTCCTCCACGGCGAACGCCTGAAACACCAGCTCGTAGCTCTCCGGGTAGTCCATGGCGGTTCTCCCGAGTACCGATGATGGCAGGGCGTGCTTCACCCTCCGTCTCCATCGTCCCCCGAACCGATCGCCCGCGCCCGGGGGCGGTCCACCGCTGCGGACCCGCACCCGGTCCACTTATCCTGAACCCATACGAGCGCTTCGGTGCGCATATCCCATGTGAACCGCATGCACGACCCGTTTCACCCGAGTCGCGTGCCCGGCACGCACGGCCGGGATCCCCGGAACCGGGAAGGGACAGACCATGAAGGATGCCGAGATGGGGGACGACGTCTACCAGCCCCAGCAGCCGGAGGCATCCGACCTCATCGAGCAGCTCGACATCGAGGACACCCTCGACAACCGCGGGCTGACCGATCTGCTCGACGAGGGCTACTCGCCGCCCGAGCGGCCGTGGGCGGTGGAGGACCTGGGCACCACGGCGGCCGAGCAGCACAGCGGCGAGACCCTGGACAGCCGTCTGTCACGGGAACTCCCCGATGTCACCGAACCCGACGGCGACGGCCTGGGCGACCTCCCCGACGGGGACGGCGAGCTCCGGGACACGGAGGTCGGCGCGGTGCGTGCGGGCCGGCTCACCCGGCAGCTGGACATCGACGAGCCGGACACCCTGGCGGCCGAGGACGTCGGCATCGACGGGGCGGCGGCATCGGCCGAGGAAGCCGCTATGCACGTGGTCCCCGACCACCGGCTCTGAACGAACGGCCCCGGTGCCCCACCCTGCGGGCCCCGAGGCGATGGCCCCGTGATCCCGCAGCCGGTCGCTCCCCCATGACCTCACAGGTAATCGACGCACCGCCCCCCGCGGGAGATCGTGTTCCCCCAACGGCACACGGAGCCCGGCCCGAAGGCCGGGACGCCACGAGAGGAGCACACGATGACCGCACACGAGGACGCCGTCCGCCGCTACTTCGACGCCTGGAACGCGACCCCCGAGGACCTGGGGAAGGCGGTGGCAGCCGCCTTCACCGAGACCGTCGCGTACACCGACCCGGTGGCCGACGTGCGCGGCCACCGGGAGCTCGCGGCTGCCATCACCGGGGCCCACCAGCAGTTCCCCGGCTTCGTCTTCCGCCCGCTCGGCACCCCCGACGGACACCACGATCTCGTGCGCTTCGGCTGGGAACTGGTCGCCGCCGACGGCTCGGCACCCGTCGCCGGGTCGGACGTGATCGCCCTCGCCGACGACGGGCGCATCACCTCGGTCAGCGGCTTCCTCGACCGGGTCCCCACCGTCTGACCTGTGGCCGGAGCGGGCACACGCGTCCGGGCCGTCGAGAACCGCCGCGGTTCTCGACGGCCCGGCGCGCCTTCCGGGCCCCGCGGCCGACTCGGCGGGGCGGGTGACGCCGCTCCTCCCCCGAACTCCCTTCCCGCGCCCGGCGCCTCCAGTACGCCGCCGCGATGTACGGAATTCACTCCTGATGTCTTGTCAAGGCTGGTTCTACGCGCATAGCTTTTGCCCTCACCAGACTTCGGGAGCAGTCCACCGTGCACATATCCAGACCCCGTTCCGTCCTGTTGGCCGGCGCCGTCGTCGTGACGCTGTCGGCCACCGCGCTGCCCGCCGCCCTCGCGGCCCCGTCCTCGACCGCCGTGATCTCCGAGGTGTACGGCGGCGGAGGCAATGCGGGTGCGTCCCTCACCCGCGACTTCGTCGAACTCGCCAACGCCGGCACCGCCGCGTACGACCTGTCGGGCTACAGCGTGCAGTATCTGCCCGCCGCCCCCTCGGCCGGATCGCTGTGGCAGGTGTCCGCGCTGACCGGGTCCCTCGCCCCCGGCGGCCGCTATCTCGTCGCCCAGGCCGCGGGGACCGGCGGCACCGCCGCCCTGCCGACTCCGGACGCCACCGGCACGATCGCCATGTCGGCCACCGGCGGCACCGTCGCCCTGGTGTCCGGCACCACCCCGCTGAGCTGCAAGACGGCCGCCGACTGCGCGGCCGACACCCGGGTCGTGGACCTCGTCGGCTACGGCGCCGCCGTCGTGCGGGAGGGCAGCGGTCCGGCCGCCGGGGCCTCGAACACCACCTCGGTGGCGCGCGCGGCGTCCCTCGCCGACACCGACGACAACGCCGCGGACTTCGCCGCGGGCGCCCCGACTCCGGTCAACGCGGCCGGCGAGACCTCCGGCGGAACCGGGCCCACCGACCCCGGTGGCCCGACCGAGCCCGGCACCGTCCGGATCCACGACATCCAGGGCACCACCCGGGTGTCGCCGCTGAACGGACGGCAGGTGACGGGGGTGCCCGGCATCGTCACCGCCGTCCGGGCCACCGGTTCGCGCGGCTTCTGGATCCAGGACCCCGTGCCGGACGCGGACCCCCGCACCAGCGAGGGCGTGTTCGTCTTCACCGGCTCCACCGCACCCGGCGTCGCCGTGGGCGACTCGGTGCTGGTCAGCGGCAAGGTGGACGAGTACTACCCGTCGACGACCAGCCAGTCGATCACGGAGATCACCGCCCCGAGGACGACGGTCCTGTCGTCGGGCAACGCACTGCCCGAGGCGGTGGTGCTGGACGCGGCCTCGGTGCCCGACGCCTACGTTCCGTCGGCGGGCGGCGGCTCGATCGACGCGCTCGCGCTCCAGCCGTCGGTGTACGCCCTCGACCTGTACGAGTCGCTCGAAGGCACCCGCGTCCGCATCGCCGACACCCGGGTGACGGGCGCCACGAACACGTACGGCGAAGTCTGGGTGACCGTCAAGCCGGACGAGAACCGGACCCGGCGCGGCGGCACGCTGTACGCCTCGTACGAGGACCAGAACACCGGTCGCATCAAGGTGATGTCGCTCGACGGCAACCGACCGGTCCCCACCGCGAACGTCGGCGACGTGCTCTCCGGCACCACCACCGGCGTCATGGACTACGCGTCGTACGGCGGCTACAGCCTCCAGGCCACCGAGCTCGGCACGCGCACCGACAAGCGTCTGCGGCGCGAGGTCACCCGCAAGCAGAAGGGCGGCGAGCTCGCCGTGGCCACGTACAACGTGGAGAACCTCGACGCGCTGGACGAGCAGACGAAGTTCGACACGCTCGCCGAGGGAATCGCCGTCAACCTCTCCGCCCCGGACATCGTGTCGCTGGAGGAGATCCAGGACGACAACGGCGCGGTGAACGACGGCACGGTCGGCTCCGAGGCCACGCTGAAGCGGTTCACCGACGCGATCGTCGCCGCGGGCGGCCCCCGTTACGCCTGGCGGTACATCGCCCCCGAGAACAACAAGGACGGCGGCGAACCCGGCGGCAACATCCGCAACGTCTTCCTCTTCAACCCCAAGCGGGTCGACTTCGTGGACCGTGCGGGCGGCGACGCGACGACCGCCGTCGCCGCGGTGCGGACGAAGAAGGGGGTCGCGCTCTCGGTGTCGCCCGGCCGGATCACCCCGAACAGCGACGCCTGGGCCGACAGCCGCAAGCCGCTCGTCGGCGAGTTCCGCTTCCGCGGCAAGCCGGTCTTCGTGATCGGCAACCACTTCGCGTCCAAGGGCGGCGACCAACCCCTGCACGGCCGGTACCAGGAGCCGCGGCGGAGCTCGGAGACCAAGCGCGTGCAGCAGGCGACGGAGGTCAACACCTTCGTCAAGTCGCTGCTGGCGGCGGACGACTCGGCCCGCGTCATCGCGCTCGGCGACCTGAACGACTTCGCGTTCTCACCGACGGTGAACGCGCTGACCAGCGGCAAGGTGCTCAAGCCACTGATCGGCACGCTGCCGACGAACGAACGGTACAGCTATGTGTACGACGGCAACTCGCAGACGCTGGACCACATCCTGACCAGCCCCGGCATCCGTCGCTTCGACTACGACGTGGTGCACATCAACGCCGAGTTCGCCGACCAGGCGAGCGATCACGACCCGCAGATCGTGCGTGTGGACGTCGGCCCCCGACGTCCCGATCACGGCCACGGACGGCACTGACCTCCGGGAAGGCGTGAACACCGCAGCTCAGAAGGAGGGGGCGGCCGCCCGTCGGCCGCCCCCTCCCCCGTCAGGCCCCGGCGGTCACGCCCTCGGCACCGGGCGCGCGCCGCGTACCGGCTGGTGCGGGAGGGCCGCCAGTCCCGGCGCCGCGTCCAGCGGGCGGTCGGTGAAGAAGCGGGCGACGAGATCGGCGACGTCGTCCGGGCGTTCCAGGACCACCCAGTGGTCGGACTCCCCGATCGTGACGAACCTGCTGCCCTCGATCGTGGCGGCGAAGGCGCGTTGCCGCTCGGGCGAGGTGACCGTGTCGTGCTCGCCCGCGAAGACGAGGGCGGGAACACCGCTCAACCCGCCGGAGAAGTCCGGCCGGTGTTCCAGCGGACGCAGCAGCGAACGGGCGGCGTGCGGCGAATGGGCAAGGGCGTGCAGGAAGGAACGCCGCACATAGCGCTGGGCCAGCTCCCGGCGGTGGACGGGCCGTTCCGGGTCCTGGCACATCAGTGCCGCGGCGGCCAACGCGGCCAGGCCCGCCATGTCGTCGGCCGCGAGCCGGTCGACGGCCCGGCGCCACTCGTCCCGCTGGCCGTCGCCGATGTGGGAGGGAACCCCGCCGAGGACCAGCCGGGCGATCCGGCCGGGGTGGTGCCGGGCGCAGCCGAAGGCGATCGAGGTGCCGTAGGAGAACCCGAACAGGTTGACCTTCGGTGCGCCGAGGTCGTCGATGATGCCGCTGACGGCCTCGCGCAGGAGGTCGTCGTCCGCCCCCGCCGGGAGCGGGTCCGCCTCGCCCATGCCCGGCAGGTCGGCGGTGACGACGGAGGCGAGCGGTCCCAGGTGGTCGTCCATCTGGGGCCAGCCGTGGATCCCCTGGAGCGCGCCGCCGAGGACGACGACCGGCTCGGTGCGCGGAACGGGCTGTGTCAGGACGCGGTAGCGGTAGCGCAGTCCGCGCACCGACAGGGTCCGGATGATCTCCTCGGCCATGACGGTTCCTCGTTTCCGGGTCAGGCTCTGGTGAGGACGAGTGCGGCGTTGTGACCGCCGAATCCGAGCGAGGTCTTGACCGCCGCATCGAACATCGCGGGGCGGGCCTCCTTGCGCACCACGTCGATCGGGATGCCGGGGTCGGGGGCGTCGAGGTTCACGGTGGGAGGCACGAGCTGTCGCTCCAGCGCCAGCGCAGTGAGCGCGGTCTCGATCCCGCCTGCGGCGCCGAGGGTGTGTCCGGTCATCGCCTTGGTGGAGGTGACCAGCGCGTGCTCGCCGAGGACCCGGCGCAGCATGGTCGCCTCGATGAGGTCGTTGGAGACGGTCGAGGTGCCGTGGGCGTTGACGTGGCCGATGTCGGCGGCGTCGACTCCGGCGTCCGCGAGGGCGGTGCGCAGCGCGCGTTCGATGCCGCGTCCCTCGGGGTCCGGGGCGACGGCGGAGTGGGCGTCGCTGGACGCCCCGTATCCGGCGACATGGGCGCGGACGGTGGCGCCGCGGGCCCGTGCGTGCTCCGGGTGTTCCAGTACGAGGAGCCCGGCACCCTCGCCGATGACGAAGCCGTCGCGGTGGGTGTCGAACGGGCGGCACGCCGCCCCGGGGTCGTCGCGCCGGGTCGAGACGGCCTTCAACTGGCAGGCGCTGGCGACCAGTAGGCGGGAGCAGACCGATTCCGCGCCGCCCGCGACGACGATGTCGCAGGCACCGGCCCGGAGCATCTGGTGGGCGGTGCCGATGGCGACCGTGCCGGAGGAGCACGCGGTGGAGACGGCCTGGCTCGGGCCGTGGGCGCCGAGAGCGGTGGCGACGCTGCTGGCCGCGCCGTTGACCACGGTGAGCGGGGCGAGTTTCGGGGAGACGCGGCGTGCCCCGCGCTCGGTGAGGACGGTGTGCTGTTCGTCGTAGAACGGCAGGCCGCCGTGCGCGGAACCGATGACGACGGCGACCCGTGCGCCGTCCCAGGCCGAGGGATCGAGGCCGGCGTCCGCGACGGCCTCGCGGGCGGCGAGGACGGCGAGTTGCGAGAAGCGGTCCATCAGCCGGGCGACGGCGACCCCCAGCCGGGCCCGGACGTCGAGGCCGGTGATGGTGTACATGAAGTCGCAGGGCAGGCCGTCGAGTTCGGGTCTGCGCAGGACGCCGGGCGCGGTGTCGGCCTCGGTGACCGTGCGCCAGGTGGCGTCGGTCCCGGTGCCCGCCGCGGTGACCAGGCCGATCCCGGTGACCGCGGCGGCGAACGGGGCGGGGCGCCCCGGACGGGCCGTCACGCGGCGGCCTTCCGGTGCACGGCGGCCACGAGTTCGGCGACGGTGTCGCGCGAGGTGAGCGGCACGTCGTCCAGGTCGATGTCCAGCCGGTCCTCGATGAGGAGCCGCAGTTCCTCCAGGGCGAGGGAATCCAGTCTGAGTTGACGGAGCGACACATCGGGCCGGATGGCCCCGGGGTCGGCCCCGAAGTTGGCGACCAGCAAGGTGTTGATCTCTTTCGCCGTGCTCATGCGGCACTCCTGCGCTCTCGTACGCGGTGACGCCCTGCCGCGTGAGGGTTGAGTGCCATTCGGGGACGCCGGCCGGTCCGGAGGAACCCTTTATACGCCTTCGCGAAGGAGGTTCCGTTCCGCGTTCCCCCGTGCGGAGGGCTGTCGTCCAGGCGTGCGATTCCGGCGGTCGCCGACGAGCGGGGCGCGGGAGGGTGCGGAGGTGGAAACAGGGACGCAGGGGGAACCGTCGAAGGCCGAACGGCCCCCTCCCGCCCAGCCCTTCGGCCCCGACGTCCGGAATCCGGCCCCTCCCGCCGACGGGATTTCGCCCCTAGACTCCGCGATCATGACGACGCATATACCGACGGATGCCGCCGGAACCGGTGAACCCGCGCTCTTTCCGATCATGTCCACCATGCGCGCCATGCGCCGCCTCAAGCCGGACCCGCTGCCGGACGAGACGCTGGAGCGGCTCGTGCAGGCCGCGGTGTGGGGGCCGAGCGGCGGCAACATGCAGCGCTACGAGTACGTGGTGGTGACGGACCGCGAGGTGATGGCCCGTCTCGCGCCGCTGTGGAAGCGGTGCGTGGACGCGTACCTGGCGACCACCGGGAAGTTGGCCCCCGAGGGCATGGACGATGCCGCGTACGGGCGGATGGTCGCCGCGATCGAGTACCAGCGCGACAATTTCGCCGATACCCCGGCGCTGATCATTCCCTGCTACCGGTTCCCCGATCCCCGGGTGGACGAGGAGGGGTTGCGGGCGTCGGCGCGGGCACTCGGCCCGGCCGGGACCGAGCACATGGCGAACGTCCGGACCCGGTTCCAGGCGCTCGCCGAGGGATCGTGCGTCTACCCGGGCGTGCAGAACCTGCTGCTGGCGGCGCGAGCGCTGGGGCTCGCGGCGAACATCACCATCTGGCACCTGATGCTGGAACAGGAGTGGAAGGCGGCGCTCGGCATTCCCGAGGACATGCACACCTTCGCGGTCGTTCCGGTCGGCCTGCCGCAGGGCAACTTCGGCCCGGTGCGGCGCCGTCCGGTGGCGGACGTCATCCACCGCGACCGCTGGTAGCGGCGCCCGTCCGGCCCCGGCCGCCCACCCGGGGCGGGGCCGGCCGGTCTCCGCGGCCCGGCGTCCGGCCGCGCCCCTCGGCACGTCGGCGGCCGGGCCGCGATCCGCCCGTGCGCGAGGATCCGGCGCCTTTTCGGCGGGGCGCGGCTCGCACGCGTCCCGGGAACCGTGCGCTCTGCAGGGCGGCTCCGGCGGCCCCCGACGGTACGTCAATGGCATTCGGGTGAAGGGGCGTTGGAACATCGACCACATGATTGTCATGGCCTGAACACATCGATACCCTGAACGCGCTTCGGCCGTTTCCTCACACTGCCTCGGCCCCTGAGCGCTGTCCCGTAATCCCTGGCGGGCGCGCGACGACAGCTACGGCACCTCGCCGCGTTGTCGGAACGTCCACATACATCCAGTATGCGGACGCCCCTCCGCCTTGCGATGCACCACATCTGACGCCGCGCACCGGTCCACCACGGATTACGGGACACCGCTTGGGCCCACCCCACTCGGGCCCCGGGGCCGTTCCTCCATCCCCCCACACAGATCAGGAGCAGGTATGCCCCGACGAGCCGCCGATCGCACCAGGGCCCGCGCGTCCGCCCTGGCGGCCCTCACCGCCACCGTCCTGGCCGCGACCGGCACCCCGGCCCTCGCCTCCCCCGACGACGGCCGCCCGATGAACCGGGCGTTCGCGCGGGCGGCCGAGAGGTTCGACGTGCCCCGGGACCTGCTCGCCGCGGTCGGCTACGGCGAGACCCACCTCGACGGCCACGCCGGGCGCCCCAGCCAGGCGAACGGGTACGGGGTGATGCACCTGGTGAGCAACCCCGCGAACCGGACTCTGGAGCGGGCCGCCGCACTCACCGGCGAGTCCGCGGCCGCTCTGCGCACCGACACCGCGGCCAACATCCTGGGCGGCGCCGCCGTGCTGCGGGGCTACGCGGACAAGCTCGGCCTCGACGCCCGGGACCGGGACGACATCGACGCCTGGTACCCCGCCGTCGCCCGGTACAGCGGCGCCCGGGGACCGGCCGCGGCCCTCTACGCCGACACGGTCTACACCTTCCTCGCCGACGGCCTGGACGCCGTCGTTCCCGGTGGCGAGAAGGTCTCGGTGACCGGGCGTCCGGTCACGCCGCAGAAGGGCGCGTTCGCCTCGGCCGCGGTGCGCGCCCAGAGCCCCGACTATCCCTCGGCGCTGTGGGTCCCGGCCCACACCAACAACTACGCCACCGGCCGCTCGGCGAAGATCGACAAGGTGATCGTCCACGTCACGCAGGGCTCCTACGCGGGCTCGATCAACTGGTTCCAGAACCCCGCCGCGGAGGTGAGCGCGCACTACGTGGTGCGCTCCTCTGACGGCGAGATCACCCAGACGGTGCGCGACAGCGACACGGCGTACCACGCGCGCAGCGCCAACGCCTCGGCCCTGGGCATCGAGCACGAGGGGTTCGTCGACGACCCGTCGTGGTTCACCGACGCGATGTACCGCTCGTCGGCGGCGCTGACCCGGTACCTGTGCGACCGCTACGGCATCCCCAAGGACCGCGCGCACATCATCGGGCACAGCGAGGCGCCGGGCAACGACCACACCGACCCCGGCCCGAACTGGGACTGGGCGCGCTACATGGAACTGGTCGGCGGGAGCAACGGCGGCGGCACCCCGGCCGACGGGCTCAGTTTCACCGCGTACGCCCCCCAGCGCAGCGGCTCGACCGGTCCGCAGGTGTCCGCGGTGCAGCGCCTGCTGGGCGAGCAGGGGCATTCCGCGGGCGCGGTGGACGGCAGCTTCGGCCCGGCCACGCAGCAGGCGGTGACCGCGTACCAGTCGGCCCGCGGGCTGGTGGCGGACGGCGTCGTCGGGGCGAGTACCTGGACCGCGCTGCTGTCGGCCGGTTCGGCGCCGACGCTGGAGCAGGGCGCCTCGGGCGACGAGGTGAAGCGGCTCCAGCGCGCGCTGACCGCGGCGCTCGGCACGACGGTCGCCGTCGACGGGAGCTTCGGTCCGGCGACGGCGACGGCGGTGCGCGGCTACCAGACGAGCCGGGGGCTGGTGGCCGACGGCGTCGTGGGTCCCGCCACCTGGGCGGCGCTCCGGGCCGGCCGCTGAGGGCGACCCTCCCGGCGGGGCCGCGGGACGGATCGCACGGCGCCCCGCCCGCCCGAGCCGCGCCGGCCGACGGGGCCGTCGGCCGGCGCGGCGGGTTCCGTCCGGCACCCGTCACGTTTCGGTAACCTGGCCGAAACCCTTGACGTTTCTCCTGGCTCGTTCTTAACCTCACAGCACTGCGTATTTGGCAGTACCGGCAATTCCGTGCTGCGGCGCTTTCCGCAGTGTTGTGACAGGCATAGACACAGACCACCTGTCGGTGGTTTCGTCATGCCTGTTTTTTTGTGCTCCCCGTGCCGCCGATGGGTCTTCCTCGAAGGCGGATTCATGGCACAACGTCCGAGCGTCAAAGGCGTCGTCGACGTCGTTGCGCTCATCGATGGGCTGGGAAAGATCACCGGCCGGGCCCGGATCATCTGGTTCCTCGTGTTCGGCGGGCTGTTCCTCGACGCCTACTCGAACGCGGCGCTGAGCGCCGGTCTGGGGCCGATGACGACCCAGATGGAGCTCACCAGCACCCAGGTCTCGATCCTCACGGCCACCGCTCCGGCCCTGGCGATCATCTTCAACCCCGTCGGCGGCTGGCTCGCCACCCGCATCGGCCGCGTTCCCCCGCTGCTCATCGCCAAGGTGTTCGCGATCGCGGGCGCCCTGCTCGCCGCGTTCGCCGGTGACTTCACCGTCGTCTGGCTCGGCCGGGTCCTGGTGGGTGTCGCGTACGGCATCGACTTCGCGGTGGCGATGGCGCTGCTCGCCGAGTACACGCCCGCCAAGCTGGGCGGCCGGCTCAATCTGTGGCAGGCCGTCTGGTACGTCGCCACCACCAGCAACCTCGCCCTCGCCCTGGTCTTCTTCAACCTGGACGTCGGCGCGGACATCTGGCGCTGGTCGGTCGGCTCGGCCTCGGTCGTCGCCGCCGCGCTGCTGATCGGCCAGGCGCTGATGCTCAAGGAGAGCCCCACCTGGCTGGCCAGCAAGGGCCGGCTCGACGAGTCGGTGGCCAACCTGGACCGGATCTACGGGATCGAGGCCGTCGCCGGAAAGCCCGACGAGGCGACCCGCGCCGCCACCGAGGCGCCCGCCATCGGCTTCCGCCAGGCCGGGCTCCTGTTCCGGGGCGAGTACCTGCCGCGCACCATCCTCTCCTCGGTGATCTCGCTCGGACAGTCGATGCAGTACTTCGCGGTCGGCTGGTACCTGCCGCTGATCAGCCTGGCGATCTTCGGCGAGAGCTTCGAGAAGGCCACGGTCGGCTCGATGGTGTTCAACGCCTTCGGTATCGCGGGCGGACTGCTGTCTGCGTACTTCGGCCGCCGGCTCGGGCTGCGGCTCAGCTCCGCCGCCGGTTTCGCCGGGGTCTTCGTCGCCCTGGTGGCGATGGGGCTGACCTTCGAGAAGGTGCCCACCGCCGTGGCCTTCCTGCTGCCGGTGCTGTTCATCCTCTGCCACTCGGCGGGCCCCGGTGCCAACGGCAAGTCCATCGCCGCGCTCTCCTACAGCAGTGACGTCCGTGCGCTGGGCACCGGTGTCACCGGGATGGTGGGCAGCTTCGGCAGTGTCGTCGGACTGTACGTGTTCCCGCAGATCAAGGACTCCCTCGGGCTCGCCGACACCTTCCTGGTGCTCTCCGTCGTGCCGCTGCTCGGTCTGATCACCTGTCTGGTGATCAAGTGGGACCCGACGAAGGCCGCCTCGCCCGACGAGGTGGCCGGACAGGACCGCGCCGCCTCCGCACCGGCCGCGTCGTCCGTGACCGCGCGCTGACCCGCGGCCGCCCGACCCTCCCCGTCCCTCCGTACGGCCTCGCTCGCGATGGCTGGCAATGAAAGGGCTGCCATGACGCAGACGTTCCCCGGCGCCACCCCACGGCGCGGTGTGCTGTCCATCGACGAGGGCACCACGGGCACCCGGGCCGGAGTCGTCCTCGACTCCGGCACCGCCCACGAGGTGTTCTACCGCTCGATCATGGTCGGCCACCCGGACGACCTCTCGGTCGAGCAGGACCCGATGGAGATCTGGACCGCCACCGTCGAGGTGGCCCGCCGGGCCGTCGGCCGGGCCCGCGAGGACGGGATCGGGATCACCGCGGTCGCGTTGTCCACGCAGCGGGCCACGGCGATGCTGTGGGACCGGGTCACCGGGCGGCCGCTGCTGCCCGCGGTGGTGTGGCAGGACCGGCGGTACGCGCACGAACTCACCGCGTACGAGGCGGAGTGGGACGCCGCCCTGCTGGCCCGCCAGGGCCGGCCGGTCGGTGCCCGATCCCCGTTCCTCTGGGCCGCCCGTCAGATCGCCGCGCACCCGGAGGTCGCCGAGGCGCACCGGGCCGGGCGGCTGCTCTTCGGCACCGTCGACACCTGGCTGATCTGGCGCCTGACCGGTGGCGCCGTGCACGCCACCACCCCGACCAACGCCGCCTCCACCGGCGGCTACCTGCTGGAGCGGCACGCCTGGGACGAGGAGTGGATCGGCCGGCTCGGCTTCCCCCTCGACCTGCTGCCCGAGCTCCGCTCCGACGACGCCGGATTCGGCGTCACCGACCCGGCCGTCCTCGGTATCGCCGTCCCGCTGGCCGCCTCCATGGGCGACCAGCACGCCGCGCTCGTCGCGCTCGGCGGCCTCGCCGCCGGGCAGGGCATGTGCGTGTACGGGACCGGCGCCTTCGTCGACGCGGCGACCGGCACCACGCCCGCCCTGCCCCGGCCGGACATCTCCGGGGTGCTCGCCCAGCCCGGCCGGCGGCAGGGCACCATCAGCCACTACAGCCTGGAGGCGTACACCTCCACCGCGGGTTCGGCGCTGCGCTGGCTCTGCGACGACCTGGGCCTGTTCGCCTCGCCGAAGGAGCTCGGTGAGGAGGCGGGCCGGGTCCCCACCCGGCCGGGCCGCACCCCGCGTTTCGTCCCGGCACTCGCCGGGGTCCGTACGCCGGTCTGGCACCCGGAGGCCACCGCCTCCCTCACCGGGCTCACCCTGGCCACCACCCGCGCCGACCTCGCCCGCGCCGTGCTCGACGGGATCGCGCACTCGGTGTGCGACCTGATCGACGGCGTCGCCGACACCATGGGCACCCCGTTCACCCGGCTCCGGGTCGGCGGCGGCGTCTCCGGCAGCGATCCGCTGATGCGGATCCAGGCCGACCTGACCGGCCTGCCGCTGGAACGGGTCTCCGACTCCGCCACCGCGAGCCTGCGCGGCACCGCCTACCTGGCCGGGGTCGCGCAGGGCCTGTGGTCCTCGCTGGAGGAGGTCGTCGAGGCGCAGCCGCACGGACAGCTCTTCGAACCCTCGATCACGGCGGCCGAACGCACCGAGCAGCGCGCCGCCTGGCGCGACGTACTGATCGCCCACCTGAACGACCCCGCGCTGCTCCCCCTGCGGGAGGGCGCACCCGAACCTCACACCCCCCACTGACGGCCCCGGCCGTCGTCGGCGGCCCGCACACGATGACGCGGCCGCCGAACCGAAACACCAGGAGTTGATGTTGTGATCACCATGCCCGCCCGGAAACCGCGGCGCAACGCCGCGGCGACCCGCCGGACGCCCCTGCTGCTCGACCGGGCGGCCCTCAAGCGCCGGCTGGCCGACGACACGTACGACGTGCTCGTCATCGGTGGTGGCATCACCGGGGCGTACGCCGTGCTCGACGCCGCCTCGCGCGGTCTGCGCGCGGCCCTGATCGAGAAGGACGACTTCGCCTCCGGCACCTCGTCGAAGTCGTCGAAGATGGTTCACGGCGGCCTGCGCTACATCGAGCAGGGCAACGTCAACCTGGTCCGCCACTCGCTCCTGGAGCGCCACCGCTTCCGGAAGAACGCCCCGCACCTGGTGCACCGGCTGCCGTTCCTCTTCCCGATCCTGGAGAAGGAGGGTGTCTTCGACGCCCGCCTGGCCAAGGGCTTCGAGGGCCTGCTGTGGACGTACGACCTGGTCGGCGGCTGGCGGATCGGCAAGCTCCACCAGCGGCTCACCGTTCCCGAGGTGCTCGCCCAGGCGCCGACGCTGCGCGCCGAGAACCTCAAGGGCGGGCTGATGTACTTCGACGCCCGCACCGACGACGCCCGCCTCGTCCTCACCATCGTGCGCACCGCGGCCGCGCTCGGTGCGACGGTCCTCAACGGGGCGAAGGCCGAGGGCCTGCTGATGCAGATGGGCAAGGTGTCCGGCGCCCGGGTCTCGGCGGACGGCGACACCATCGACGTCCGCGCCCGCGCCGTCGTCAACGCCACCGGCGTGTGGACCGACGAACTGGACGCGAAGGCCGACGACGGCCACAAGCCGCAGGTGCGGCCCGCCAAGGGCGTCCACATCGTGGTGCCGTGGGACAAGGTCCGGATCAACTGCACGGTCACCGTGCCGATCCCCGGCCGGGCCCGCCGCGCGACCTGCACCCGCTGGGGCAACAGCGTCGTGCTGGGCACCACCGACGAGGACTACCGGGGCTCCCCGGACGACGTGCACTGCACCCGCGAGGAGATGGACTTCCTGCTGGAGGGCGCCAACACCGCCTTCGAGGGGAAGCTCACGCCGGACGACGTGGTCGGCTCCATCGGCGGTCTGCGTCCGCTGGTCGGCGGCAAGGAGGGCGCCACCCTCGACATGCGCCGCGACCACCACATCACCATCGGCCGCACCGGCATGGTGACGGTGACCGGCGGCAAGCTCACCACCAGCCGACACATGGGAGAACTCGTCATCGACAAGGTGATGACGGTCCTCGGCCGCAAGGGGAGGAGCCGTACCGGCGACCTCCCGCTGCTGGGCGGCGCCGGGTACGACTCCGAGGCCGTCGCCGCGTCCGGCGGCATCGCCGCGCACCTCGGCGAGCGCTTCGGCACCGAGGCCCGGTTCGTCGGCGACCTCATCCAGGAGGACCCGTCACTGGCCGAGCCGATCGTCGCGGGACTCCCGTACACCGGGGCGGAGGTCGTGTACGCGGCCCGTGCCGAACTGGCCCGTTCGGTCGACGACGTCCTCTCCCGCCGCACTCGTGCCCGGCTGTTCGCCCGGGACGCGTCCGTCGACGCCGCCGAGGCCGTCGGCGCGATCCTCGGCCGGGAACTGAACCTCACGGAGGCGGAGGTCGGGCGCTCGGTCGCCGAGTACCTCGCAGCCGTCCGTCACGAAAAGTCCGTACTCCTCGAAGGGGCAGCAGCATGATCAGCCGTCAGACCATCACCCACCCGTTCAACCGGGGCAACTACACCGTCGGCGCTCCCAGCTTCGCCAAGTGGGCGCAGAACACCCCGATCGGCGACGGCGAGGCCGCGCTCCAGGTGGACCCGGTCGAGGTCCCCGAGTCCGTGGTCGAGGCGCTGCGCGAGGTCGCGCACGCGGTGCACACCTCCCGCGACGAGGTCGTCACCCGGACCCGCGACTGGTGGGCCGGTTCGATGATCGGCGAGACCGAGGGCCGCCCGGCGACCCCGGACGCGGTGGTCGTCGAGGCCGCCGACGCCGACCAGGTCGCGGCCGTGCTGCGGATCTGCCACGAGGCCGGCGTCCCGGTCACCCCGTCCGCGGGCCGCTCCAACGTCACCGGCGCGGCACTGCCCGTCTTCGGCGGTGTGGTCCTGGACGTGTGCGGGCTGAACGTGATCACCGGCTTCGACGCCGAGTCGAACATCGTGGACGTCCAGGCCGGAATGTTCGGCGACCTCTTCGAGAAGCAGCTCCAGGAGGAGTACGGCGTCACCACCGGCCACTGGCCGTCCGCGTTCGCCGTCTCCACCGTCGGCGGCTGGATCGCCTGCCGGGGCGCCGGCCAGCTCTCCACCCGGTACGGCAAAATCGAGGACATGGTCGTCGGCGTCGACGTCGTGCACGCGGACGGCACCCGGGCCACCTACGGCGACTACGCCCGTGCCGCGGTCGGCCCGGACCTGCGCCAGCTGTTCGTCGGTTCCGAGGGCACCCTCGGCGTCATCGTCTCGGCCCGGCTGCGGGTCCACCCGCTGCCGGAGTACGCCTCCGCCGCCGCGTACGGCTTCAAGACCTTCGCGGAGGGCCTGGACGCCTGCCGCCGGATCATGCAGCGCGGCGCCACCCCGGCCGTCCTGCGCCTGTACGACACCCTGGAGTCGGGCACCCACTTCGGCCACCCGGAGACCAACCTCCTGCTGATCGCGGACGAGGGCGACCCGGCGATCGTGGACGCCTCGATCACGGTCGCCAAGGAGGTCTGCGAGGAGTACGGCCCCGAGCTGGACAGCCAGGCCGTCTTCGAGCGCTGGTTGGACGAGCGGATGCTGGTCGGCAAGTCCGCCGACGGCTTCGAGCCCGGACCGGGCTTCGTCGCCGACACCCTGGAGATGGCCGCGTCCTGGACCGACCTCCCGGTGATCTACGACGAGGTGGTGGCCGCGATCCAGGCGGTGGACGGCACCCTCGCCGCCTCGGCCCACCAGTCGCACGCGTACACCGACGGGGCCTGCGTCTACTTCTCGCTCCGCGGGAACGTGGCGCCCGAGTCGCGCCGCGACTGGTACCGCGCGGTGTGGGACGCGGCCAACGCCGTGCTGATCAAGCACGCGGCGGCACTCAGCCACCACCACGGCTGCGGTCTGCTGCGCGGCCCGTACCTGGAGGAAGCCCTCGGAGCAGGCTTCGCGACCTTCGTCGCGGTGAAGAAGGCCCTGGACCCGGCCGGCATCCTCAACCCTGGCAAACTGGGCCTTCCCAGCCGATTCGGTACGTCCCCGCTGAGCTGACCCCGGCCTCAGCAGCCACGAACCCCTTCTTCCCAGGCAGGCCGTTGCCATGACCCCTTCCCCGTCCCGGTCCGGTGCCCCCCTCGACCCCCGGCTCGCCTCCGCGCTCGCCGAGGTCCCGGTGGTCGCGTCGGTCGTCGGTACCCAGCCACTGCGGCAGTTCCTCACCGCACCGGCCAGGATGTGCATCGTCGCGTCGCTCGCCGTGGGGCAACTGCCCCAGGTCGTACCGGCGCTGGGCCGGGCGGGGAAGACCGTGTTCGTGAACGTGGACAGCAGCCCCGGTCTGGCCCAGGACCGGGGCGCGCTGGAGTTCATCAAGAACATGGGCGCGCACGGCGTGGTCAGCACCCGGCTCTCCCTCATAGAGAAGGGCAGGCCGCTCGGCCTGCTGACGATGATGAAGGTGTTCGTCACCGACCGGTCCAACCTGCGCCGCTCCACCGACGCGATCTCGCGCGGGGCGCCGGACCTCGTCGAAGTCATGCCCGCCCCGATCGTCGCCCGGATGAGCGCGCAGGCACAGCGCGCGATGTCCCCGTCGGTCGCCGCGGGCTTCGTGGAGTCCCCCGCGGACGTGGCGCTGGCGCTGGCCCTCGGGTCCGTCGCCGCCGCCACGTCCGACCCCCGCCTCTGGAGCCTGCGCCGCGACCAGCTGCCGCCGGTCCCGCCCGCCGCGCTGAAGAGGCCCGCCGCACCACCCCAGGAGTAAGTCCCCATGTCCTACGTCGTCGTCGCCCGCTACCGCACCAGGGAGGGCGAGGAGAACACCGTCCTCCCCCTGCTCGACACCATGGCCGCCGCCTCCCGCCAGGAGCCGGGCAACCTCGCCTACCGCGTCCACCAGGGCACCGAGGACCCGCGGGCGATCGTGCTGTACGAGGAGTACGTCTCCGAGGCCGACTTCACCGCGCACTGCGCCACGCCCCACTTCCAGGAGATCGTGCTCGGCAAGGTCGTCCCGCTGCTGGAGAGCCGCGACGTGCTGCGCTGCGCCCCGCGCCCGGAGGTGCGGGCATGAGGACCCGCGCGGCGGTGCTGCGCGGGGTGTCCACGGCCCGCCCGTATTCCGATACCCGGCCGGTCGAGGTGGAGGAGCTGGAGCTCGGCGCCCCGCGCGAGGGCGAGGTGCTGGTCAGGATCGCGGCCGCCTCGCTCTGCCACTCGGACCTGTCGGTGGTCAACGGTGACCGGGTCCGCCCGCTGCCGATGGCGCTGGGCCACGAGGCGGTCGGCGTCGTGCAGGAGACCGGGCCGGGCGTCGGCCGGGTCCGTGCCGGTGACCACGTGGCCCTGGTCTTCGTACCGAGCTGCGGCTTCTGCGCCGACTGCGCGGCCGGCCGGCCCGCCCTGTGCGCGCAGGCCGCCGCGGCGAACGGCTCGGGCGGTCTGCTGCACGGCCCGTCGCTGCTGACCGACGCCGCCGGCGCCCCGGTCCACCACCAGCTGGGCGTCTCCGCGTTCTCCGAGTACGCGGTACTCGCGCAGGAGTCGGTGGTGCCGATCCCGAAGGACATCCCGTTCGCGGTGGCGTCGATGTTCGGCTGCGCGGTCCTGACCGGTGCCGGGGCCGTCATCAACACGGCGGCCCTGCGCCCCGGCCAGTCGGTGGTGGTCTACGGCCTGGGCGGCGTGGGCCTCTCCGCGGTGCTCGGCGCCCGTGCGGCCGGGGCCTGCCCGGTCGTCGCGGTCGACCCCGTCGCCGGGAAGCGCGAGCTGGCCCTCCAGTTGGGCGCGACCCACGCGTTCGCCCCCGGCGAGGCGGTCGAGGCGATTCGCGAACTCACCTCCGGCGGCGCCGAGGTGGCGGTCGAGGCGGTGGGCAGCCCGAAGGTGATGGCCGAGTGCCTGACGGCCGTGGCGCGGGGCGGCAAGGTCGTCTCGGTGGGGCTGCCCGCGCCCGACCGGGTGCTGGAGGTCCCGGCGCTGGCATTCGCGGGCGAGGGCAAGTCCCTGCTGGGCTCGTACATGGGCGACGCGGTCCCGCGCCGCGACATCCCCCGGTTCCTGGACCTGTGGCGGGCCGGTCTGATGCCGGTGGAGCGGATGCACACCGGCACCCTGCCGCTGAGCGACATCAACGCGGCGATGGAGGAGCTGGCCTCGGGCCGGGCGATCCGCCAGGTCATCGACACGTCGGGGATGCCGGACGCCTGATCCGGTCCGCCCGGCGGCCCCTCCGTGCGCGGTGGGGCCGCCGGGCCGCGCCGTCCGCGCGCCGGTTCGGCATCACGTGTCCCTGCCACTGCGCAGGGGTGTCTGGACGAAGGAGCCGAGCCGGCAGCCAGTTGGGCGCCGCCTTCGGACCCGGCCCTTCGAGGCCGGGTCGAGTCGACTCCGCCGGAGCAGCCGGTGACCGCGCGGCGCGTGCTCAGCCCGCCCGGTGCGGATCGCCGCGGTCGCGCCACACCAGTGTGTAGCGCCAGAACAGCCGACGCCGGAGGTGTGCCCCCGGCAGCACCCGGCGCGCCTCGTGGACGATCTCCGGGAACGTCATCGCGGCAGGACGGGTCCGGGCCGTCATCGAGGCCGGGCGGGGCGCGGGCCGCCCCCTGTTCCTGATCCAGCCCGTGGCGGCGTTCAGCGGCACGGAGACGAGGGCCAGCAGGAGATCGACACGGGTCGACTCCCGGGCGAGGCCGACCACCACCAGGGTTCCGCCGGGGGCCAGACGCTCCCGGAAGGCGGCGAGCGCGTCGGCGAACGGCAGGTGGTGGAGGACGGCGACACAGGTGATCGCGTCGTACGGGCCGGGCGGCACCCCGTCCGGCGCCTCGGCGACGGCGAACGTCACCGGGGTACCGGGGACGGTGAGTTCACGGGCCCTGGCCACGATCTCCGGGTCGGCGTCGACGGCGTCCACCGCCCGCGCCCGGGTCGCCAGGAGCCGGGCCAGGTCCCCGCTGCCGGAGCCGACGTCCAGGGCCCGGTCGCAGCGGGCCGGGAGCCGGCGCAGGATCCATCGGTGGAAGTGGGCGTTGTGGTCCCAGGGGTGAGCCGTGTTGAAGCGGTCGAGGGCCCGGAGGAACCGCTGCGCCGGGCGCGTCATGGCCGTGCGCCGGTCGGGGCAGCGGGTCGCGTTCCGTACCGGTGGCCCGGTGGGGTCCGCCCGCACCCGCCGGGGAGAGGACGGCAGCGGGTGGCAGGGGGCCGGGCGGGGGTGCGGGAGGAACCGGGGCGCATGGGCGCAGAGGCTATCCGACGCGGTGCCGCCCCGGCAGTGGGCCGGCACCCGCTCCCGGCGGCGCGTGGCCGCCCTGCTACGTTGACGGGCATGTTCCTCCCCCGTGCGTAGGACCCCGTGACGGACGCACCCCGCCCTGCCGGGTGCGTCGCTCCGGTGTCCCCGCACGCCCGCAGCGCCGTGCACCGCGCTGCCCTCACGAGGAACGTCCTCATGCTCCGGCCTTCCCCCGCGCCCTCGCGCGCTCCTTCGTACGCCGTGGTCCTGCGGACCCCGCATGCCGCCCGCGCCTTCGGTTCCGCCCTGCTGGGGCGGCTGTCGTACGGCATGGCCCCACTCGCCCTGATGCTGGCGGTGAAGGACGCCACCGGTTCCTACTCCGCGGCCGGCGTGATCATGGCGCTGTTCGGGGCGACCAGTGTCTGCCTCTCCCCCGTCCGGGCCGCGTCGGTCGACCGGTACGGGCCGCGCCGGGCGCTGCCGCCGATGGCGGGCGCGTACGCGGTGCTGCTCGCCGCCCTCGCGTACACGACCTGGCGGCAGGGCGCCTCCTCGCCGCTGCTGGGGACGCTCGCCGTGGCGGCGGGCGCCTGCACACCGCCGCTGGGGCCGGTGATGCGAACCCTGTGGAGCCGGCTGGTCCCGGACCGGGAGCTGTTGCGTCGCGCGTACAGTCTGGACGGCGTCGCCGAGGAACTGCTGTTCGTCACCGGGCCGTTGCTGGTCGGCGTGGTGATCCGGTACACCGTTCCGGCCGCGGGCGTCGCGATCGGCGCCGCGCTCGTGCTGGGGGGCACCCTGGCCCTGGTGTCCTCCCCCGCGTTGCGCGACACCGGCACGGTCCCTTCGTCCGCCCCGCCCTCCGCGTCGCCGCAGGCGGGCACCGGCACCCGGAAGACTTCCCGCGGACGGCTGCTGCTGGGTGCGGTGGGGCTGCGTCACGCCGCGCTCGTGGCCGCCTCCGTGGGGCTGTGTCTGGGGGCGCTCGATCTTCTGGTGGTGGCGTTCACCGAGGAGCATCACCGGGGCGGGGCGGTGGCCTGGGTGCTGGCCGCGCTCTCCGCGGGGAGTGCGGTCGGCGGGCTCGCGTACGGTGCCGTCCCCTGGCGTGCGTCGAACCGGGTGCGGCTTCCCGTCCCGGCCGCCGGCCTGGGTGCGGCGATGGCGGTGGCGGGCTTGTCGCCCGATGTGTACGTGCTGGTCGCGGTGGTCGCGGTCGCCGGGGTGTTCGTCGCTCCTGCTCTGACCACGGCGTATCTCGTTGCCGACGAGTCGGTGGACCCGGCCGCGCGCACGCAGGCCGGGGCCTGGGTCAACACGGCGGTCAACGCCGGGTCCTCGGGCGGCACCGCGGTGGTGGGGCTGCTGGTGGACCGGGTGCCGCCGGCCGTCTGTTTCGCCATGGTCGCGGTGCCCGCGCTGATGTGTGCGGCGGTGGTGGCACGCGGAGCAGCCGGGCGTGCGCGGCGGTGAGCCGACGGCCGCGCCGGGCGGTGCGGACGGGGGCGGGCCGGGTCCCGGCGGCCTCGTCGCCCGGCGGGATCCGCCGCACCGCCGATCGCCCCTCAGGCCGGGCCCGAAGCCGATGCCCGGACCGTAGTACGGGATGGCGTATCGGTATCCGCCGCCGAGGACGTCGCGGTGGCCGTAGAAGGTGTTCTCCACCTTCGCCGGCGCGCGGTCCGTCGGAGCGAACTCCGGCGAACGGTCCGGGATCACTCCGTCGTGGCGGTCCACCAGGTCGTAGACGTAACGGGCGAACTCGCGCTGGTCGACCGTCAGCTTCTTGCCGTGCCGGGCGGTCCGGATCAGCTGCTCGCCCGCCAGGCGCCGGACCGAGGCGACCGGGATCGCGGTCTCGGTGCCGTACGGGGCGTAGCTCTCCAGCAAGACGCCGGTGCCGTCGTTGACGACGAACAGTGCCGCGGCGCCCGCGGCCACCGCGTTCGCCACCCGGTCCTCGGGGGCGACCGCGTCGCTGCGGCGGATCACGACCGCCTTGCCCCGGACGTCCAGACTCCGGTAGTCGGTGACGGCCCCGTTGCCCGCGAAGACGCCGTCGAGCTTCTTGCGGCCGCTCTCGGCGACGGGTGAACCGCCCTGCACGGTGAGCGGCACATCACGGCCCTCGGCCGTCAGGTCAATGAGCTTCTCGCCCTGCCGCCAGCGGGTCGGGAAGGAGAAGGAACCCGGGCTGACCTTCACGGTCGGACCCGCCGACAGCTGGTCGTGCATCAGCGGAATCCGGTAGGCGTCGCGCTGGACGGTGCCGTCCGGTGCGGTGCGGGCCATGTCATGGCGCAGCTGCCGGGTCTCGGTCTCCTTCGGTGCCCGACCGGCCGGAGGCCACCCGGCGGTCCGTCAGGCCACGGAGGTGATCACCTGGTCCGCCGACGGGCCCGCCTCGTGATGGATCGGGGTGTGCGCCCCCTTGAGCGGTACGCCGCTGCCACCGCGCAGATCGGCGACGATCTCGGCGGCGATCGACAGCGCGGTCTCCTCGGGGGTGCGGGCGCCGAGGTCGAGGCCGATCGGCGAGTGCAGCGCGGTGAGTTCCTTGTCGGTGAGACCGGCCTCGCGCAGCCGGTCGTTGCGCTCCAGGTGGGTGCGGCGCGAGCCCATCGCCCCGACGTACGCCACCGGCAGCCGCAGCGCGAGTGCCAGCAGCGGGACGTCGAACTTCGGGTCGTGGGTCAGGACGCACAGGACGGTGCGCGCGTCGACGGCGGTCCTCGCGAGATAACGGTGCGGCCAGTCGACGACGAGTTCGTCGGCGTCCGGGAAGCGGGCCTTCGTGGCGAAGACGGGACGGGCGTCGCAGAGGGTGATGTGGTAGCCGAGGAACTTGCCCGCGCGGACCAGCGCGGCGGCGAAGTCGATGGCCCCGAAGACGATCATCCGGGGCGGCGGGACGCTCGACTCGACGAGCAGCGTGATCGGCCGTCCGCAGCGCGAGCCCGCCGCGCCGATGGTGACCGGTCCGGTGCGGCCGGTGCCCAGGAGGGCGCGGGCCTCGGCCGTCGCCGTGCCGTCCAGTTCCGGCTGTCCGCCGAGGCCGCCGTCGTGCGGGCCGTCGGGCCGCACCAACAGGGGGCGGCCGAGGAGTTCGGCCGGCCCGTCGGTGATCCGGGCCAGTGCCACCGCCTCGCCCCGTGCGGCGGCGCCGAGCGCGGCGGCGAACACCGGCCGCGCGGGATCGTCCGCGCGGACCGGTGTCACCAGGATGTCGATGACGCCGCCGCAGGTCAGGCCGACGGCGAAGGCGTCGTCGTCGCTGTGGCCGAACTGTTCGCGCACGCTCGCCCCGTCGTCCAGCGCCCGCTCGCACAGTTCGTAGACCGCGCCCTCCACGCACCCGCCGGAGACCGAGCCGATCACCGTGCCCTCGCGGTCGACGGCGAGAGCGGCGCCCGGCTGGCGGGGCGCGCTGCCGCCGACCGCCACCACGGTGGCGACGGCGAAGTCGCGTCCCTGCTCGACCCAGCCGCTGAGCTCCTCGGCGATGTCCAGCATGGGTGTCTCTCCTTCTGCGGGTGTGCGGACGGCCGGAGGGCACCGGGAGGAACGGCGACTCAGGTGCCCGTGAGGTGTTCGGGCCGTACGGGAGTCCTGTTGAGTTCCAGACCCGTCGCGTTCCGGATCGCCGCGAGGACGGCCGGGGTCGACGACAGGGTGGGGGCCTCGCCGATGCCGCGCAACCCGTACGGGGCGTGCTCGTCGGCGAGTTCGAGCACATCGACGGGGATGGTCGGGGTGTCGAGGATGGTGGGGATCAGATAGTCCGTGAAGGACGGGTTGCGCACCTTCGCGGTCCTCGGGTCGACGATGATCTCCTCCATGACGGCGATGCCCAGGCCCTGGGTGGTGCCGCCCTGGATCTGCCCTTCGACGGACAGCGGGTTGAGCGCCTTGCCGACGTCCTGGGCGCAGGCGAGTTCGATGACCTTGACCAGGCCGAGTTCGGTGTCGACCTCGACGACCGCGCGGTGCGCGGCGAAGGAGTACTGGACGTGCCCGTTGCCCTGTCCGGTGCGCAGGTCGAATGCCTCGGTGGGCCGGTGGCGCCACTCCAGTTCGAGGTCGACCGCCTCGTCCTCCAGCACATCGGCCAGACCGGCCAGCACCTCGCCCCCGTCGGTGACGACCTTGCCGTCCTCCAGGAACAGTTCGGCGGTGGCCCAGGCCGGATGGTGGGTGCCGAACTTGCGGCGGCCCATCTCCAGGACCTTCTCGCGGACGGCCTCGCAGGAGTGCTTCACGGCGCCGCCGGTGACGTAGGTCTGCCGGGAGGCGGAGGTGGAACCGGCGGAGCCGACCCTCGTGTCGGCCGGATGGATCGTGACCCGGGCGACGCCGAGCTCGGTGCGGGCGATCTGGGCGTGGACGGTGACGCCGCCCTGGCCGACCTCCGCCATGGCGGTGTGCACGGTCACGACGGGTTCGCCGCCGACGGCCTCGATGCGCACCCGGGCGGTGGAGTAGTCGTCGAAGCCCTCGGAGAAGCCGACGTTCTTGAGGCCGACGGCGTAGCCGACGCCGCGGACCACGCCCTCGCCGTGGGTGGTGTTGGACAGTCCGCCGGGCAGGGCCCGCACGTCGGGCTGCTCCCCGGCCGTCTCCCACTGGCGCTCCGGCGGCAGCGGCCTCGCCTTCACCCGGCGCAGCAGTTCGGCGACCGGCGCGGGCGAGTCGACGACCTGCCCGGTGGGCAGGACGGAACCCTGCTCCATCGCGTTGAGCTGCCTGAACTCCACGGGGTCCATGCCGAGTTCGGCGGCGAGCCGGTCCATCTGGGCCTCGTAGGCGAAGCACGCCTGCACGGCGCCGAAGCCGCGCATGGCCCCGCACGGCGGGTTGTTGGTGTAGAGCGCCACGGCCTCGATGTCGACGTGGTCGACGACGTACGGGCCGACGCCGAGCGAGGAGGCGTTGCCGACCACGGCCGGGGAGGCGGAGGCGTAGGCCCCGCCGTCCAGCACGATGCGGCACCGCATGTGGGTCAGTTTGCCGTCCCGGGTGGCGCCGTGCTCGTACCGGAGTTTCGCCGGATGGCGGTGGACGTGCCCGAAGAAGGACTCGAACCGGTTGTAGACGATCTTGACGGGGCGGCCGGTGCGCAGGGCGAGCAGGCAGCCGTGGATCTGCATCGACAGGTCCTCGCGTCCGCCGAAGGCGCCGCCGACTCCGGAGAGCGTCATGCGGACCTTGTCCTCGGGAAGGCCGAGGACGGGGGCGATCTGGCGCCGGTCGGAGTGGAGCCACTGGGTGGCGACGTAGAGGTCGACGCCGCCGTCCTCGGCGGGCACGGCGAGCCCGGACTCGGGCCCGAGGAACGCCTGGTCCTGCATGCCGAAGACGTACTCACCGCTGACCACGACATCCGCGCGGGCCGCCGCCGCGTCCGCGTCGCCGCGGACGATGGGCTGGCGGTGGACGATGTTGGGGTGGGGTACGTGCCCCGCGTGGTGGTCGGTGCGGCCCTCGTGGACGAGGGGGGCGTCGGGGGCGAGCGCGGACGTCTCGTCGGTGACGACGGGGAGTTCGCGGTAGTCGATCCGGATCTTCGCGGCGGCGCGGCGGGCCGTCTCCGGATGGTCGGCGGCGACCAGCGCCACCGGTTCGCCGTGGTGGCGGACCTTGCCGTGGGCGAGGACGGGGGTGTCCTGGATCTCCAGGCCGTAGTGCTTCACCGAGGTGGGCAGGTCGTCGTGGGTGAGCACGGCGTGGACGCCGGGTGTGGCGAGGGCCTGCGAGGTGTCGATGGAGAGGATCTCGGCGTGGGCGACGGTGGAGCGCAGGGTGTGGCCCCAGAGCATGTCCTCGTGCCACATGTCGGAGGAGTAGGCGAACTCTCCGGTGACCTTCAGGATGCCGTCGGGGCGCAGGGTGGACTCGCCGATACCGCCCCCGGTACGGGTGCTCCGGTCGGTGCCGGTGGGGTTGCCGGTGACGCCCATCGTCAGGACTCCCCTTCCGTCCGGGCGGCCGCGAGGCGGACCGCGTCGAGGATCTTCTCGTAGCCGGTGCAGCGGCAGAGGTTCCCGGAGAGCGCCTCGCGGATGTCCGCGTCGGACGGCTCCGGGTTGCGTTCCAGCAGTTCGTCGGCGGCGACCAGCAGACCGGGGGTGCAGAATCCGCACTGGACGGCCCCGGCGTCGATGAACGCCTGCTGGATCGGGGCGAGTCCGACCCCGTCGACGGGGTCCGGGCCGGCCGGCCGGGCCCGCCACCGGCGTGCCTCGTCGAGGCTCGTGCCGCAGTCGCCGGGGGCGCAGCCGCTGCCGGGGTGGGCCCGGGAGCGGTGGGCGGCGAAGTCGGCGAGGCCCTCCACGGTGACGACCTCCCGGCCCTCCGCCTGTCCGGCGGCGACCAGGCAGGAGCAGACCGGGACGCCGTCCAGCCGGACCGTGCACGATCCGCACTCGCCCTGCTCGCAGGCGTTCTTCGAACCGGGCAGCCCCATCCGCTCGCGCAGCACGTGGAGCAGGGACTCGCCCTCCCAGACGTCGTCCGCCTCGTACCGGCGGCCGTTGACGGTGAGGTTGACGCGCATGATCAGGCGGCTCCTTCGCTGCTGCGGCCGTCGCCGCGGTACGACTCCCAGGTCCAGCCGAGGGTGCGGCGGGCCATGACACCCACCGCGTGGCGGCGGTAGCCCGCGGTGCCGCGCACGTCGTCGATCGGGTTGCAGGCGCCGGCGGCGAGGGCGGCGAACCGTGCGGCGACGGACGGCGCGAGGGCTGCCCGGCTGTCCCAGAGGCCGCCCTCCTCCAGCGCGGCGTTCAGGAACTCCTCCGCCGCCTTCGCGCGTACCGGAGTGGGGGCCGCCGAGCCGATGCCGGTGCGGACGGTGCGGGTCCCGGGGTGCAGCGCGAGTCCGAAGGCGCAGACGGCGATGACCATGGCGTTGCGGGTGCCGACCTTGGAGTACTGCTGCGGTCCGTCGGCCTTCCTGATGTGCACGGCCCGGATCAGCTCGTCCGGTTCGAGGGCGTTGCGCTTGACGCCGGTGTAGAAGGCGTCGATGGGGATCATCCGGGTGCCGCGCACGGACGCGGCCTCGACCTCGGCCCCGGCGGCGAGGAGTGCCGGGTGGGCGTCCCCGGCGGGCGAGGCGGTGCCCAGGTTGCCGCCGACGCCGCCGCGGTTGCGGATCTGCGGGGAGGCGACGGTGTGCGAGGCGAGCGCGAGTCCGGGCAGCTCGGCGCGCAGGTGCTCCATGATGTGGCTGTACGGCACACTGGCGCCGAGCCGTACGTTCTCCCGGCCGACCTCCCATGCGGACAGCTCAGCGATGCGGTTCAGGTCGAGGAGGTGCTCGGGCCGCCGGTGGTCGAAGTTGATCTCCACCATCACATCGGTGCCACCCGCGATGGGCACGGCCGCCGGATGCTCGGCCTTGGCGGCGAGCGCCTCCTCCCAGCTCGCGGGACGAAGGAAGTCCATGCGTGGCTCTCTTCTCGGTCGGGTCGTTCGCCGGGACGGGGACGGCCGGCCCTCGGCCGGTGATTCCTGTGTTGTTCACGCGATGTGGGCCAAGTACACAAGCCGTGCTCCACCCGGTGCAGTCACCGAAACCATGAAGCAGCCGACCGGCCGATCTCGTCGTCTTGTAGATTCGAACAAATGGCGTGGACCGGTGGCCTCACCGGATCCGCCAGTTGACCCCCACCCCAACGGAAGAGATCGGCGGCGACGAGATGCGGCTGCGCGCACTGCTGGAGACCGACGCGCTGGGCCTGCGGCTGCTCGGCGGCGAGGACGAGCTGGACCGCTCCGTCCGCGGCGTGATGACCACGGACCTGCGTGACCCCAGCCGCTACCTGTCGGGCGGCGAGCTGGTCCTGACCGGGCTGGCCTGGCGTCGCGACGCGGCGGACTCGGAGCCGTTCGTCCGCATTCTGGTGGGCTCCGGGGTCGCCGGGCTCGCGGCGGGCGAGGCGGAGCTCGGGGTCGTCCCGGACGATCTGGTGGAGGCGTGCGCGCGGCACCGGCTGCCGCTCTTCGCCGTCCACGAGACGGTCGCGTTCGCCACCATCACCGAGCATGTGGTGCGCCAGGTGTCCGGCGAGCGTGCGGGTGATCTGGCCGCGGTGGTGGACCGGCACCGCAGGCTGATGACCTCGGGCCCGGCCGGTGGCGGCCCGGAGGTGGTCCTCGATCTGCTCGGTTCCGATCTCGACCTGCGGGCCTGGGTGCTCTCCCCCACCGGGCGGCAGGTCGCGGGGGCCGCCGGCGCGCCGTCGGCCGGGCCGGTCGGGGCGGCGCTCGCCGGGCATCACCTGGCCGCCGCCCGGGCGGGCCGCCGGGCCCCGCACCGGGCCGTGGTCGACGGCATCACATACGCGCTGTTCCCGATCCGGAACACCGGGCGGGGCAAGGTCCCGGCCTCCGGCGAGGTGCGGGAGTCGGTGCTGTCGGACTGGCTGCTCGCGGTGGAGGCCGACCCGAGCGACTGGCCGACCGCCCGGCTGGACCTGCTCCAGGGCGTCACCCAGCTGATCGCGGTCGAGCGGGATCGACGCGACGCGGCCCGTACGGTGCGCCGCAGGCTCGCCCAGGAGGTCCTGGAGCTGGTCCAGACGGGTGCGCCGCCCGCCGAGATCGCCGCCAGGCTGAGGGTCGCCGCCCCGGTGCTGCTGCCGGGGCTGGGAACGGCACCGCAGTGGCAGGTCGTGGTGGCACGGATCGAATGGGGCGGCGCGGAGGGGTCAGCGGCGGGCGGGTCCGGCCCGGCCGTGCCGCCCGGACCGGTCGCCCAGGCGGTGCTGGAGGAGATCCTGATCGACCCGGCGGTCGTCGGCCCCGACTGCGCGGACCGGATCGCGGTCGCGCACACGGGCGACGAGGCCGTGGCCCTCGTACCGCTGCCCGGCCCGGTGGCCCCCGCCCGGGACACCGGCGGCGGGGCGGAGCCCGCCGAGGACGCCTCGCTGCACGCGGAGGTCCTGCTCACCGCCGTCCGCGAACCGCTCTCGGCGGGCCTCGCCGACGACGGCAGGCTGACGCTGGGGGTCAGCGCGGCCGTGCATTCGGCCGAGGGGCTGCGCGGCGCACTGGAGGAGGCCCGGCACGCCCGCCGGGTGGCGGCGGCCCGCCCCGGCCGGGTCTGCGCGGCCGGGCACCACGAACTCGCCTCGCACGTCCTGCTGCTGCCGTTCGTCCCGGACGACGTGCGCCGCGCGTTCACCGCACGGCTGCTCGACCCGTTGCGCGAGTACGACCGGCGCCACCGCGCGGACCTCATCCCCACGCTGGAGGCGTTCCTGGACTGCGACGGTTCCTGGACCCGCTGTGCGACCCGGCTCCACCTGCACGTCAACACGCTGCGCTACCGGGTCGGGCGAATCGAGCAGTTGACGGGGCGTGATCTCGCACGCCTGGAGGACAAGCTCGATTTCTTCCTCGCCCTGCGTATGAGCTGATTCCCGGGCCCCGCGGCGTCCCGTGCCGGGCCCAGCTCTTTGTGAAATATTTCACCTGACATTGACCCGACCCCTTGGCCCGGCGTACGGATCCGTGCTGAGATGCCGCCAGACCCACCGGCCGTCGGCCCGACTCCCGTTGGGCCGACCGCTTCTCGACAGCTCAATGGCGCGCTAGGGGAGGGCAATGTGGCGCATACCGCCATGTCTGGTTCCGGAACGACAGCAGATGACGATCCGCCGCTCCAGACAGCGGTATGGCGGCTGCGGTCACGCGCCTGCTGGACGGACGCCGCCGCGCTGCTCGAACACGACGCCGCCGCCGATCCGGCCGCGGCACTCCAGCGGACCGCGCTGCTGACCGAACGCTGCCTGTACACCGGGCAGGGCTGGACCGACGCCGAGGACGCCCTGCGCACCGCCGAGGCGCTCGCCCACGACGACGCCGAACGCGGCGCCGCCGCCTGCGAACGCGGTCATCTGGCGTACGCGTCGACACTTCTGGGGGTACGGGACCGGGCGGACGAGGCCAGCGTCGCCCTGAGCCGGGCGGCGGCGCTGCTCGCCCCGGCCGCTCCGAACCGTCCCCTGCTGGACTTCCGCCGCGGTCTGATAGCGCACAACATCGCCGACTCGCCGCAGGCCGCGCGGGCCGCCTACCGAAGGGCCCACGCCGGTGCCGCCGCCCAGGGCGACGCGCTGCTGCTCTCCTCCACCTGGCGCCATCTCGCCCTGCTCGCCCTGCGCGAGGGCGAACGTGCCGAGGCACGGCACGGTTTCGCCGAGTCCCTGCGGATACGAGAGGAGCTGGGGTACCTGATCGGTACGGCTCCGGCACTCATCGCGCTCGCGGACGCCGAGCCGGAAGCCGAGGCGGCGGCCCGGCTGCGCGCCGAGGCCGGTCGGCTGTTCCGGCTGCTCGGGGGCGTACCGACCTGGCTGGCACCTCACCTGGACCCGCCGCCCCCCGGGACCGCCGGGGCGAACTGAGCCGCGCGGGGAGCACCGGCGCCGTTGAGCGGCCGACGGGCCGGGCCACGAACCCGCCGGCCGTGGTCCCCGCCGCCCGCCCCGCGGCGCGGGTGCGGTGCGGGCCGTACGGGCGGAGCCGCTCGGGCCGGGAGGGCCCGTCAGCCGTCGGTACCGGTGAAGTGCTCGTGCACCAGCGACTGCGCGACGGCGAGGTCCTGGGCGATCAGCGCGTCGAGCAGCGCCGTGTGCTCGGCGGCGTCGGCGAGGAGGTCGGCTCGGCGGGTGGCGGGGTTGTTCGCCCGCGGCCACTGGGACCGGCGGTGCAGTTCGTCGGCGATCGCCACCAGCTGCTCGTTGCCGCCGAGCGAGAGGACGGCGCCGTGGAAGGCCCGGTCGCACTCGGCGTAGCCCGCCCGGTCGCCGAGGGCGGCGGCGGCCACGGCGGCCTCGGCGAGCGGGCGCAGGGCGCACCAGCGGGCCGGCGGGACGGTCCTGGCGAGCCGCAGCATGACGGGAACCTCGACCAGGGCCCGCACCTCGGCCAGCTCGGCCAGCTCGCGCGGCCCGCGCCGGGACACCCGGAACCCGCGGTTCGGCACGACCTCGACGGCGCCCTCGACGGCCAGTTGCTGCATCGCCTCGCGCACCGGCGTCGCGGAGACCCCGAAGCGGGCGCCGAGGGCCGGGGCCGAGTACACCTCGCCGGGCACCAGATGACCGTCGGCCAGGGCGGCCCGCAGGGCCTCCAGGACCTGGCCGCGCACGGAGTGCCGTCGCACCGGGGCGCGGGGGGCCAGTGGTTCGCTGTGGGTGTGCTCGCCGCGCACGTGCTCCGGGACCTGCTCGCCGCGTGTCTGTTCGGGCACCCGTACGGACGCGGAGGAGGTCGCGGGCACCGGCCGTGCCCGCCCGCACGTTCTGCCCTGCTCCACCCTGACCTCCTCGGCCTGCCGCGGGCGCGCGGATCGCGCGCGCCATGCTCCCGTGTGCACGATAGGCGGAGCGGGCCGCAGTTCAAACCTCGATCAACTCGGGTAAGGTAAGGCTTACCTGCAAGTATCGTGATTCGGCGGTCCCGCATGACACTTCCCGCCCTGTTGCCCGGCGCCACCGCGTCCGCCGTGACGGGCGCGTACGCGCGCCTGGCCGAGGTCTTCCCCGGGCTGCGCGCGGAGGTGCTGCCGGACGGCGAGGAAATGCCCCGCGGGGTCGGCTGGGTGCGCGCCGACGAACTCGCGGCGGGAGGTGCCGCGCTCGACGTGTTCCTCGCCCGGGACCACGCCCAGATGGTGCGGGACTACGGGCAGCAGCCGCGCCCCGACGTGGTGGCCGGCTTCGGGCTGCACCGGTACGCCTGGCCCGCCTGCCTGCTGGTGACGGTGCCGTGGTTCCTGTACCGGAGGGTGCCGCGGATCCCCGTCGCGGACGTGGCGATACAGCGGGCCCTGGGCCGCATGGCCGTCCGGGTGCGGGAATTCGCCTGCCTCCCGGACGATCCGGCGGCCGGGCTGCCCGGCGCCCGGGTGGTCCGGGACGAGGCGGCGCTGCGGGGCGAGGTGCTCGCCGCCGTCGCCGACCACATGGGCCCGGTGCTGGACGGCTTCCGGCCGCGGATGCGGCGCGGCAGGCGGGCGTTGTGGGGCATGGCGACGGACGAGGTCGTCGAGGGCCTCTGGTACGTCGCCCACCTGCTCGGCGAGGAACGGCGGGCGATGGCCGAGCTGGAGGCGCTGCTGCCCGGCACGACCGGGCCGTACGTGGGCACGGCGGGCTTCCGTGAGCTGACCGGACCCGACGGCGAGCCGCTCCCCACGCGCGACCGGGTGAGCTGCTGCCTGTTCTACACGCTGCGCCCCGACGACACCTGCGTCACCTGCCCCCGCACCTGTGATGCCGACCGGGTACGGAAACTGACGTCGGCTCACTGATCGACACCCCTCGTACGGGTAGTAGTATTCGAACGCAGATCACTGGCCGTGTGCGGATATTCGATGAGATCTCGGTTATCCGTATGCCCTGCCAACCCAATGGCGTTCTCTTGTCCCGAAACCCCCTGTGCGTGGCAGGGTTTCGGCAATCATGGCGCCCGAAATGCCCTACGTGACGCAAGGGACCGCGCATGAGACTTACCGACATATCGCTGAATTGGCTGCTTCCGGTGGCCGTGCTGCTCGTGGGAGTCCTGGCGGCGGTGGCGGTGGTCGTGCGCGGTAAGCGCGCCGCCGACAAAACCGCCACCGAGGACAGTTGGGAGCGCAGCGAGGAGCGCCGCAGACGCAAGGAGGCGCTGTACGCCACCGCCTCGTACGTCCTGCTGTTCTGCTGTGCGGCGGTCGCCGCCGCGCTCTCGTTCCACGGGCTCGTGGGCTTCGGCAAGCAGAACCTCGGCCTCACCGGGGGCTGGGAGTACCTCGTTCCGTTCGGCCTCGACGGGGCCGCGATGTTCTGTTCCGTGCTCGCGGTGCGCGAGGCCAGCCACGGTGACGCGGCGCTCGGCTCGCGGCTGCTCGTCTGGCTGTTCGCCGGTGCCGCGGCCTGGTTCAACTGGGTGCACGCGCCGCGCGGCATCGACCACGCGGGCGCTCCGCAGTTCTTCGCGGGGATGTCGCTCTCGGCGGCCGTGCTGTTCGACCGCGCACTGAAGCAGACCCGCCGGGCCGCCCTGCGCGAGCAGGGCCTGGTGCCGCGTCCGCTGCCGCAGATCCGGATCGTGCGGTGGCTGCGTGCCCCGCGGGAGACCTTCGGCGCCTGGTCGCTGATGCTGCTGGAGGGTGTCCGCACCCTGGACGAGGCGGTCGAGGACGTCCGCGAGGACCGGCGGGAGAAGGAGCAGAACCGTCTGCGCCGCAAGGAGCAGGCCAAGCTGGACCGGGCCCACATCAAGGCGCTGAACCGGCAGAACCGTGCCTGGCGCCGGGTGGGCCGGGGCGGAACCCAGGTGGACGTGCAGGCGGCCGTCGTCCCCCCTTCGGCGGGCTCCACGCAGCCCGCCGTGGAGCCCGCCATATCGGAACCGGGACAGCTGCCGCTGCGGCCTCGGCCCTCCCTGCAGGCCGTGACGGGGCCTGACGGCGGTGGCACGGACCGGAATCCCGGTGATCCGGTGACCGTCGACCTCACGGCTGAGGACGACACCCAGGCGCTGCCCCGGCTCGATTCGCTGGAGCGCAAACTGAAGGATCTGGAGCAGCAGTTCGGCTGATCCGCCGATCCTCCGATCGCCGCGAAAGGCCCTGACGACCCGGTTGGCCCCGGGCCGTCAGGGCCTTTCGCCGTCCAGTTCGAACCAGACGACCTTGCCCAGCGCGTGCGCGCCGATCCCCCAGGCGTCCGCGAGCCCGCGGACCAGGACGAGTCCCCTGCCGTGCGTACCGTCGTCGGCGTCCGGTACGTGCGACAGGGGCAGTCCGGAACCGAAGTCCCGTACCTCGACCCGTAGTCCGGTGGCGGTCACGCTCGCCGTGAGGACGGCACCGCCGTCCGTGTGGATCAGCGCGTTGGTGACCAGCTCGCTGAGCAGCAGCTCGGCCACTCCGGCGGGCTCGTCCGGCCACCGGTAGCGCAGGAACTCCCGTAGTGCGTGGCGGACTTCGCTCACGCCCGCCAGATCGGCGCGGACCAGTCTGCGACGCATCCTGGCCGGCTGCCGTCGCCATGCGACGGGTTGCCGCCCGGCCGCTTCGGTCATCGATTCGACATCTCTTCGACGTTCCATCATCTCCCCCGCACGCACAGTGGATCGCCCCCTCTTCTTCGTCCCGGTCGCACTCCTTCGCCGAAACCGTCACCGGGATGCATGCCCCGGCGGCGGGCCGCCACGCTTGTCGACTCATCAATATGTGAACGCGGGCACGAGGCGGTTGACGGTCGGTCGGACACGTGACCGTCACCTTTCCATCCCTCCGGTTAACTTCCACAGAATTCACATGGCTCGACATTGACGGACCCGTGTCTACGCGCGTCATCATGGTGGCCATGCGAATCCCCCCACGGATCACCACACTCGGCGGCGCCGCCGCCCTCCTGTCGGCCCTCGTCGTCGGCGGCCCCGTCACCGCGTCCGCCACCGCCGCCTCCCCGGCCTCGGTCGGCAGCATCTGCTACTCGAAGCTGCCCTCCCAGGCCCATGACACCCTCGACCTGATCGAGGTCGGCGGCCCGTTCCCCTACAAGCAGGACGGCACCGTCTTCCAGAACCGGGAGGGTGTCCTGCCCAAGCAGAGCACCGGCTACTACCACGAGTACACGGTCATCACCCCCGGCTCCCCCACCCGCGGCGCGCGACGCGTCGTCACGGGCGAGAAGGTGCGCGAGGACTACTACACCGGCGACCACTACGCCACGTTCAACCTGATCAACCGCGGCTGCTGACACCCGTCCCTCCGATCCGATCCGCGCCGTGGCCCCCCACCTGCGGCGCGGATCGCGGACGTGTACGGGCCGCCCCGCCCCGGTCCCGGACCGGTGCCGGCCGGGGCGCTACTCTCCGGCCATGACCGTGACCTACGTGATCGACGGCTCCCGGATCACCGGCCTGGAGCAGTTCTGGACCGTCATCGGCGAGGCCGTGAACGGCCCCGGCGGATACTTCGGCCGCAACTTCGACTCCCTGGCGGACTGCCTGAGCGGCGGCATGGGCACCCCGGACGACGAGGACTTCGTTCTCGAATGGCGGGAACACGCCCGGTCGGCGCGGGCGCTGGGCCACGAGGAGATGGCACGTCATCTGCGGCAGAGCCTGGACAGGGTGCATCCGTCGCACCGGTCCGACGTCCGGGCCCGGCTCGACGACGCACTGGCGGGACGGGGACCGACCCTGTTCGACCTGCTGGTGGAGATCCTGACGGACGGGACGAGACCCGGCACGCTGCGACTGCTCTGAGGAGCACGGGCGGCGGGCCGAACGGGGGGAGCCCGGGGCGCGCCCACACGTCGCGGTGCGCTCACACGTCGCGGCGCCGCACGACGAGAACGGCGAGCGCGATCGTGAGCAGCGGCCAGAGCGCGTACACGGTCCAGGAGCCGGGGACCGTGGCGGTGTAGCCCAGGGATTCGGGCTCCGGCTCCCAGGTCCGGACGAGGCGATTCCAGGCGGCCGACACCAGTGCGTGTTTGATGTCCGCCGACCAGCGATTGCTCTCCGAGAACATGGTGGGCAGCATCAGCAGGGTGAAGACGGCGGTGACCACGGTCCCGGCGGCATGCCGGAGCAGGACGCCGAGGCCCAGGCCGACCAGGGCACAGACCGGAGCCAGCAGCGCGGATGCCGCCAACGCCCGGAACACACCGGGGTGATCGATCGGAACCCCGGCCCGGTGCCCGTCCAGGACGGCCCGGGAGACCAGGAAGGACCCGGTGGAGGCGACCGTGCCGACCGCGGTCCACAGCGCTGAGGTGACGGCCGCCTTGGCCAGCACGACCGAACCGCGGGCCGGGACGGCCACGGTGGTGGTGCGGATCAGCCCGCTGCTGTACTCGCTCACGACGGTGAGGGCACCCATGCCGGCGGCGACGAGCATCAGCGTCCAGTAGCCGGCCGCCGGGTAGGCGTCGAAGGGCAGGAAGTCGGCGGGGCCGGATCTCGCGGTCCGGTCCGTCAGCGTGGCCACGGCGGCGGACCCGACGACGAACAGGACGGTGAGCCCGATCGTCCACGGTGTGGAACGCAGGGACCGCGTCTTGATCCACTCGGCGGCGAGCAGGTCACGGAAGCGGGCGGGCGGCGGTGCCGCGGGGGCGCTCCGGGGAGCGGGGGCTAGCGTGGTCATCACGGCTGTCCTGCCAGGTATTCGGTGCTGTCCGCGGTGAGTTCCATGAAGGCTGCCTCCAGCGAGGCGGTACGGGTGGTCAATTCGTCCACTCGGATGCGGTTCTCGAAGGCGAGTGCCCCGATTCGGTCCGCCGGGAGTCCGGTCACGGCGAGTTTCCCCGTCTCCGGGCCCTCCGGCTCGACCGAGGCGCCCGCAGCGGTCAGCACGGCCGCCAGCTCGGCGGTCTGCGGTGTCGCGACCACGACGCCGCGACGGGTGCTGCGGGCCGCGAAGTCCCCGAGCGGCTCGGCGGCGATGAGGCGGCCCCGGCCGATGACGACCAGGTGGTCGGCGGTGTTCTCCATCTCCGACATCAGGTGGCTGGAGAGGAAGACGGTGCGCCCCTCGGCGGCCAGGCGCCGGAGGAGTCGGCGTATCCAGCGCACGCCCTCCGGGTCCAGGCCGTTGATCGGCTCGTCGAACATGAGCACGGGCGGGTCGCCGAGCAGGGCGGTGGCGACGCCCAGCCGCTGCTTCATGCCGAGGGAGAATCCGCCGACGCGGCGGTTCGCCGCCTCGGCCAGTCCCACCGCGTGAAGCACCTCGTCCACCCGGCGCCGCGGGATGCCGTTGCTGCGGGCCAGGGCGGACAGATGGGCCGTGGCGCTGCGTCCGCCGTGGATCTGTCCGGCATCGAGGAGGGCTCCGACGTGCCGCAGTCCGCGCGGGTGGCGGTGGAAGGGGACGCCGTCGACGGTGGCGCCGCCGCCGGTGGGCGCGTCCAGACCGAGGATCAACCGCAGGGTGGTGGACTTGCCGGCGCCGTTGGGACCGAGGAATCCGGTGACCCGGCCCGGCCGCACGGTGAAGGAGAGATGGTCGACGGCCGTTCTGCCGCCGTAGCGCTTGGTGAGTTCGCTGACTTCGATCACGGCGTCCACACTGCCGGGAGCATCCCGTCCGGGCATGCGGCCGCGGACGGCAATCGTGCGGCGGGTTCGGCCCGTGGGCGTACGTCCCCGGGCTGATGCCGCGCCGACGGTGACGGGTTAGCCTCGCGGCGTGAACCCTGTGACGATCACTCCGCTGCCTGCGCACGTCGCGCATCATGCCGTTGTGCCCGGGAGGGAATGCCTCCGATGACGAGAACCGGGGCCGTGGCCTGGGCGGGGGGTGTCTGCTACGTCCTCGTGGTGGGTCTGCTGGTCGGGGGCGCACCGCGGGCGTCGGGCACGATCCACGGTGTCGGGGCGCTGCTGGCGGCGAGCCTGCTCGTCGGCGTGGTGCGACGGATGCCGCTGACGGCTCTTGCCATGGCGCTCCTCGGATCCACTGCCGTGGTGGTGGGCCCTCCGAGCTCCCGGGAGAGCCTGGCGACGCCGTTCCCGGGGCAGTTCCTGTCGTTTCTGGCGGTGGACCTCGTGCTGGGCTTCATCGTCGCCACCTGCGCACGGCGGCCTTCGGCGGTCGCGGTGACCGGGTCCGTCGTCGCGCAACTCCTGGTGATCGCCGGTTTCTCGCCCGGGGACGGCCTGATCGCCGACGAGGTGATCGCCTTCCTGGCGGCGGCGGCGTCCTGCATGGCCGGTCTGCTGACGCGCGAGCGCCGCGAGCACGCGGTGGCACTGCGCGCACATGAGGTGACCGAGGCCGTGACTGCCGAACGTCTGCGCATCGCACGGGAGTTGCACGACGCGGTCGCGCACAGCATCGGCATCATCGCCATCCAGGCCGGTATGGGCAGCCGGGTCATCCGGACCCGGCCGACGGAGGCGCGCGAGGCCCTGCGCGTCATCGAGGCCACCAGCAGAGAGACCCTGTCGGGTCTGCGGCGCACGCTGGTGTCGCTCCGTCGGACCGACGGGGGTCCGGCCGCCGCGCAGCGGTCACCGCTCGCGCCCTCGCCTGGGCTGGAAGACGTCGAACAGTTGGCGGCGGCGACCGCCGGTGCGGCGGTACGCGTCGATGTGCGCCGCAGCGGGAAGCGGCGTCCGGTGCCGGCCGCCATCGACCTGTCCGCCTACCGGATCGTGCAGGAGGCGCTGACCAACGTGGTCCGGCACGCGGACACCGGGCATTGCCGGGTGTCCATCGACTACGGGGACGAGGAGCTGTCCGTGGAGGTCGTCGACGACGGATGCGGCGCCGCCGGGAACGGCCCGGCCCACGGCTTCGGCCTCGTCGGGATGCGCGAGCGAGTCGGGCTGCTGGGCGGCCGGCTCGTCGCCGGGCCGCGCCCCGAGGGCGGATTCCGGGTGGCGGCGAGGCTGCCGCTGCCCGCACCCGCCGGAGCTCCGGCGGAGGCCCGATGACCGTCCGGGTGGTACTGGTCGACGACCAGCCGTTGGTCCGGTCCGGTCTGCGGGTGCTGATGGCCGATCACACCGACCTGGAGGTCGTCGGTGAGGCCGCCACCGGCGACGAGGCCGTCCGGCTGGTCGGGGACGTCGGCCCCGACGTCGTGGTCATGGACATCCGGATGCCCGGCATGGACGGGATCGAGGCCACCCGCCGGATCACGGCAGGTCCGGCGTCCACGCGCGTCCTCGTCCTGACCACCTTCGACGAGGACGACCACGTCTACGCCGCGCTCCGGGCCGGTGCGAGCGGCTTCGTGGTCAAGGACATGGCACTGGACGACATCCTCGCGGCGATCCGTGTGGTCGCCGCGGGCGACGCCCTGCTCGCGCCGGGTGTGACGCGCCGGCTGATCGCGGACTTCGTCCGGCCCCCGGCGGCGGCCCCGGAGCGCTCCCCACGACCGGTCGGGGGCATCACCGAGCGGGAACGGGAAGTGCTGACCCTGATCGGACGCGGCCGGTCGAACAGCGAGATCGCCGAGGACCTCTTCATCACGGTGGCCACCGCCAAGTCGCACGTGTCGCGGCTGCTCACCAAACTGGGCGCCCGGGACCGCGTCCAGCTCGTCATCACCGCCTATGAGACGGGGCTCGTCGCCCCGTCCCGCTGACGGCGTTCCCCGGGGCGGTCCGGCAACGGTCGTGCGGCAGGCCGGTGGGGCGGGAACACCGCTCCACCGGCCTGCCGTTGCCCGCACGTACGGGGACGTGCGATTCCGGGGATCAGTACTGGGTGGTGACGCTCACCCCGTCGAAGCTCTCGGTGGCGTGCAGACTGATGAAGCGGTCTCCGGCCTCCGGGTGGTCGATGGTCAGCGTGTGCTCGTTCCCGGCTCCGACGGCCCGGCTGGTGTAGTCAGTGGTGGTCGCCCACTTGTCCGCGTTGTAGTAGAGGTCGGCGTCGCCCGTACCGCCCGTCACGGTGATCTGCAGCTGAGCGGTGCCCGCCGGAATGCGTACGTACAGGTAGGCGTAGTCGTCCTTGACCGCCTTCAGCCCGCTGCGCTTGCAGTTCTTGCCCAGCTCCCTGGTGTCCTTCCCGGTGCACTCGCCCCCGGGCTCGGTGGGCGTGCCGCCGCCGCAGCTGCCGGCCGCGCAGGCGTTCAGCCAGGTGTTCCAGTCGGCTTCGTAACGGTCGCCGATGGTCGATGTGAGCAGGGTGCGGGCACCGTCCCAGTCGCCCTTGCGGTAGAGGCCGAGGAGGGTGTCGACGTCCCCGCGGTGGGACTCCAGCATGTAACGGACGGCCAGATAGCCCCAGTTGTAGACTCGGGTCTGGTCGGCGTTCTCATAGGTGGTGTCGTACAGGGTCCGCAGGGTGTAGGTGTGGTTCGCGGCCTGGGCGGCGGCGTCGTCGTAGTCGACCTTGCGGTACGAGTAGGAGACGTACTCCGCGAAGCCCTCGACCCACCAGACGGTCGGCGTGGTCAGTCCGTCCTCGAAGTCGCCGTACATGTTGAAGCGGCCGTCGAGGTAGTGCGTGTATTCGTGGTTCAGGTTCCAGATCTGGAAATCGGGGCGGACCCACTCGGCCTCGTAGGCGATGAACCGGGGCTGATTGCCTTCCGCAGCGGGGTCGCCTTCCAGGTACATACCGCCGTTGTTCGTGTTGATGCCGTAGATCGCGCCCGCGTAGGTCTGGTAGTCGGTGCTGGAGTCGAAGACCACGACCTCGATGGTCTTGTTGTTGTCGTCGGCGACCGGACCGTTGTCCCGGGCGACGTCATGGAAGTAGGCGTCCTGGTTGCGCAGACTGGTGCAGCTCGCGTCGAGCTCCTCGGCGGACATCTGCTGCGCAAGGATCTGGATGCTGTCGCTGCATGTGTGCTTGACGGGGAGAACCGCGGTCTTCAGGCGCTCGGCGAGGTCGCAGGTGCCGTACTGCGAGCAGTTCGCCTTGTCGTAGGCCTCGACCATCTGCGCCATGGCGACCCAGAGCGGGGCGGTGGGGCCGGTGATGGAGCTCTTGCCGAGCAGTTCGGCGACCAACGGGCTCACCTTGGGGCGCAGGGAGTCTTCCTTGAGGAAGCGGCCGAGCTCAAGTCCCGCGTTGGAAGCGAGGAACGACTGCTTGGTGCCCAGCAGGTCGAGATGGCTCGACGCGAAGTCGCTGAGGGCGTTCAGCGCGCTGGGGTCGGCCTCCACCGCGGCGATGAACTCCGGCACCTGGTGACCGCGGAAGAACACCGTGTACACGCTGTTCACGGCGTTGACCATGTAGTAGAACTCGTTGTACGAGGAGTCGTAGTCGGCCAGCAGCCGCTTGACGATGGGCAGGTAGCGGGCGTTCTCCACGGCGCTGTCGATCAGAATGACGGCCTCGGACAGGGTCTGCCCGTTGGCGTCGGTGACGTCGAAGGCGTGCGAGGAGGCGAAGAACGCGTCGAGCGCGCCCTGGATGGCCGTCCGTAGCTGCGGGCCGTACTCGCCCACCGTGTCGGGGTCGTAGTACTGCACGAAGTACCCGGCTCGGAGATAGAGGACCAGCTGGGGCATGCCGGTACTGCTGTCGCCGGGGTAGGCGGTCGATCCGTCGCGCATGGCGTTGGCGACGGTGACCATCTGCTCCTCGCGGAAGGCCAGATTGCCGTCGTTGCCCTTGACGCGGAACAGCGTGTTGACGCAGTCGGTCGTCGACGACTTGATCTGCTGGACCAGGTCGCTTCCGGTGCGGCTGGTGAAGTCGCTGACATTGCACTCGGCCGCGGTCCGGGCCTTGGATCCGCCCTTGGCCTTGAAGTCGGCCTTCATCGACGGCGGCACGTGGCTCGGGCGCGCGGCGCCCGGGTCGTCGTAGTCCCGCCGCAGTGCGTCCTTGGACGCGGACAACGGCGGGCGCTCGGCGGCCTTGAGGGTCTTGCGGCCGAAGTGGTCGGCGTCGTCCGCAAATGCGGTCGGCGACTCGGCGGACGGGCCGCCGGGCTCGGGAGATCCGTCCGCCGCGTGTGCCGTTGCGGAATCACCGGCGAGAGCGCCGCTCCTCGCCGCCGTCGCCACGGCGGCGGGGTCATGCCCGGTGGCCCCGCTGGGGGCGGCGAGCAGGCCCACCCCCAGGCAGGCCGCGAGTACTGCGGTGGATAGTCCGGTGATTCTCTGTCGAACCGTTCGGTTCTTCACGTGCCGCCTCCCAGCGGTGTGTCGACCGCGCGACCATGCGCGGCTGTGGGGGAATGCGCGGGGGCGGGTCCGGTCGCTTCCGGCCGACCCATTGGGTGACATGACCACGACCACCCCCGCCACGCGCTGTACAATGGCACATGTCACATGTTCTTTGGAACCCCTCTCGCGCACATTCATCTCCGCGACAACTCCCTGCCACCACACCCGGTTTCCGCTGTGCCCCGATACGCACCGCTCGACGGCACCGGATTCCCGGCCACCGGACGACCACCGGGGCGAGGACCAGGCCGGTCACGTCCTGGTCCTGGAGCCCGACGGCGACGAGCGGCACGAGGCGGTGCTGCTGTATCTGCGCCCCCGTTCGCCCCGCACCGGGCGCGAGTTCTACCGCGACCGCAGGTACGGCGAGTTCTGGGCCGGCCGCCGCCCCGACCTGGCCGAGGCGGCCCGGCTGACCGGCAGCCGCTGCGCCCATCCGGACGCCTGGGAGAAGCTGCTCACCGGGCCGCAGCCGCCGACCCGGGTACTGACCGGCATGGATCCGACCGTCGACGAACTCCTGTGCCCGCGGGTCGTTCCCGCCCGCACGCCGGTCACCGGCCCCGCCCGAGACCGTGCCGGCCGAACTCCGCCTCGCCAAGGAGCCCTGGGAGGTGGGGCAGTTGCGGCATGCCGTCGACGCGACGGTGGCCGGCTTCGAGGACGTGGTGCGGTGCCTGCTCCGGGCGCTGCGGCATCCGCTTGGCGAGCGCGGGATCGAGGGCGTCTTCGATCTGCGGGCGCGCCCGGAGGGCAACGGCCCCGGCTATTCCGCGATCGCCGCGGCCGGGGCGCACGCCTGTGTCATGCACTGGATCCGCAACGACGGCCGTCTGGACCGCGACGAACTGCTGCTGCTGGACGCCGGGGTGGAGACGGACACGCTGTACACGGCCGACATCACCCGTACCCTGTCGCTGCCCGGCCGCTTCTCCCCCGTGCAGCGCGAGGTATACGAACTGGTGCCGGCAGCGCAGGACGCGGGCATCACGGCACTGCGCCCCGGCGCACTGTTCCGCGACTTCCATCGGGCGGCCATCCGGGTCATCGCCGAAGGACCGCACGGGTGGGGTGTGTTGCGGATGTCCGCGGACGAGGCGCTCGAAGCCGACAACGGCTTCCACCGCCGCTACACGCTGGCAGCAGCGGCCACATGCTCGGCATGGACGTGCACGACTTCGCCCGGGCGCGCGCGGACGCCCACCTGGACGGACGGCTGGAGGCCGGTCAGGTCCTGACGGTGGAGCCGGGCCTCCACCTCCGGCCGGACGACGAGACCCTGCCCCCGGCACCGCGCGGAACAGGGGTGCGGATCGAGGACGACCTCGTGATCACGGACGACGGCGCCCGGCTCATGTCGTCCGCGCTGCCCCGCACCGCCGTCGGGATCGAGGAGTGGATGGCCGCAATGTCGGACGGATGAGGGCGCGTCGGGTGATCTCGACCGGACGGCGGACGCGGCATGGCGCGGGCGATTCCACGACGCCCGAGGCATGCGTGCCGGAAAGCGGCCGCCCGGTCAGAGGTCGCCCGACCGGCTCCGAGCCGAGGCGGAGCCGGTCGTGGCGGGTTCGGCGTGCCCGATCCGCCACGACGGCCGGCTCTCGCCGAGGGCCTGCCGGACCGCGGATCCGGGCAGCACAGCTGTGCCGGCGTCAGCACTCCGCCGCGGTCAGCGGCATCGCCGCGGCCCCGCGTTCCCCCTCGCCCTCGGCATCGCCGTCCTCCTCGGCCCAGAGCGACCTGACATGGGACATGTGCGTCAGCATCCGCTGCTCGGCGCCCCGCACGTCACCGGCGATCATGAGATCGAGCAGCTGGACGTGCTCCTCGGCAGAAGCGGTCAACTGCCCCGATTCGGAGAGCCGGTTGAGACCGAAGAGGCGCGAACGCTTGCGCAGGTTGCCGACCTCCTCCACCAGTCTGCGGTTGCCGGCCAGGGCCAGCAGTTCGAGGTGGAAACGGCGGTCCGCCTCCAGGTAGCCGAGGATGTCGTGCTCGGCGGCGGCCGCCACGATCGCCTCGGCGAGCGGCCGCAACGCCTTCAGCTCCTCGGTCCGGCCCATCCTGGTGATCCGGCCGACGGTGGGCACCTCGATCATGGCGCGCAGCTCGGTGAAGTCGTCGAGGTCCTGTTCGGTCAACTCCGTTATCCGGAAGCCCTTGTTGCGGACCGCTTCGACGAGTCCCTCCCGGGCCAGATCGAGCATGGCCTCGCGGACCGGGGTGGCGGACACACCGAACTGGGCCGCGAGCGTCGGGGCGGAGTAGATCATTCCCGGACGGAGGTCCCCGGCGATCAGGGCCGCCCGGAGTGCGTTCGCCACCCGGTCGCGCAAGTGCTCCTGCGCCGATATGGCGTTGAGAGTCGTCAGGCGGGCCATATGTGTTTCCTCCAGCGCCGTACGGTCCCTCAGAATACAATGTCACGTTTCCATCGGGCCCCTCCGTGCCGACCGGGGGCAGCCGGGCCGGGCACCGTGATCCGACGCCGCCCGCACCGCACGGCCGCCCGCCGGGCGGCGGTCTCACCTCACGACGCACCCCGGGAACCGCACCGCGGCCCTCACAACAGGAATCCCTCGGGAAAGGGATCGGACGGGTTCAGGAAGAACTGCGCGGTCCCGGTGATCCAGGCGCGGCCGGTGACCGTCGGGACGAGCGCCGGCAACCCGCCGACCTCGGTCTCCGCCACCAGTCGGCCGGTGAATGAGGTGCCGATGAAGGACTCGTTCACGAAGTCGGTGTGCAGGGGGAGTTCACCGCGCGCGTGCAGTTGGGCCATGCGCGCCGAGGTGCCGGTTCCGCAGGGTGACCGGTCTAACCATCCGGGGTGGATGGCCATCGCGTGCCGGGAGTGCCGCGCGTCGGATCCGGGGGCGATGAACTGCACGTGCTTGCGGCCGTGGATGTCCGGGTCCTCGGGATGGACGGGACGGTCGGTGGCGTTGACCGCCTCCATCAAAGCGAGTCCGGCCGTCAGGATGTCGTCCTTGCACGCCCGGTCGAACGGCAGCCCCAGGTCGGAGAGGTGGACCATGGCGCAGAAGTTGCCGCCGTAGGCGAGGTCGTAGCGCACCGGCCCGTGTCCGGGGACGTCGGCGGTGCGGTCGAGCGCGACGCCGAACGCGGGAACGTTGGTGAGCGTGACGGCGGTCGCGGCCGGTGATGACACGGGTGGGCATGCCCTCGGTGTGCGAGTCGACCGCGTGGAAGACGTGACGTGTCCGCAAGGTCTCTCCTGGTTCGTCACGGACGGGACAGAGCGAACGGCTACGCGGGGTCCGGGTTTTCCGGGGAGCGGGCCCGGCCGGGCGCGTACCGGACCCGCGGTGGTGCGGGAGGAACGGGGGCCTTCGTTCGGACCGGGCCGGCCCCGCGGGCGCGGCGACGAACGGCGCGATCCGGGCGGGAGGCCCCTGGGCGAGCCCTCAGCGGTGCCCGGCGGCCAGCGCCTGCTCCGTCGCGGAGCGCACGGCCGCCGCGTCGGCCTCGGGAAGCGGGAGGCGCGGCGGCCGGGTGGCGCCTCCGCGGCGTCCGGCGACGTCCATGGACGCCTTGATGGCCTGGACGAACTCGGGCTTCGAGTCCCACCGGAGCAAGGCGTGCAGTTCCCGGTAGAGCGGCAGCGCGGTCGTCAGGTCCCCCGCCGCGGCGGCCCGGTACAGCTCGACGCAGCTGACCGGCAGCATGTTGGGACAGCCGGCGATCCAGCCGACCGCCCCGGCCAGCACGAGTTCCAGCAGGACGTCGTCGGCGCCCACGAGCAGGTCGAGGTCCGGTGCCCGTTCGACGATCTCGTAGGCTCTGCGGACGTCGCCGCTGAACTCCTTGACCGCGACGATGCTGCCGTCCCGGTGGATCTCGGCGAGCAGCGCGGGGGTCAGATCGACCTTGGTGTCGTACGGGTTGTTGTACGCGACGACCGGAACACCGGCCTCGGCCACCACGGCGTAGTGGTCGCGGACGGCGGCGTCCTCGCAGCGGTAGCCGTTGGGCGGCAGGAGGAGCACGGAGCCGGCACCCGCCTCCCCGGCCCGTTCCGCCCAGCGCCGCGATTCGGCGCTGCCGTACGCGGAGACCCCCGGCATGACCCGGTCGCCGTCGCCCGCCGCCTCGACGGCGACCCGGACCACCTGCTCGCGTTCCGCCTCGGTCAGGGTCTGGTACTCGCCCAGCGATCCGTTGGGGACCACTCCGTCGCAGCCCGCCTCGATGAGTTGCCGCACGTGCGCGGCGTAGGCGTCGTAGTCGATCGTGCCGTCCTCGCGCAGGGTGAGCGGGGTGGCGACCATGACTCCGCGCCAGGGACGGGTGCGGGGGGTGACGTTCGTCGTCTGCATCGTGGCTCCTCGTCTCCTTGAGAGGTGTGACATGTCACGCGTGTGCGAGCTGGTGCGGAATCGGGGCGCCGGGCGGTGCGGGTCGTGCCGTGCGGACCGCCCGGCCCGTGGTGTGCCCGCAGGCGGCCCGGACCTGCCGACGTTCATGGCGGGGCAGGGGGCGGGACGGGTCCCGGCCGGGGGCGGCTACCCGGGGCCGACCGGTTCGGCGAGAGTGGACAGCTTCACCGGGCAGGCGAGCGGGCGCCGGTCCGGCCCGTCGGGCCGCCCGTCGGCCGCGCCGTCGGCGCCGTGTGCCGCGGCCAGGCCGCCCCTGCGCTCGTACTCGATCCCGGCGGGCAGCTCCCTCGCCGGCTCCTGCCACAACCTGGCCGAATACAGGGCGAGTTCGAGCTCGGGTCCGGACACCTTGTCGGAGACCGGGAGATTGCCCTCGCCTGCTCCGGTGGTGCCCGAGGCGACCGGACGACGATCGACGACGGCCACGGACAGTCCGGACCGGGAGGCATAGTAGGCGCAGGCGGCACCGATCGCTCCGGCCCCGACGACGGCGGCATTCAGCGCCCGCCTCATGAACACGTCAATAATATGTCACATTGCTTTTGTGTCGCCAAGGGTGCGCACCAAGCGGCTTGATCATCCGTCGGCCCCGGACGCGGACGCCCGGCGGCGGGTCCGGTTCGCCGAGGAGATCCCCGCGACCGGCCACGGCGGCGCCCCGGGCGCCCACCTCCTCGCGGCGCTAGGCCGCGGGTGCGGACGTCAGGGACGGGGGACGTTCCGCAGGTTCGACCGGGCCATCTGGACCATCCGGCCGACGCCGCCGTCCAGCACGATCTTGCTGGCGGAGAGCGCGAAGCCGGTCACCATGTCCGCGCTGATCTTCGGCGGGATGGAGAGCGCGTTGGGGTCGGTGACGACGTCGACGAGGGCCGGGCCCCTGTGCCTGAAGGCGTCCTTGAGCGCGCTTTCGAGCTGCTTCGGCTTCTCGACCCGGACGCCGTACGCCCCGGCGGCCCGCGCGAGTGCCGCGAAGTCCGGGTTCTTGTTGGTCGTCCCGAACGACGGGAGACCGGCCACCAGCATCTCCAACTCCACCATGCTCAGGGAGGAGTTGTTGAACAAAACGACCTTCACCGGCAGGTCGTACTGCACCAGGGTGAGGAAGTCGCCCATCAGCATGGTGAATCCGCCGTCGCCGGACATCGACACCACCTGCCGGTTCCGGTCGACGAACTGCGCGCCGATGGCCTGGGGAAGCGCGTTGGCCATCGATCCGTGGCTGAACGAACCGATGACACGGCGCCTGCCGTTGGGCGATAGATAGCGCGCGGCCCACACATTGCACATGCCGGTGTCGACGGTGAACACGGCGTCCTCGTCGGCGAGTTCGTCCAGAACCGAGGCCACGTACTCCGGGTGGATCGGAACGTGCTTGTCGACCTTGCGGGTGTACGCCCTGACCACTCCCTCCAACGCGTCCGCGTGCTTCTTCAGCATCCGGTCGAGGAACTTGCGGTCGGTCCTGGGCTTCACCCGGGGGGTCAGGCAGCGCAGTGTCTCGCGCACGTCCCCCCAGACCGCCAGGTCCAGTTTCGAGCGCCGGCCGAGGTGTTCGGGGCGCACGTCGACCTGGGCGATCTTCACGTCACCGGGCAGGAACGCGTTGTACGGGAAGTCGGTGCCGAGCAGGATGAGGAGGTCGCACTCGTTGGTCGCCTCGTAGGCGGCTCCGTAGCCGAGCAGCCCGCTCATGCCGACGTCGTACGGGTTGTCGTACTGGATCCACTCCTTGCCGCGCAGGGCGTGCCCGACCGGTGCCTTCACCCGCTCGGCGAACTCCATCACCTCGGCGTGGGCGCCGGCCGTGCCGCTGCCGCAGAACAGGGTGATCCGTTTCGCCCCGTCGACCATCCGGCAGAGCTTCTCGATCTCCTCGTCGCCGGGCCGTACCGTCGGCAGCGAGGTGACCAGGGCGTGCTCGATCGACTTCTCCGGGGCGGGCTGCGACGCAATGTCCCCCGGCATCGTGACGACGCTGACCCCGCCCCGGCCGACCGCGTGCTGAATGGCCGTCTGGAGCAGCCGGGGCATCTGCTGCGGGTTGGAGATCATCTCGTTGTAGTGGCTGCACTCCCGGAAGAGCAGGTCCGGATGGGTCTCCTGGAAGTAGCCGAGGCCGATCTCGCTCGACGGGATGTGCGAGGCAAGGGCGAGGACCGGCGCCATGGAGCGGTGGGCGTCGTAGAGACCGTTGATGAGGTGCAGGTTGCCGGGCCCGCAGGATCCGGCGCAGGCCGCCAGTGCACCGGTGATCTGGGCCTCGGCCCCGGCGGCGAACGCGGCGGTCTCCTCGTGCCTGACCTGGATCCAGTCGATGGCCGAATTGCGCCGGATGGCGTCGACGACCGGGTTGAGGCTGTCGCCGACGACTCCGTACATACGGCTGACGCCCGCCCGGACGAGGATGTCGACGAACTGCTCCGACACGTTCTGCTTGGCCATGGGTGCGTACCCTCCGCGCTTCGGCTTCCGGACTCCGCATCCATCAACCCACGGACTGCGCGGTTACGCCTCCCAGACAGCGGCCGCCGTACGGTCGTCGGAGTAGCCCTTCACCCTGAGCTGGGTGTCCGCGAGGAAGGCCGCGAGGCCGGGCACCTCGCTCCCGGCCCAGCGTGCGGCGAGTTCGCGAGCCAGTGCCGGCTCACCGCGCAGCGGTTCGGCGAGGCCGGGACTGCACAGCAGCAGCGTGTCACCCGGCCGGGCCACCGAGGCCCGGAAGCGGAACGGTGCGGCAGGGGCGACCCCGGCGTACCCGCCCGCCGCGCGGGCCGGTGGTGACGGGGGCTGCGCGGCGGCGGGGACCCGTCCCGCGGCATCGTCCCCGTCCCCGGGCGACGGCCCCTCCCCGCCCCCGTCGGCGGCCGGCCGCGTGACCTGCGGGTCGAGGTCCTGCCAGTCGCCGTCACGCAGCCGTAGCAGACCACCATCACCGGCGCCGAAGAAGATCCTGGTTCTGCACTCGGGGTCCGCGGTCAGCAGCAGACAGCGCAGGCCCGCCGTGTACCGGCCCGGTTCGAGGCCCAGCTCGACGGCACGGGCCCGCAGCTTGCCGTAGCCGCGGTCGGTGAGCCGGTGCAGGCCGGCCCTGAGGTCGTCGCGGCGCCCGGCCCTGATGTCCTCGGCCAGCCGGGCATGGCTGCGGCCGACCACGCCGCCGATCCAGCGGCAGGCGTCGGCCGCCGCCAGGTGCCCGTACTCGGTGGCCCGGGCCCCGGTGGCGACGGCCACCAGCACGAGTGCGGCGCGGTCGGTGCCGAAGCGTGCCGTGAGCATCGCGTCGCGGCGGGGCTCCCCGCGAAACCGTGCGGAGTCCCCGCGCACCGAGGCGGCGCGCAGGGTGTACGTGCCGTACCGGGCACCGTCGAGCGCCGTGTCGGCGGCGACCAGCCCCTCCAGTTCGTCGGGGACGGTGACGGGCAACGCGGTGGGCTCGGCGTCGTAGGTCGGCGGTCGTTCACCCACATGGCCGATCACGAGGCGCGCTGTCGGACGGGACACGGGCTCACGTTCCGGTTCCGGTTCAGATTCCGGTTCCTGCCCCTGTCGCTGTTCCTTTCGCTGTTCCTCCGCCTCCGCCTCCGCCTCCGCCTCCGCCTCTGCTTCTGCTTCTGCTTTTGCCTCTGCCTCTGCCTCTGCCTCTGCCGTGACGGTGGGGAGCGGGGGGACAGTCTCCTCGCCGACCGACGGCTCGGGAACCGGCGACGGCTCGGGAACGGACAGAACCTCGGGTGCGGACGGAACCTCGGGTGCGGACGGAACCTCGGGAACGGACGGAACCTCGGGTGCGGACGGAACCTCAGGTGCGGGCAGGGCCTCGGAAACAGGTGATGTCCCGGAAACTGAAGGCGCCTCGGGAGGCACCGGCGGCGCGTGCGTCGTCGACGGCGGGGCGAAGGTGCGTGGCCGCGGCGGGTCCGCCGCCGCCGAACCCGGCGCGGGCGAGGCGGCGTCGGGCGGCTCCCAGGGGGCACGCGTCCGCAACGCCGGTGGGCACTCGGGCCCGGCGGGCGGACCGACCGCGACCGGCGCGTCCGTCGTGCTCCCGGACGCGACCGGCGCCGGGGACGCGGCCGCAGGAGGCACCTCCTCACCCGCTCCTTCGCCCTCCCCCGATCCCACCGGGCTCACGCGACCTGTCGGACTCACCGCATCGGACGCGGAGTCGAAGCGGTCGTCGAGGCTGTCGGCCGCGTCGCTCGCCCCGGCATCCCCGGTTTCCCCGTCGTACAGCCTGCCCCACCAGTCGTCGGTGTCGGCGGGCTTCTCCCCCTGCATGCTCATGCCCCCGATTGTCCACCGGACAGGCCGTGGGGAAACGGGGCCTGCGGAAAACCGGCCACGAACGCATCCGGAAACCGATCACCGGGCCGCCCCGGAATCCGTCCGTGAAACAGGCCCGCCGGACGGCCCCACCCCCCACGGGGAAGCCGCCCGGCGGACCGGTCGAAACGTGATCAGCGCACGGCGTATGCGTCGGTCACGGTCTGGACGACGGAGTTGCCGTTGGCGTCCGTCAGTTCGGTCCTCAGCGTGACCGGCTTGCCTGCCGCGCCCGCGTGGTTCACGGTCGCGGTCCACCGGCCGTCCTGCTGGGCGGTGGTCGCGGCGGTCCAGGTCTTGCCGCCGTCGTACGAGTACGAGACCTTGGCCGCGGTCAGCTTGCCCGGCGTGTAGCCCGCATGGCCGGTGACGCTCAGGCCGATCTTCTGACCGTCCTCCGCCGCGAGGGTCTTGAGCCCGTCGGCCGCCAGGTCGTAGCCCGGGAAGAGCAGCGGGAGGCCCTGCGAGTACGCGTTCTCGTCCCGCTTCGAACGGAACTTCCAGGTGGTCTCGGTGCTGGTGGACCGCTTCCACACGGCGGCGGGCTGTCCGAACCTGCTGGTCTCCATGGTGAGCTCGTACGCGGCGTCCTCCGCCGGGACGGTGAACACCCCGGACGGCCAGCCGCTCGAACCGATCAGCTCGCCGTTGCTGACGAGGCGCATGTTGCCCATGTCACCGAAGGAGCCCTGGAGGCCGACGTGCTCACTGTCGCTCCAGAAGCCCGGGGCGACGCCGATCTGGTTGTCCTGGCGCTCCGCGACGAGTTGGAGCTTGCCTGCGGCGTCGCGCGGGGCGGCGGGGACCGGAATGCCCCGGTACCAGTTCTCCGTGCGCTTCGAGCCCGCCGCGTAGGTGCGCGGCTGGTCGGTCATCAACTCGCCCCAGGGGAAGCTGGAGGAGAGGTACCGCTGCCATCCGGTGTCGCCCGCCGAGTAGTACTCGGTGCGCGTGCCGGGGACGGAGACGACGTCGTTGGCCGCGGAGAACAGCCCGCCGTACGGCCGGTTGATGAGCATCATGTCGATGTAGTCCGTCTCGACGCCCATCGCCTCGTAGTTGGCGGTGACCTTGCCGAGCTTGGTGTCCCGGACCTTGTAGGTGCGGTCCGAGGTGATCGGACCGGTCTCCGGGAAGGCCAGGTTGTAGACGAACGGGCTGACGGCCGTCGCCTTCCAGCGCAGCGTGACCGGGCCGTCGGCCAGGGACGCCTTCAGCGCGGCGGCCTCGCTCGCCTCGATGCCGAGCGCGGGCACCTCCGGCTGGGCGAAGCCGATGGACGGCTGCCAGGGACCCGCGGCGGAGCGGTGGACGATGACCGCCTTCGCGCCGGCGGCCTTGGCGTCACGCGTCAGGCCGGAGACGAACTCGTCGTCGCCGACGTCGACCAGGGCGATCTTTCCGGCGACGCCGGCGGCCTTCAGCTCGTCGGGGGTACCCGTGCCGGCGTCGACGAGCCCGGCCTCGCCCGTGCCGTCGAGGTTGACGGAGCCGGTGCTCGCCGTCGTGGGGTGCAGTTCGGCGCCGCCGACGACCGACAGTTTCTCGATCTGCGGGGCGTAGGCGCGCCAGAAGCTGGAGAACTCGAAGTCGCCGTCATTCGCCCTGCCCTGCACGTCGGCCAGGAAGTTCTTGATGACGGGACCGGCGGTGATGGAGCCCGAGTGCAGCCAGGTGTTGTCCCAGCTGCGGCCGAACGCGAGCGTCGTGGACCGGCTCTCGGAGGCCCGGTCCGTGGTCTCCACCCGGACCCGGTGGGCCTTGCGGGCGTCCAGGACCACGGTGGTGTCCTTGGTGACGTTCAGCTGCGGTCGCGCGAGGTAGGCGACGGAGTCGTCCACCCGGCCGGTGGCGTCCTTCGGGTCGGCCGTGGTGACGAAGCTGGACACGAAGTACGCGCCGGGGCGCACCCGGTACACCTGCTCGGCGGCGCCTTCGTTGAAGCGGCGCTCACCGCTGGAGGTGTCGGTGCCGATGATGTCCAGCGAGGAGGAGCCGGCAGCGGGCTTGCCCGCGCGGTCGACGAGCTTGACGCGCAGGGTGACGGTTTCGGCACCGACGTACAGCGAGAACGGGGTGGAGACCTTGACGCCGCCGGGGCCGGTGGCCAGCACGCGTCCCGTGACGTCGCCGTACTGGGCGGCCTTCAGCTTCGCCGTCGGGTCGATCTCCAGCGGAACCTTGACGGTGGCTCCGGCCGGCACGGTGACGGTGCGCGTGCCGAGCTTGGCGACCGCGGAGCGGACGGCCGAGCCGTCGTTCCCGGTGACGCCCTGGACGCTCAGCGAGAGCTTCAGCGGCTTGGTGCCGGAGTTGGTGTACGGGACGTCGACCGTGGTGCGGTCGGTGCGGGACTGCGGCCAGTTGAAGGTGCCGCCCTGGACGGCGGGGGCGCCGACGAGGGTGGTGTCGACGGCGGCCTTGACGTCGAGCCGGCCACCGCCGGTCTCGCGCACGTCCCCGGGGATGTCGCTCTTCGCGGAGGACACCAGGGCCGCCTTGATCTGCTGGGCGGTCCAGTCCGGGTGGCGCTGCTTCACGATGGCCGCGGCGCCCGCGACGTGCGGCGTGGCCATCGACGTACCGGACATCGACTGGTACGCGTAGAGGCCCCGGCCACCGGCGGCGGCGGCCGAGATGTTGACGCCGGGGGCGGCGATCTCGGGCTTGAGGGTGTGCGAGCCGATCGCGGGTCCGCGGCTGGAGAACTGGGCCGTGGTGTCGTCGCGGTCGACGGCGCCGACGGTCAGCACGCTCGGGGCACAGCCGGGCGAGGAGACGGTGTTCTGCGCCGGGCCCGAGTTTCCGGCCGCGATCACGAACAGGGTGCCCTTGCTCTGCGCGAGTTCCTCCGCGGCGACGCTCATCGGGTCGGTGCAGTCGGTCGGCTCCGGGCTGCCGAGGCTCATGGAGACGACGTCGGCCTTCTGGTCGACGGCCCACTGCATGCCGGCGATGATCCAGGACTCGGCGCCGAGGCCGCTGTCGTTGAGGACCTTGCCCGCGAGCAGGTCGGCGCCGGGGGCGACGCCCTTCTTCTTGCCGTCGCTCGCGGCGCCGGAGCCGCCGACGGTGGAGATGGTGTGGGTGCCGTGACCCTGCCGGTCGTCGGTGGTGTCGGAGTCGGTGAAGTTCTCCGAGGCGGCGATCCGGCCCTTGAGGTCGGGGTGTTCGGCGTCGACGCCGGTGTCGAGGACGGCGACCTTGGTGCCCTTGCCGTCGTAACCGGCGGCCCAGGCGAGGTCGGCGCCGACCTGCTTGGTCGACTTGTCGAGGGTGGTTCGGACCTTGCGGTCGAGCCAGAGCTTCTTCAGCCCGGAGGCCGAGAAGGAACGGGCGCCGCGGGTGACGTCCGACCAGAAGTCGGCGGCCTTCGCCTTGTCCGCCTTGAGCGCGACGCCGTCGATGGCGTCGAGCACGAGTCCGCGCTCGGCTCCGCGCGGGGTGGTGCGCGCGGCGGCGGCCGGGCTCTTGTCGTAGACGGCGATCAGCGGCAGCGACTTGGCGTGGGCATCGTCGTAGCCCTGCCGGATGAGACCGGTGACGTTGAAGAGTTCCTCGTCGACCCGGCCCGCGGCCAGTGCACCGGTGGCGGTGTCGGGGTAGGCGTAGAGGTCCTTGCCGGACTGCCTGGTCTGGATGAGGGGCACGGAGCCGTCCGCACGCGGCAGCCCGGTGACCGAGGCGGCCCCCGAACTGTCCGTGCTCACCAGGACCTTGTCACCGGTGATCAGGGTCACGGTGACCGGCTTGCCCTTCCCGGCCTCGGCGGCGGCACTGCCGGTCAGTGGTCTCTTCCCCGTCGCATCGTCCTGCGGCGCTGCCGCGGACGGTGCGATCGCGGTGACGGCCAGGACGGCGGCGGTGGCCGCCCCCAGTGCCGTGCGCGATATCGGACGCATCGCTCTCCCCAAGTCAATCCGGAATCAACCCGCGCAAACCGCAGCCTTCCGGAGGTTGTTGGTACTTCGGTGGCGCCACATTGGCAGAGCGACGAGCGATAAAGGGATGATGTACACGGCGGGTTTACGCCGTGGCCGCTTTCCGCCAGGGCTGAACACCCGACGACAGCGACATCGTGCGGAATGAGTGTGTCCGGGAGGGGGCCGAGATGCTGGGAGCCATAGGTCTCGACGAGATACAGGAGTCGGCGTACCGCGCGCTCGTGGCGGTGGGGGCTGCGGAGGTCGCCGATCTCGCGCACCGGCTGGTACTTCCCGAGCCGGACACCGAACGGGCCCTGCGCAGGCTGGAACAGCACGGGCTCGCCGCCCAGTCCTCCGCGCGCACCGGGCGCTGGGTGGCGGCGCCGCCGGGCGTGGCGCTCGGGGCGTTGCTGACCCAGCAGCGTCATGAGCTGGAGCAGGCGGAGTTGGCGGCGGCGCTGCTCGCCGAGGAGTACCGGGCGGAGGCCGCCGAGCCCGCCGTGCACGATCTGGTCGAGGTGGTGACGGGGGCGAGCGCGCTGACGCACCGCTTCCACCAGTTGCAGCTGGGGGCGACGCACGAGGTGTGCGCCCTGGTCACCGGGAAGCCGATCGCGGTCAGCGGCATGGAGAACGAGTCCGAGGAGCGGGCCGCGATCCGCGGGGTCTCGTACCGGGTGGTGGTCGAACGCGAGATACTCTCGCAGCCGTCCGGGATCATGGAGCTGTCGGCCGCGCTGAGCCGCGAGGAGCAGTGCCGGGTCATCGACCGGGTACCGACCAAGCTGGTCGTCGCCGACGGGACCCTGGCGATGGTCCCACTGACCGCACGCGGCGCCGAACCCGCGGCCCTGGTGGTCCATGCCTCCGGGCTGCTGGAGTCGCTGATGGGGCTCTTCGAGGCGGTGTGGCGCCAGGCCATGCCGCTCAGGCTGGGCGAGAGCGGCAGGCCGCAGGAGGAGTCCGTCGAGCCCGATCCGACGGATCTGGAGATCCTGTCGCTGCTGCTGGCCGGGCTGACGGACGCGAGTGTGGCGAAGCAGCTGGAACTGGGCCTGCGGACCGTGCAGCGGCGCGTGAAGGGCCTGATGGAGCTGACCGGGGTGTCGACCCGCCTCCAGTTGGGCTGGCACGCCTACGAACGGGGCTGGGTGGCCCGCGAACCACGCGCCTGACCGGGGCACCACGGCGGTGCCGTACCGGCTCGGCGCCCCGCCCGGTACACGTCGGCGGGCGGGACCGGGCGGGCTCCGGCAGGCTGGTGAGATGGGTGTGTGGCAACTTGTCGCCGTCGGCCTGGTCATGGCCCTCGGCCTGGTCGGCGTGCTCGTGCAGGGAGTGCCGGGGCAGGCGATCGTCTGGGCGGCGGTGCTGTGGTGGGCCCTGACCGCCAGGACACCGGGGGCCTGGGACGTGCTCATGGGTGCCACCGCGCTGCTTCTGGTGAGCCAGGCGCTGAAGCCGTTGCTGCCGCCGCGCCGCCCCCACGAGTCCGGCGCACCGCGCAGGACGCTGATGCTCGGCGGGATCGGCGCGATCGTGGGCTTCTTCGTCGTGCCGGTGCTGGGCGGCATCGTCGGCTACGTGGGAACCGTCTACGGCGCGGAGCGGCTGCGGCTCGGCAGCCACGGGGCGGGGTGGGCCTCGGTCCGCTCGGTGATGCGGGCGACCGGCTGGTCCGTGCTCGTGGAACTCTTCGCGTGCCTGCTGGTGGCGGGCGCCTGGCTCGGCGTGGTGCTGTGGGGCTGACCGCCCGTCGCCCCGCTCAGTCCCCGAGTGCCAGGTGCCGCGCCGCGTACGAACTCCAGGGGCTCCAGCGCCCGGCCCCCGCCCTGTCGTCCGGGTCCACATCGGGGTCGCCGAGTGCCCGCATCCTGATGAGCGCCGCGGCCCCCGGGCCGATCCCCGGCAGCCCCAGCAGCGCCCTCTCGGCCTCGTCGCGGTCCGCCCCGACGTCGAGCCGTACCTCCCCGTCGGCCAGGGCACGGGCCAGCGCCCGCAGCGCCGGGTCGTCCGTCGCATCCGCCAGCACGCCCGACTCGGGAAACACATGCGTGAGCCCGCCGGAGGGGACGTCCAGCACCTTCCCGTACACCTCCACGAGCCGCTCCGCCCCCGCCGTTCCCACCAGGACGCGCACGGCGCACTCGTCCGGATCGGCGGCGCCCGGAGAGCGAAGTCCCGGACGGGCGGCGACCCGCGGCGCGAGGAACGGGTCGGCACCGAGCCGCTCGTCGACGGCGTACGGATCGGCGTCCAGGTCGAACAGCCGCCGCAGCCGCTGCACCGCCGTGGTCAGGTCGCGCAGGTCGGTGAGGTGGATCCGGGCGTCCAGCCAGGACCCCGCGGACCGCTCGTCGACGGCCGCGACGGCCGTTCCGTGGGGCAGTCGCAGGGTGCGTCGGTAGGTGCGGGCGCCCGGCTCGCCGACGATCTCCTCGATCCCGGCCACCGCCTCGGCGGCCAGCAGGTCGAACACCTCACGGGCCGCGTACGGCCCCCGGTGGGCGAGGCGCAGCGGGATGCCGGTGGTGCGTGCCGCCCGGGCCGCCGCTCCCACCCCCGCATCGGCCCGCAGCGCGGTCGGGGTCCGTGCGTAGATCCGCCGGATCGTGTCGTTGAACTGGCGGACGCTGGCGAAACCGGAGGCGAAGGCGATCTCCGTCACCGGCAGCCCGGTCGTCTGGAGCAGCACCCGTGCGGTGTGTGCCCGCTGGGCGCGGGCGAGCGCGATGGGTCCGGCGCCGAGCTCCGCGTTGAGCTGGCGCTGCACCTGGCGCTCGCTGTACCCGAGCCGTTGCGCGAGACCGGGCACGCCCTCCCGGTCGACCACGCCGTCGCCGATCATCCGCATGGCCCGGCCGACGACATCGGCCCGTACGTTCCATTCCGCCGAGCCGGGCACGGCGTCCGGCCGGCAGCGACGACAGGCCCGGAAGCCGTTGCCCTGGGCGGCTGCCGCGGTCGGGAAGAAGCGGACGTTCTTCCGCTTGGGGGTGACGGCGGGGCAGCTCGGCCGGCAGTAGATGCCGGTCGTCTCGACGGCGAAGAAGAACTCGCCGTCGAAACGCGCGTCGCGGCTGCTCACCGCCTCGTACCTGGTCGTCTCGTCTCTCACACCGTCCAGTGTGCGGCACCCCCGGGCACCGCACTGGCGGCTTTCGGACGTCGACTGCGGCCGCGGGCTACCGCATCCGGCCGCGTTTGGCGTCCATGGCGGCCCGGCCCTCGGCCCCCTTGCGCTTCCATTCGCGCAGCAGCTCGGACCGCAGCCTGGCGTCGGTCTTGGCGACGATGCGCCGGTTCTCGCGCAGCAGCTTGCGGTAACTGTCGAGGCGCCGCTCGGACAGCGAGCCGTCCTCGATCGCGACGAGCACGGCGCAGCCGGGCTCGGTCAGGTGGGCGCAGTCGTGGAACCGGCACCGCCCGGCCAGTTCGTCGATCTCGGAGAAGACCTGCCCGACCCCGGACTCCGCGTCCCAGAGCCCGACACCCCGCAGTCCGGGGGTGTCGATCAGGACGCCCCCGGTGGGCAGGACCAGCAGATTGCGCGTGGTGGTCGTGTGCCGGCCCTTCCCGTCGACGTCACGAGCGGCCTGCACCTCCATCACGTCGCGGCCGAGCAGGGTGTTGGCGAGGGTCGACTTGCCTGCGCCGGAGGCCCCGAGCAGCACGCTCGTACCGCCCGAGACGATCGCGGCGAACACGTCGAGCCCCTCCCCCGTGGTGGAGCTGACCGGCAGCACCTGCACCCCGGGCGCGACCGCCTCGATGTCCTGGACGAGGTACGACAGCGTCGCGGCGTCCGGCACCAGATCGGCCTTGGTCAGCACCACGATCGGCTCGGCGGTGCCGTCGGTGGCGCGCTCGCCGTCGCCGAGCAGCGCGTCGCCGTCGGTGCTGGACATGGCGAGCGCGAGGAAGCGTTCCACTCTCCCCAGGTCGAGGTCCACGGCGAGTGAGACACAGATGGCGATGTGGTCGACGTTGGTCGCGAGCACCTGCCCCTCGGAGCGCTGCGAGGACGTCGAGCGGACGAACGCGGTACGCCTCGGCAGCAGCGTCCGCACGAACTGCGGATCGCCGTCGGGGTCGACGGCGACCCAGTCACCGGTGCAGACGATTCGCATGGGATCGCGCGGAACGACGAAGGCGGTGTCCGCCCGGACCGTGCCGTGCGGGGTGACGACATCGCACTGCCCGCGGTCGACCCGTACCACGCGACCGGGCAGCAGCCCCTGTCGGGCGTGGGGGGCGAAAACGGCGGCCCAGTCGTCGTCCCAGCCGTACGAGGACAGCGGGTGCGACGCGGACGCGTCCTGGGCAAAGAGGCCGAACGACGGAGAGGAGGGGAAGGACGGAGAGGACGGGAAAGACAAGGGAGACCCTTCGAAGGGTGGCCCCGGCAACGCGCCGACATGCGCGCGGAGTTGTGGAAGAGGTCAGCCGGCGACCACGGGGGTGGGAACGATGCTCTTACGGTTGTGGGCAACGCCCATCGCGGCGACAGTCATCAATGTCCTCACCTCCTGGTACACGCATGGGACCGGTACCGACGGCCGTCCGCCGTGCGGTAACGCTGCACACCATAGCCCTCGGCCGCGGCACGACGTCAACACATTTACGACCTGGGGCAGCAGGCAGCGGGCTCCCTGCTGCCCCAGGTCGCCATTGCGCGCCGCCCCGTCGGCCCGGTCGAGGGGCGGACCCGATCCCACGCATCCGAGATGTGCGCAGATATCCCTCGATCAGGTGAAAGGCGCACACAATGACCGGTCCTGGACGGTTATGGTGCCGAGCATGACCTCACCCCAGACGGCCACCGGCACGTTCACTCAAGCCCAGTTGGGCACGATCACCCTCATCGGGTGGAGCGGCGAACACCCCGACGGAGGCCCCGACGCCGCCTTCCTCCTCGTCTATTCCCTGGGCGACGGGTCGGACGGCCCGGCCGTCGGCGAGGCCGCCATGCGCATCGCCCTGGAACGCAGCGGACTGTCGGTGGGTGCCGGCCCGGTGTACGGCACCGAGACCCCGGGACTTCCGGTGAAGCTGCTCGTCCAGGCCGGGCAGGCGGTGCTGACGCTCCCTCACTTCACCGCCCAGTACCCCGCACGGGCCGAGTGGTTGACGGCGGCCGAGCAGCGTGGCGAGGTGAACATCATGTTCGCCACCCGCCCCTGGCCCCAGGGCGCGCCGGGCCGACCGATGAGCGAGGAGCTGCTGCGGTCGTTCGCGGGGAACCCGGAGGTCATCGTGACGTCCGCACATTGCGTTCTCCCGGTACGCAGCCTGGGCTGAACCACCCCGGGTACGCCCGATGCCCACCGCCCCTCGGGGCGGTGGGCATCGTCATGGGCGGAGCCCCGGGACGAAGTCCCCCGGCCCCTCACCGCAGTCGTACACGGCGGAATGCGGGCGGCCGGGAGGAAGCCCCGGCCGCCCGCACTCACGGGGCGTCAGTTGTTGGCGACGCCGTTGCCCGACAGCACCGGGATACCGCTCAGAATGTGCGACAGCGGCTCGTCGCCCTTGGCCTGGACGGAGTTGTCGGCGCACTGCTGGTTCTGCGGCGAGGACAGCACGTCGATGTCCTGGACCGCGACCGGAACGAGCAGACCGACGAGCGAGCCCGCGTTGGCCTTGACCGGCACACCGAGGCACAGCTTGTTCAGCGACCCCTGGATGAGCTGGGCCTGCGGGCTGCCGTCGCCGCGGGTCTCGCTGTTGCCGAACGCGGACACTGCGCCGTTGCCGTTGACCGACGTGGTGCCCCCGTCATTGCCGACCGCCATGGCCGCAGGGGCGACGGCGGCGGACAGACCCGCCAGGGACACGGCCACTGCTGCGCCGGCCATCATCTTCTTCATCACGCTTCACCTTTCGGAGCGTCCCGTTGTGGAACGTACTGATCAACCCATCACGACAGCGACAGTTGCGCATAACCACCCGAATGGGTCGATCCGGCGTGAGTTCGACACTCACAACTCGTTCGTCCCGGTCTCCTTTGAGGTACGGGCCGCAGGCACGCGGCCTCCTGTACCGGGCGGTGCGGGCCTCAAGGGCGACAGCGGCTCCGAACCGCCGCGGGCCGCCTGCCATTCGGCGAGCAGTCGGTCGTAGATGGGGGTGGCGTCCTGCGCGTTCCGCTGCCGGCCACAGGGGCGTTGACTGTCGTACTGGTCCATGTCCGGTCCCTACCCGATGCGGAGGGTGACGTCCGCCGCCGATACGGCAACCGGACCAGTCCGCCCGCCCGTTCGAGGGGCCCGGTCCCCCGGGCACACGACATGGGGCCGGCACGTCCGGGCGTCGGACGACTACTGCCCGGATGTGCCGGCCCCACTGGTGTCTCACACGCTGCGGGCAGGCGGGCCCCAGGCCGCTCACGCAGCCGTCCCGGACGAACGCGTCGTATGTCGACGGTTCGGGAAGACCGCGACGCGCGGCCGGAGCTTGATGGTCCCTCGTGCCGTGATCGGCAATGTTCGCGACGGGGCAAACGTTGCCGGTGGCGGTACTAGTTGTTGCCTGCGCCGTTGCCGGACAGGATCGGGATGTTGCTCAGCAGGTGCGACAGGGCCTCGTCGCCCTTGGCCTGCGTGGAGTTCTCGGTGCACTGCTGGTTCTGCGGCGAGGACAGCACGTTGAGGTCCTGGACCGAGATCGGGACGAGGCCGAGGACGGAACCGACGTTGGCCTTGGCCGGCAGGGCGATGCAGGGCTTGTTGAGCGAGCCCTGGATCAGCGCGAACTGCGGGCTCCAGTCGCCGTGGGTGGCCGAGTTGCCGTACGACTGGACGGCGCCGTTGCCGTTGACCGACGTGGTGCCGTTGTCGTTGCCGACCGCCATGGCCGCGGGGGCGACCGCGGCGGAGGCACCGGCGATCGAAACAGCGACGGCCGCCGAGGCCATAATCTTCTTGATCATGAAATAGCCCTTCTGATTTTCCTGTTGCTCGCCTGTCCGGAGCGCCCTGATCAACTCGCGGCGACGACGATGGTTGTGCCTGTTCACTCGAACGATGCTTCTACTGAGCAATTGTTCGCCGCACATACGGCATTCGAGGAACGCGATCCGCCGGATGAACGGGATTCCGCGACCGAGTGCCGGATCAACCGCCGACCGGCAGCCCGCCGAGCAGCGGCGGCGCGCCCTTGGCCGCACCGACGGCCTGGCCGGTCAGCTTGTCGACGGTGCCGCTCTTGTGCAGCGATTCCGCGGCGCCGCCGACGGTGTCCACGACAGGGTCGACGACCTGCGGCGTGCTGGCCATCACCTGGTTGACACCACCGTCGAGGCTGAAATTGGGGGCCGTGGTGGTGTTGACGGCGAAGGCGGGAGCAGCCGTCCCCAGAGCCACCACGGAACCGGCAACGAGCGCGGCGGTCTTCGCGTACTTCACTTTCGGATTCCCTTCTGCAGCGGCGTGCTTCTCGATCGCGCGATTGCGACCTCACCGGCCGTCCTTGGCCGTGTTCTCCACCGCTTTTGCCCTGGGTAACGAGGTGATGGCGACGGAGCAACTGGAGAGAACCGGTTTTTCTCGGCGGCCGCCCGCCCGGGCACCGGAACAGGGAAGGGCCCCGGTTCGCATACGCTGCGAACCGGGGCCCTCCGGTCACGTGCTGCCGATTCGACCGACCGCCGTCAGAAGTTGAAACAGGTGTTGCCGAAAGTGGGATTGAGCACACCGACCACGTTGACGGTGTTGCCGCAGACGTCGGCCGGAAGGTGAATCGGGGCCTCGATGGCATTGCCGGACACGACGCCCGGGGAGAAGGCCGCGGTGCCCGAGGCACCGGAGTCGGCGAACGCGGGGGCGGCGGCGCCCACCGCCATCAGGGTTCCGGCGGCTACGGCGGCGACCTTGTTGTACTTCACTGTTGTCCCTTTCTCGACGGAGTGTCTGAGCGGCTACGTCCTTCGTGCCGCACGAGTGCGATCCTGATCACTCGTCACTCCGCCGCTGCATTTCATAACGGTTGAGGACCGCGGGCGAGACTGTTCGGGACCGACGGTTCCCGGAATCGCCCGAATGACCCAGCGTCGATGCGGTCTCCCGCGCCCGACGTCGCGAGCGATCGCCGGGCCGTCCGGTGCGTCGGCACCGGAGAGGGCAGCAGCGGGCCCGGACCGCGGAGGAGGAATGCCGACGGCCCGGGCCTGTCACTGCGGTTGGCCGGATCAGCTGTTGCCGGCGCCGTTGCCGGAGAGCACCGGGATGCCGCTGAGGATGTGCGACAGCGGCTCGTCGCCCTTGGCCTGCGTGGAGTTCTCGGTGCACTGCTGGTTCTGCGGCGAGGACAGCACGTTGACGTCCTGGACCGCGATCGGGATCAGGCCGAGGAGCGAGCCGACGTTGGCCTTGAGCGGCAAGCCGACACACGGCTTGTTCAGGCTGCCCTGGATCAGGTCGAACTGCGGGCTGCCGTCGCCCTGGGTCACGGCGTTGCCGAACGACTGCGAGGCTCCGTTGCCGTTGACCGAGGTCGTACCGCCATTGTCGCCGACCGCCATGGCCTGCGTCGCGCCCATGCCGAGGATGGAGGCGGCCACAGCACCCGTGGCCAGAACCTTCTTGATCACGATTAACCCTTCTCGTACCGGATGCCCCGTACCGGAGCCTCCTGACCAACTCGTGATCGGGCTTTTGGTTCTCTCCATTCACCCGAACGCCGAAAGCGCACGGACAGAGGTGCGAATGTGCGTCAGCAGTACTGCAGAAGCGTTCTTTCACATCCGCCCCCGATCGGGCGTCAATTCCCCTGTACGCATGAAGGGTTGTGCACGTCGGGCCGTCGACCGGCGTCAGATCGGGTGCGCGCATGTAATCCGTTCGAGTGGCCACAAAATTTCCACGAAATGTGAGTTTCCTCGACAATTCCTCCTCGTTATGGGTGTCACCGGGCGTACGGCTCGGGTGCGCGCCCGACAGAGAGGTGAATTCGTCGCGTGAAGAAAGCCCATACGTCGCTTCTCCGCTGCGCCACGACCACCGACCGTCGGGCCGTGCCGAGAAGGCGCGGGGGTTCTTCTCCCCGTGCAATCCGCGTCGCCTGTTGAATGAACCGCGGGCCCCGCGCTCGCGCGACGTGTCCTAGGAAAGGGCAATCAATGCGAAAAGCCTTGAGTAAGAGCGTGCTGGTGATGGCGGCGGCGTCAGGCATCCTTGCCACGTCCGGCGGATACGCGTTCGCGGACGCATCCGCCGAGGGTGCCGCCGCCGGATCGCCGGGCGTCGGCTCGGGCAACACGGTGCAGGTGCCGGTCCACGTCCCCGTCAACCTGTGCGGAAACACGGTCGATGTGATCGGTCTGCTGAACCCGGCGTTCGGCAACAAGTGCGAGAACGAGAGCGAGGGCGGTCAGGGCGACGGCGGAACGGGGGCGGGCGCCGAGAGCCTCGCGGCCGGCTCCCCCGGCGTGCTCTCCGGCAACCTCGTGCAGGTGCCGGTGGACGTTCCCGTCAGCGTCTGCGGCAACACCGTCGACGTCGTCGGCCTGCTCAACCCGGTGTTCGGCAACAAGTGCGAGAACGAGTCCTCGGGCACCGAGACCCCGCCGCCGCCCGTGCACCCGCCGCACAAGCCGCCGGTTCACCCGCCCCACGAGCCCCCGGTTCACCCGCCCCACAAGCCTCCGGTCCACCCGCCGCACAAGCCGCCGGTGCACCACAAGCCGCCGCACCACCACAAGCCCGACTGCCCTCCGGGTCACCACAACCCGCCCACCCACCACGAGCCCCCCGCGCACCAGTGGCCGCACAAGCCGCCGGTGCACCACAAGCCGCACTGGCACCACCACAAGCCGCAGCTGGCCCACACCGGCTCCGACACCAACCTGGGCCTGGCCGGCGGCGCGAGCGCCGCGATGGTGCTCGGTGGCGCCCTGCTGGTGCGCCGTACCCGCGCCTCGAAGGGCTGACCCGCACGGTCGACCGACGACCGCGGGAAACACGGAGGTCCGTCGGTGTGGCAATGGCCGCACCGACGGACCTCCGTCCGTTGCGGCACCCATGAACGCGGGGCATCGGGGTGGAACGTGACGACGTGAGAATCGGGGGATCGGAGGGGCGGGGCAGGGGGATCGCATCGGGAGTGTGCAGCCGCGGGATGCGCGGCCGCCATATCCCGATATAAGACATCAGATGTCTGATGCCTTGATAGCGTGGGACCGTGGCCCGACAATCGAGAGGGATCAAGAGGCGGGGAGTTCACACATGTCCGGCACGAGACCCGGACGGCAGCTGCTCCGGCAGGAAGTCGTCGAGGGAATCAAGCGCTACATCCTTGAGGAACGACTCCGTCCCGGGGATCCGCTGCCCACCGAGCCGGCCCTGTGCGAGGCGCTCGGCGCCAGCCGTTCCAGCATCCGGGAGGCGGTCAAGATCCTCAACGCGCTGGACATCGTCGAGGTGCGGCACGGACACGGCACCTACGTGGGCCGGCTGAGTCTGTCCGCCCTGGTGGAGAGTCTGGCGTTCCGCGGGCTCCTCTCCCCCGACGACGACTTCCGGGTGTTGGCCGATCTCGTCGACGTTCGCGAGGTGTTCGAACGCGGGATGGCCGACCGAATCGTGACGCTGCTGGAACCGGGACAGCTCGACGCGCTGGACGACCTGGTGGCCGTCATGCGCGAGACCGGCTCGCGGGACGGGCACGGCTTCGTCGAGGCGGACCGGGCGTTCCACTCCCTGTTGGTGGCCCCGTTGGGCAACGAGCTGATCGGGCAGCTCTCGATGGCCTTCTGGGACGTGTACACGATCGTCGCACCGCATCTGGACGGCTTCACCCACGCCGACGAGACGGCCACGATCACGGCGCACGAGAAGATCGTGGACGCCGCGCGCGCCAAGGACGTGCCGGGTTTCATGCGGGCGCTGAGCGAGCACTACGCCCCGGTCAGGCGCAGGATCTCCGAGGCCCGCGCCCGGGACTGACCGGTCGGCGGCCCCTCGCGGAGAAGTCGGTGACCCGTGACACCGTGAGCGCGCGTCGGTGCCACCGAACACGTCCGGGACGTGCGCCCCGGACGATGCCGTGCGCCCCGGGAAGGACGGCGCGTGTCGCTTCGGCCCTGCGGACCGGGTGCGACGATGAGGGTGGTCGGCACCTCACGCGGCGTCGGGACGGACGGTGGAACGGTGGCAGTGACGGGTTTACGCGTCGGGGTGGTGGGCGGCAGCATCGCCGGCTGCGCCATGGCGATCGCGGCGCGGCGGGCCGGGGCGGACGTGACCGTCCATGAGCGCAGTGACGGCGCGCTGCAGGACCGTGGTTTCGGCATCGTCATGCCGCCGGCGCTCCACCGGGAGTTGGTGTCGGACGGATACCTGGGTGCGGACATGCCGACGGCACCGGTCGCCGCCCGCGTCTGGCTCACCCGCGCCTCCGGGGGGCGGTCGACGCGCGAGCTGGCCCGCCAGCGGTCCCCGGTGGCGGCGTGCAACTGGGGCCTGTTGTGGCGGGCGTTGCGTACCAACGTCGGCGAGGAGGTGTACCGCCGCGGGCTGCCCGTCGAATCCGTCGGCCGGGCGTCCTCCGGCCGCGCCCTGATCCGCACCGGGGCCGGGGAGCGGGAGTACGACATCGTGGTGGGGGCGGACGGGCACCGGTCCCTCACCCGTGATGTGGTGGCGCCGGACGTCCGGCCGGTTCCGTCCGGATATCTGGCGTGGCGGGGCACGATTCCGCTGAGCGCGCTCCGCGATCACCCGAAGCCGCTGGAGCTCCTGCGGAGCGCCTGGGTCACGCTGGGGTTCTCCGGCGGCCACGCCGTCTTCTACCTGATTCCGGGGCCGGTTCCCGGATCGCGGTTGCTGGCCTATGTCGTGTACGGGTTCCCACCGCGGACCGAGGACCCGGAGGATCCGGTCCCCCTCTCGTACGTGCGCGGCCTCGCCGACGAACACTTCCCGGCGGAGTGGGCCGACATCGTCGCCCGGGGCGAGCACACCGCCCGGGCGCTCCATCCGGTCGCCGACTTCGTGACACCGCGCGCCGCCGAGCCGCCGTTCCTGCTGGCGGGCGACGCGGCGAGCGTCACCCGGCCGCACACCGCCAGCGGTGCGGTCAAGGCCTTGCAGGACGCGCTGTGCCTGGAGCGGGCGTTGAGTGCCGGTTCCTCGGCGGCCGAGGCACTGCACCGGTACGCCGAGGAGCGCAGCGCCGAGGGGGCCCGACTGGTGGAACTGGGCCGTCGGCTCGGACGGGGGCTGGTGGAGCACACGCCCGACTGGCCGCTGATGGGTCCGGCGGACGTCGAGGAGTGGAGCCGTGCCGCGCTGAACGGCGCCACGAGCTACCTCTACGGCAACGTGCACCGGCCCTGACCGGCACGCCGACCGACCCCGTCGCCGCGCGGGCCGGGAGCCCTCGCACGGCCTTCGCCCCGCCTGTTCGGAAGGCGTCGAGCGCCTCGCCGGGCTGGTGGTTGTCGAACGAGGTGCGGGGCGCGATCCGTGCGGGCCCTCCTGTCCGGGCCGCGGCGGGGCGTGCCGCGGGCTCCTCCTGGGCGTGCACGACCCCTTGACCGGTCGCAGGAGCATCTGCTTAAGGTGAGGAAGACATAGGACATCTTACGTCTCATGTCGCGGTCCGCGCAGCCACTCGGCGCCACGGATCGGCGCTTCCATCGAACTGGAGCCCTCGCCATGCCCCTCACCGCACCGTTGCGCGGCGTCGTTCCCCCGGTCTGCACCCCGCTCGACCCCCGGGGCGAGGTCGACACCGCGTCCCTTGCCCGGCTCGTCGAGCACCTCGTCGACGGCGGGGTGCACGGGCTGTTCGCACTCGGCTCCACCGGCGAGGTCGCGTACCTCACCGACGAGCAGCGCGCGACGACGCTGCGGACGGTGGTCGAGGTCGCGGCCGGCCGGGTTCCGGTGCTGGCCGGTGTCATCGACACCAGCACCGCCCGCGTGATCGACCACGCCCGGTCGGCCGCCGCGCTCGGCGCGGACGCCCTGGTCGCCACCGCGCCGTTCTACACGCGCACCCACGCCGAGGAGATCGCCGGTCACTTCCGGCGGCTGCGCGCGGCGGTCGACCTGCCGCTGTTCGCGTACGACATCCCGGTAGCGGTGCACAGCAAGCTGTCGGCCGAGCTGGTGCGCGAACTCGCCGCGGACGGAACCCTGGCCGGGCTCAAGGACAGCAGCGGCGACGAGGGCGGGCTGCGCAGGCTCCTCGTCGAACTGGGCGGCCGGGACGGCCGCGAGGCGGGTCCGGCGCCGCGGTTCAGCGTGCTCACCGGCTCGGAACTCACGGTGGACGCCGCCCTGTTGGCCGGGGTCGACGGTGTGGTCCCCGGTATCGGCAACGTCGATCCGGCCGGGTATGTCCGGCTGTACGACGCCGCGCGGGCCGGGGACTGGGCGCTCGCCGCGCACGAGCAGGAACGGCTCGTGGAACTGTTCGGCATGGTCGACGTCGGGCCGGAGGCGGACATGGGCCGCAGTTCCTCGGCGCTCGGCTCGTTCAAGGCGGCGCTCCGCCTGCTCGGCGTCATCGAGTGCGGCGACACCGCCCGCCCGCAGATCCCGTTGGGCGCCGAGTCGGTCGACGAGGTCGGCCGACGCCTGCGCGCCGCCGGGCTGTCCCCGGTCCGGTGAGCGTCCGCCCGCAGCCGTCGGCGGGCGGGCCCACCACGAAGCCGCCGCCCACGGTGGCCTCGGCGTGATCCCGGTCCGGGCGGGCGAGGGGCCAGGGCCTCCACCTCCGTCGGATCGGCCGCCGGGTCCGAGCGGGCGCTCGCCGCGGCGGGCGGGTCACCCTGCTGACGGCGGCCCGCCGTCGCCGCGGCGCTGCGGTCCCGGGCTCGGGGGTCTCAGGCCGTGATGCGCTCGAAGATCGCGGCAAGGCCCTGACCGCCGCCGATGCACATGGTCTCCAGGCCGTACCGGGCCTGGCGGCGGTGCATCTCCCGGGCCAGGGTGGCCAGGATGCGGGCGCCGGTCGCGCCGACCGGGTGGCCGAGCGAGACACCGGAGCCGTTGACGTTGACACGTTGCTCGTGATCCGTCTCGCCGAGCCCCAACTCCTTCGTACAGGCCAGCACTTGCGCGGCGAACGCCTCGTTGATCTCGATCAGGTCGAGGTCAACGAGGGTGAGCCCGGCCCGTTCGAGCGCGGCCCGGGTGGCCGGTACGGGGCCGATGCCCATCGTCGCGGCGGGTACCCCGGCGCGGGCGAAGGAGACGAGCCGGACCAGCGGGACGAGGCCGAGCCGTTCGGCGGTGGCGGCACCGGTCACCAGGCAGGCGGCGGCCGCATCGTTCTGCCCGCTGGCGTTGCCCGCGGTGACGGTCGCCTCCGGATCGGTCCTCGCCATGATCGGGCGCAGCGCGGCGAGTTGTTCGGCGGTGGTGTCGGGGCGGGGGTGCTCGTCCGCGGTGACGACCGTCTCGCCCTTGCGGGTCCGCACGGTGACCGGGACGATCTCGGCGTCGTACCGCCCCTCCGCCGCCGCCCGGCCGGCGCGCTGTTGGGAGCGCAGGGCGAGCGCGTCCTGGTCGGCGCGGCTGATGCCGTACGTGCGCCGCAGGTTCTCGGCGGTCTCGATCATGCCGCCGGGCACCGGGTGGTGGACGCCGCCTGCGGTGACCCTGCCCCGGGCCAGCGCGTCGTGGAGTTGGAGGCCGGGGCCCTTGATGCCCCAGCGGCCCTCGTGCGTGTAGTAGGGGGCCGCGCTCATCACGTCGACGCCGCCCGCGACCACGATGTCGCTGAAGCCCGCCCGGATCTGCATCGCCGCGTCGAGGACGGCCTGGAGGCCCGATCCGCATCGGCGGTCGATCTGGGTGCCGGTGACGGTCTCCGGCAGTCCGGCGTCGAGGGCGGCGACCCTCCCGACGGCGGGGGCCTCGGCGCTCGGGTAGGAGTGCCCGAGGATCACCTCGTCGACCGCCGCGGGATCGACCCCGGTACGGGCCACCACCTCCGCGACGACGCGTGCGGCGAGCGCCGCCGGGGTCTGCTGGGCGAACACTCCCCCGAAACGGCCGATCGGGGTGCGCAGCGGTTCGCAGATGACGATGTCGGACTGCTGGTCGGGCACGGCATGACCTTTCGGTGGCGAGGGGCGTGCGATCCGCCCTGTCGATGACACGGGTGCAGCGTGACGTCCACGGTGACGTGAGGTGCGTCACCGGCCGACGGCCCACTGTCCGGGTCCCCCGGGGCGGGGACGTGATGCGCCCTCACCACGGACGACACGGCTCCATGTGCCCCGGACGATCGGACCGGCCGCCCACCCGCCGGATCCCACCGCACCGAATCCATCGGTCAGACGCCTCGACGCGACTCTATTTCGGCGGCGGACGGCGATCAATGGCCGCCGGTGCGGCGGGGCGGTGCCCGGCCGCACCGGTAGCGCCCGCCCGCCGCGGCAACACCGTTCCGCGCGAAGGCATTTCGTCCTGCGGCCCGTCCACGACCGGCCACGACCGGCGGCGAACGGACGCGGGCCGGGGCAGCGGGCCGCCGGGGCCGGACGCCCCCGGGTCGTCACCGGTCCCGGCTGCTGCCGCCGCACGGGACGTGGGTCCGTCCCCGCGTCTATCGTCGCGGGGACGGATCACTTGCCACTTGCCGAGAGGACCGCAACCACCATGCGTATCAGGATCGTCGGCGCCGGGGCCATGGGCCGCGGCATCGCCCAGTGGGCGGCGACCGCCGGACACATCGTCGAGCTGTGCGACGCACGCACGGAGGCAGTGACGGCCGCCGCGGAATTCGTCCGCTCCATGCTCGAACGCGCCGTGCAGAAGGGCCGGATGTCCGCCGAGGATGCCGACGGCGCCATGGAACGGCTGATTCCGATGGACGATCCGTGGGCGGCGGGCCCGGACGTCGAACTCGTCGTCGAGGCCGTCCGGGAGGACCTCGACACCAAGGCGGAGGTCTTCGGCCGCCTCGAACGGGTGCTGCCCGCGACGACCGTGTTCGCGACCAACACCTCGTCCCTGTCGGTCACCCGGATCGCCGCGACGCTGAAGGACCCGGGCCGTCTGGCGGGGCTGCACTTCTTCAACCCGGTGCCGCTGATGCGGATCGTCGAGGTCGTGCCGGGCGCGGCGACCCGGCCGGACGTCCCACCGGCCCTCACCGCGTTCGTCGAGGGCTGCGGGCACCGCGCGGTCACGGTCGCCGACACCCCCGGTTTCCTGGTCAATCACGCCGGTCGCGGTCTGGTGACCGAGGCACTCGCGCTGCTGGAGGAGGCGGTCGCCGAACCGGTGGACATCGACCGGATCGCCCGCGACGTGCTCGGCCTGCGGATGGGTCCGTTCGAGCTGATGGACCTCACCGGTCTGGACGTGACGGCCGCGGTGATCGAGTCGATCTGGCAGGGATTCCGGTACGAGGACCGCCTCCGCCCCTCCTACCTCACCCCGAACCGGGTGATCGCGGGACTGCACGGCCGCAAGACCGGGCGCGGCTGGTTCGCGTACGGCCCCGAAGCTCCCGGCCCGGCCCCGGAGCCCCCGGTCACCGGCGACGCGGACCGCCCGGTGTTCGTCCACGGGACCGGCCCGCGGGAGGCGGACGCGGTGGCGCTGCGCGCGTCCCTCGCCGCCACGGGGGCCGTCGTCGAGACGGGCGCGGAACCGTCCGCCGGGGCCCTGGTGCTGGTCCCGGTCTGGGGCACCACGGTGGCCTCGGCGATCGACACCCACGCGTTGCCCGCGGGGCGCACCTTCGGGGCCGACCCGCTGTCCCCGGCCGGCCGGCGCCGGGTGCTGGCCGTGACCCCGGCGGCGGACCCGGAGGCCGCGCGCGACGCCCGCGCGGTGCTGGCCCGGGCGGCGGACGGCAGCGATCCGCACCCGGTCTCGGTGGTCCGGGACACGGCGGGCTCGGTCGCGCAGAGGTTGCTCGCCTCGATCGTGTCGGTCGCCTCGTCGATCGCGGAACGCTCCCTCGCCACCCCCGCCGACATCGACCTCGCCGTCACGACGGGGCTCGGCTATCCCGTCGGACCGCTGGCCTGGGGCGACCGGATCGGTGCCGCCCGAATGCTGGAGCTGCACCGGGCGCTGCACCGCACGACGGGCGACCCGCGCCACCGTCCGAGCCGCTGGGTGACCGAGCGCGCCCAGCTCGGTCTCGCCCTGACGGATCCGGGAACGTCGCCCGCCGACTGCACGGCAGGTTCCGGCACCGCGTAGGCGCGGCGGGGCGCGGTAGCCGGGCACCGGTTCCGGGTGCCCGGCCCGCGTCCGATTCGTACAAGACACCGCCGCCGAGCCGTCCTACGGTCGGCACATGACTCCACGCTTGGACGCGATCGGCATCATCACGGCGGACCTCGCCGCATCGCTCGCCTTCTACCGCCGGCTGGGCCTCGACATCCCCGCCGATGCGGAATCCGCACCCCACGTCGAGGTGACGCTGCCCGGCGGACACCGCCTGCTGTGGGACACCGAGGACGTCGTCCGGTCGTTCGACCCCGCGTGGGCGGCGCCGCAGGGCGGGGAGCGTCTCGGTCTCGCCTTCCGCTGCGACGGTCCGGCGGAGGTCGACGCGGTGTACCGGGATCTGACGGGCGCCGGGTACCCGGGGCACCTCGAACCGTGGGACGCGGTGTGGGGGCAGCGGTACGCGATGGTCCTCGACCCGGACGGCTGCCCGGTGTCGCTCTACGCCGACAGGACCTGACGGCACGAACCGCCCCGGCCCGGACGGGCGAAGAGCACTCCGGCGCACGGGCGCCGGGGCGTCGTCGTCCGGTGCCCGGTCTCCGGTGCCCGTGTCCGCGAAGCCGGTGGCCCGTCACACGGGCGCGAGATGGGCGGTCAGGGTCGTCCCGGCCAGGTCGCGCATCTCCCGGGCGAGATGGGCCTGGTCCGTGCATCCGGCCAGGGCCGCCGCCTCGGCGTAGGGGGTGCCGGACCGTGCGAGGGCGAGCGCGCGCTGCAACCTCAGGATCCGCGCGAGCGTCTTGGGCCCGTAGCCGAAGGCCGCGAGCGATCGGCGGTGCAGCCGGCGTGCGCCGAGTCCGGCGCGGTCCGCGGTGTCCGCGACGGACCGGCCCGCGTCGAGCCCCGCCACGACCGACCGCATGAGCGGATCCGGCGGCTCGGTCTCGGCCGCCCGCCGCAGGGCGATGGCCTCCAGCACGGCCGCCGGGTCGTCGGCCTCGGCGACGCGTTCGTCCAGGACACGGACCCGCGCGGCCGGCCACAGGTCGGCGAGGTCGACCCGGCGGTCGCGCAGTTCGTGCGCCGGTACGCCGAGCAGCGCGGGCGCCGTGCCGGGCGCGAAGCGGATTCCGGCGTACCGCCCACCGGGGCCCGGGGCCGGGGCGAAGGCGCGGGTGTCGGGACCCGCGACGCGCAGGCGTCCGCCGATCCAGAGCAGGTCCATGCACCCGTCGGGCAGCACCGGATGGACGGCCCGCGCCGGCACGTCCAACGTCCACAGCACGGCGCCGTCGAACCGCGATCTCCGCTCCTCGTACCTGTCGCCCATGCCCCACACGCTAAGGGAGCGCAGAGAATCAACGTGTTGCTTCCCGCTCTGCGGCTCGTTGATGTGGTATGCGCATCTCCGAGTCGATCCGTGGTCAACTCGCTC
>NZ_JBHJWQ010000014.1:132014-197928 GCF_042266885.1 Streptomyces sp. NPDC056061 | reverse complement strand
GGGCACCGATTCGGGCGCGGCGACCACCGATGTCGGCGACCACGGCGTCACCGAGCCCGGCCAGCAGCCCGGCGCCGCGGATGGTGCAGGCCGGTCCGCTGCCCAGGCTCAGTCCGGGCTGGCGGCGCAGGTACTCCAGGCTCATCAGGGTGCCGTCGCTGCGGGTGACGAGCACGGCGGCGCCGGGTGCGAGGCCGAGGCCGGGCAGGACGGCGGTCAGTTCGTCGGCGACCCGGGCCACCAGCACGGACAGCGCGGCGTCGAGAACCGTGGCGTTCTCCCGGGACAGCAGGCTGAGACTTCCGACATCGCTGGAGAGCAGGATGGTCGTGTCGGGTCCGGTCTCGGCGCGCAGGATCTCGGCGGCCTCCCGCTCCTGGCCGCCGTCGACCGGCGAGAACACGGCGGTGACGGCGAACGCCTCGGCACGGCCCGCCAGCGCGGCGCCGAACCGGGCGACGGCGTCCCGGTCGAGCGGTGTGGTGTCGCGGGGGCTCAGGCCACCGCCGCCCCGGACGTTCGCGGTGCCCGCGCAGACCGCGTCGCGCAGGGGCGCGGGCCAGCCGAACAGCGGCCGCACGGCGTCCGCCGCGGCGCCGCCGACGCGCAGCACGCCCACCCGTGCCAGGCCGTCCCGTTCCCGGACCGCTCGGGCGGCCACCCGCAGGCCCACAGCGAGCTGGGTGGCCCGCCGCCGCGGCTCGGCGGGGAGCGCGCCCACCGCGGCGGCGAGCGATCCGACGGCGTCACCGGCGAGCGAGGGAACCTTGACGGCCCGGACCGCACGGGCACCGTCGAGCAGGACGGCATCGGTGTTGGTGGGGCCGACGTCCACGCCGAGGATCACGGGGTGCCTCCCGGGGTGCCATGGCCTCGGCCGGCCGGGGAGCCGCCGGGCGCCAGACCGGGGAGGCCGAACGCGGCAGGGCCGGCCAGCCGCAGGCCGTCCGGCGTGTACCAGGCCGGGGCGGAGGGCAGGGTGACGAGCCCGACGCGCAGGCCGTAGCGGATCTCCTCGACCGGGACCGCCCAGCCGGTGCGCACGTCGACGAGCGCGATCACGTCCGGGACGACGGCGAGGGGAGTGCCGTCCTCCAGCGCGGCGACGAATTCGCTGCGGGCCTCGACGAGCACCAGACGTCCCGCGTCGGCGCCCGTACCCTCCAGCAGAACGGCCGTGGCATCGTCGTCGGCGTTCCCGGCGGCATAGCGGCGGACCGAGGCGATCTTGCCGGTCAGCAACGGCGCCGGCCCTTCGCCCCGGCCGAGGGCGAGTGCCCGGGTGACCGATCCGGCGACGGCGTGCCGGGCCGCCTGCGCGGCGGTGAGGGGGTAGTCGGTGGACGCGGCGCGCCCGCCGAAGGCGGCGACGGCGGCACGGACGAACCGTTCCAGGTGCGCGCCGTCGACGTCGTCGACGACGAGGGTGTGGCCGTGCTCGTCGGCGAGGACGGTGGGGCCCGGACGCAGTCCGGCGAGTTCCAGGACGTTCTGGTCCATGCGCGGGAAGGCGCGCCCCATCGAGTCGGCGTCGAGCAGCGGCAGGCCCAGCCGGGCCGCCCAGGCGACGGCCAGGCAGCCGTTGAGGCCGCCGATCTCGCTGCACATCACCGCGGCCACCGGTGCGCCGTGCAGGTCCTCGAATCGGGCGCGCAGTCGCGCGGGTTCGTCCCGGCCTCCGATCCTCTCGGCGGCGACGGCGGGCGATCCGACGAGTCCGACGGACATGATCCGCGCGTCGCCGGGCAGCACGGCCGGGTCGACGACGGGCACCGGGCCGCACTCCTCGATGGCCTGTCCGGCGACGGGGAGGGTCACATCGGCGGGTCCGCCGCCCCCCGACCCCAGGACGGCACAGCCCCGCGCGAAGTCGGCGAGTGCTCCGGCGTCCATGTGCATGCGTTCCAGCGTAGGGAGGCACGGGGCACCCGTACCGGGTCCGTGGCACGTGGTTCGCCCGTTCGATGTGCTCGCGGCACACTGGAGGGATGCCGAACGTCCTCGATCTCCTCGCCTCCCCCGGTCTCGACGGGCTCCGCCCGCTGGTCGGCCCGCTCGACGCGGTGGAGGTCACGGGGGTACGCCTGGAGCCGCGCCCGGACCGGCTCGCCGCCCTGCCCGCCGGCACGGTCGCCGTGCTGCTGGCACCGGTGCCGGGGCATCTGCTGGACGTCGCGGTGCGGGACGCCGCGGCGGCGGGAGCCGCCGCGCTGGTGCTGACGGGCGTGACGCAGGCGCCGCACGGACTGCCCGCAGAGGTGACGGCGACCGCGCGGGCGCTGGCCGAGCGGGGCCGGGTCGCGCTGCTGTACGCCGACGGCGACCTCGCGGCCCTCGTGGTGGCCGTGGAGCGGGCGGTGGCCGGGTCCGCCGCGGAGGCGCTCGCCCGGGTCGCCGTCGCGGCGCGGGAGGTGGCGGCCGCGGCGGGCGACCCGGAGCGGGTGGCCGCGGCGGCGGCCCGGGCCCTCGGCGTCCCCGTGGAGCTGCGGGCCGCGGGGCCGGGCGAGGAAGGTGCGGCCGCCGCCGGACCGGACGGCGAGATCCGGCTCGCGGCGCCGCCCCAACCCGGCCACGCGGGCTCCGCGGTGCGCTCCGTCCTGGTCATGGCCGCCCTCGCGGCGGCGGGTGGCGGGCACGGTGACGTCCCGGTGCGCTCCCGGGGGCGGCTGCTCGCCGAGCTGCTCGCCGCCCCGCGCGACCAGGCGGCCCGGCTGGCCGCCCGGGGCCGGGCGCTCGCGCTGCCGGTGGACGGCTGGCACATCGCGCTGCGGGTGGAGGCCGGCGGCCTGGACGCCGCCGACCGGCCGAGGGCGCTGGACGCGGTGATGTCCCAGTCACTGACCCTGCTGCGCGCCTGGGAGGGCCCGGCGGCTCCGGCCGTCGAAGCCGTGCAGTGGAACGCCGCGCTGGTCGACGACGCCCTCGTCCTGCTCAGCACCTGGTCCGGCGACCCGGGGGCGGACGGGCGCCGCGCCGCGCTGGCCCGCGCCCGCCGCGTGGTGGACCGGCTGGCCGGACTGCGGCCCGAGGCCGGGCTCCGGTGCGGCGTGGGATCCGCGCACCGCGGACCGCTGGGCATCCGCACCTCGGCCCGGGAGGCGCGGGCCGCCGTGCCGCGCGTCGGCCCGGCGACCGTGGCCGCGCACGACGCGGTGGGGCTCGACCGCATGCTGCTGGAGTGGTACGCCTCCGACACGGCCCGCGAGGCGGTCGCCGAACTCCTGGCCCCCGTGCTGGCGTTGGGGCCGGAGCGGGCTGAGCCGCTGCTGCGCACGCTCCAGTGCTACCTGGACCACAACAACTCGCCCGCCCGTGCCGCCGAGGCACTGCATCTGCACCGCAACGCGGTGGGCGCCCGCATCCGCAAGGTCGTCCGGCTGACGGGCGCCGACCTCGACGATCCGGATGTCCGGCTGGCTCTCCAACTGGCCTGCCGCGCGGGCCTGTCCGCACAGCACGGCGGGCAGACCGCGGCCGGAGGCGACGAGGGCCGCGCGCCGCGTCCCTGAGCGGGGCGGCCGGGTCCGACCGGTTCGGCCGCCCGCTCTCGTGGGCACACCGGGGACGGCCGTGCGGGCGCTGCCGGACGACGACGGCCCGGGGATCTTCTCCGCCTCCGGCTACGCGCTGTTGGACGACCCGATCGGCTCGGGGCGGCCTGCCGTCCCGGCCGTCCGCACGGAAGCGGCCGAGCGGGACCCGGCACGCGCGACCGCCCTGTGTCGTCGGGCACCCGGACCGACGGTGCCGACTCGTCCGGGGCCGATTCGCCCGCAGCCGGGCCGTCCGGTGCGGAACACCCCGTACGAGGTGCTCCGTGCCGGACGGCCCGGCCGGAAACGGCCGCTGCCGGACCTCACCCCACGGAGCTGTAGGCCACGACGCCGCGCAGCACCGCGTCCATCGCCCTGCGGGCGCTCTTCGCCACCGAACTGCCGTCCCGCGGCGCGGCCGCCTCAATCTGGCCCAGTACGTCGATGACCTGCTTGCACCACCGCACGAAGTCCCCGGCGGGCATCTCCGCCTCGCCCAGCACCTCGTCCAGGGAACGCCCCGACGCCCACATGTGGACGGCCCAGGCGAACCCCAGGTCGGGCTCGCGCTGCCCGACACCCTCCGCCTGGTTGATCTTGAATTCCTCCTCCAGGGCGTCGAGCCTGCCCCAGATCCGGACCATCTCCCCCAGCGCGGCCCGCGCCGGGCCCGACGGCAGCTTGGGCGCCGCCGCGTCGTCGGCCTGCCGCGCCTCGTACACCAACGCCGAGACGCAGGCCGCGAGTTCGGCGGGGTTCAGCCCCTCCCACACGCCCTCGCGCAGACATTCGCTGGCCAGCAGGTCCAGCTCCCCGTAGAGCCGGGCGAGCCGTCGGCCGTGCTCGGTGACCTCGTCGCCGCGCAGATAGTCGAGCTCGGTGAGCAGTGCGACGATGCGGTCGAAGGTGCGGGCGATGGTGTTCGTGCGCCCCTCGATACGACGCTCCAGCTGCTTCGTGTCGCGCTGGAGCCGGTGGTGGCGCTCGGCCCACCGCGCGTGGTCCTCACGCTCGTCGCATCCGTGGCAGGGGTGCGCGCGCAGCTCCGCGCGGAGGCGGGCTATCTCCCGGTCGTCGGCGGCGGCGGACCTCCCCTTGCGGTGCCGCTCCGGCACGATGTGTCCGGCCTTCGTGCGCAGCGCCGAGGCGAGATCGCGACGCGACTGCGGCGAACGCGCGTTGAACGACTTCGGCACGCGCATCCGTTCCAGCGGCTGCACCGGAACCGGGAAGTCGATCGATGCGAGCCGCTTCACCTGCCGTTCGGCGGTCAGCACCAACGGCCGCGGCCCGTCGTGGTATTCGAGACCGCGACGCCCGTGCCCGTTGGCCCGGCCCGCCGGCAGCCCGGGGTCGAGGACCAGCGCCAGTCCGGCGAATTTCCCGGTGGGCACGTGGATGATGTCACCGGGCTTCAGCTTCTCCAGGGAGGCTGCGGCCTCGGCCCGCCGCTGGGTGGCGCCCCGCTTGGCGAGTTCCGTCTCCCGGTCCTTGAGGTCGCGGCGCAGTCGCGCGTATTCCTCGAAGTCGCCGAGGTGGCAGGTCATGCCCTCCCGGTAGCCCGCGAGCCCCTCCTCGTTCCGCTGGACCTGCCGGGAGATCCCCACCACCGACCGGTCCGCCTGGAACTGCGCGAAGGACGTCTCCAGCAGTTCGCGCGAGCGGTGCCGCCGGTACTGGTGCACCAGGTTGACGGCCATGTTGTACGACGGCCGGAAACTGGAGCGCAGCGGGTAGGTGCGGGTGCCGGCGAGTCCGGCCAGCGCGCCCGGGTCCATGCCGCGCTGCCACAGGACCACGGCGTGGCCCTCGACGTCGATGCCGCGCCGTCCGGCCCGTCCGGTCAACTGGGTGTACTCGCCGGGCGTGATGTCGGCGTGCTGCTCGCCGTTCCACTTGACCAGCTTCTCCAGCACGACCGAGCGCGCGGGCATGTTGATGCCGAGGGCCAGGGTCTCGGTGGCGAAGACCGCCTTGACCAGGCCGCGGACGAAGAGCTCCTCGACGACCTCCTTGAACGTGGGCAGCATCCCGGCGTGGTGAGCGGCGATGCCCCGCTCCAGTCCTTCGAGCCACTCGTAGTACCCCAGGACGTGGAGGTCCTCGCCGGGAAGGGCGGCGGTCCGCTCCTCGACGATCTCGCGGACCAGGCGGCGCCCCGCCTCGTCGTTGAGCCGCAGCCCGGCGTGCAGGCACTGCTGCACGGCGGCCTCGCAGCCCGCCCGGCTGAAGATGAACGTGATGGCGGGCAGCAGTCCCTCGGCGTCCAGCCGGTCGATGACCTCGGGCCGGGCCGGGGTCCAGATCCGGGTGCGCTGGCGGCGCTCGCGCTCCCGGTCCGCCTCGCGGACCATCTTGCCGCGGCGGCGCTCGCGCGGGTTGTACGTCCGCTGGTTCTCCATCCGGGCGAGCCGGATGAGGTCGGGGTTGACCTCGCGGCGCGCGGTGCCGCGGCCTCCGTGGTCGGACTCCTCCTCGAAGAGGTCGTACATCCGCCGGCCCGCCAGCACGTGCTGCCAGAGCGGCACGGGGCGGTGCTCGGAGACGATGACCTCGGTGTCGCCGCGGACGGTGTCCAGCCAGTCGCCGAACTCCTCGGCGTTGGACACGGTCGCCGAGAGCGACACCAGCGTCACGGAGTCCGGGAGATGGATGATCACTTCCTCCCAGACCGCGCCCCGGAACCGGTCGGAGAGGTAGTGCACCTCGTCCATCACCACGTACCCGAGGCCGCGCAGCGCCTGCGAGCCCGCGTACAGCATGTTCCGCAGCACCTCGGTGGTCATGACCACCACGGGGGCATCGCCGTTGACGCTGTTGTCGCCGGTCAGCAGGCCGACCTTGTCCGGTCCGTAGCGTTTGACGAGGTCGGCGTACTTCTGGTTGGACAACGCCTTGATCGGCGTGGTGTAGAAGCACTTGCGGCCCTGTTCGAGGGCGAGGTGCACGGCGAACTCGCCGACAATCGTCTTGCCCGAGCCGGTCGGCGCGGCGACGAGCACGCCCTTGCCGGCCTCCAGCGCCTCGCACGCCTCGATCTGATAGGGGTCCAGATCGAATTCGTACAGATCGCGGAAGGGCGCGAGTGCGGTGGCGAGCTCGACGGCACGGAGCCGAGAAGCCTGGTATCGCTCAGCGGGTGAGAGGTCCTCTGTCATCTTGCTTCGAGCCTACCCGCCGCCTGTGACAGGGGCGCGGTCTTTGATATCCGGCGGGCGGAACGGCGCCGAGCACCCGCACCGCGCCCGGTACGCAGGTCGCCGTGAGCGGCAGCGCGCCCAGTGGCTCGCCGTCCGCGTACGCGGTGACACCGGCCGCGGCCAGTTCGACGGTGGAGGCCCGGTGCACGGCCACCGCGGGGTGATCCAGGTGCGTGCCGCGATAGACCCGGGGAAAGACCCCGAGGAGCGTGGCGCGGCTGCAGGCGCCGACGACGGTCACGTCGAGGAGCCCGTCGTCCATGACCGCGTCCGCGCAGATCCGCATGCCGCCGCCGTACATCGTCCCGTTGCCGACGGCGATCAGCGTCGCATCGATCTCCCGGACGGGTCCGCCGTCCAGCCGGACCCGGTAGGGGATGGGCCGGAACGCGGCGAGCTCGGCGAGGATCGCGAGGTCGTACCTGAAACGGCCGCCGACCCGGCGCATCCGGTTGCCGCGGTCGTTGACCCGGGAGTCGAAGCCCGAGGCCAGGACGGACCCGAACCACCGGTCGCCGGCTCTGCCGAGGTCGATCTCCCGGACACCGCCACTCCACAGCGCCTCGGCGGCAAGGCGTCCGGCGGCCGACGGATCCTTGACCGGCAGTCCCAGCGCACGGGCGAAGTCGTTGCCGGTGCCGACGGCGACGACCCCGAGCGGGGTGGCCGTCCCGGCGACCGCCTGCAGGGCGAGGGACATCATGCCGTCCCCGCCCACGGCTATCAGCGCGCCGGTGCCACCGGCGACGGCCTCGCGGGCCCGCCGCAGCGCGTCGTCGGCGTCCTCGCCGAGAACGGTGCGCACGGAGAATCCCGCGTCCCGCAATGCGGAAGCGGCCGGCTGCGCGGCACGCGCGCCCCGGCCGCTGCCCGCGACGGGATTGACGAAGAGGGTGATCTCACCAGTCACCCGGGGACCCTACAGGTCAGGTGATGTCGTCGTAACCGTTGACCCGGTCGTGGTCCGCGTTCCCCTGCCCCGGCACGGATCGGCCGGACGAGACGGCTTCGGTCTCACCGATGTCCTCGGGGGTGAGGTCCAGCTCCGATGCCTCGTCGTCGCCGGGGCCCTCCGCGGCGATCCTGGCCTTGCGACGGTCGTTGAGCAGGGCGATCGCCGTGGCCACGAAATACAGCACCCAGATCGGTCCGGCGAGCGCCAGCATCGTCAGCGGGTCGGTGCTGGGCGTGGCGACCGCAGCGAAGACCGTGATGCCCATGATCATGCCCCGCCACCAGCCGAGCATCCGCTTGCCGGTGATGACGCCGCCGAAGTTCAGCATGACGAGCAGCAGAGGCAGCTCGAACGAGAGGCCGAAGACCACGACCATGCGTGTGATCAGATCCAGCAGCTCGTCCAGCGGCAGCTGGTTGTCGAGGTCGGCCGGTGAGAACTCCAGGAGCACGCGTGCCATCGTGGGCAGCGTCTTGTACGCGAAGAAGCCGCCGGCGAGGAAGAGCGGGAAGCCCGCGCCCACGAAGGCGAGGGAGTACTTCTTCTCGTTCTTGTGCAGACCGGGGGCGACGAAGGCCCACAGCTGGTAGAGCCAGATCGGCGAGGCGAGGACGACACCCGCCATCAGCGAGACCTTGAGCGCGAGGGTGAACGGGGTCAGCAGACCGTTCAGGACGATACGCGCGCAGGTACCGTCCCGCTTCTGGGCGAGATCGGCGAAGCTCGACTCGCAACCGACCGACTTCAGCACCGGATTGGTGAAGAACTCGATGATCCCCTTGTAGAAGAAGGCGGCGACGATCGTCACGACGACGATCCCCAACAGGCCCTTCACCAAGCGGTTACGCAGCTCACGCAGGTGCTCCACCAAGGGCATGCGGCCCTCTGGGTCCGTCTCCTGCTTGCGGGCAGACTTGAGCAACCCACGTCCTCATCTCGTGCAGCAGGTGCCACCGGTCCCGGCGCCTGCGTCGGCCCGTATCTGTCGGCGTCAGCGCTTGGTCGAGTCGGTCGGCTCGGCGACCGGGCGGGAACTGGTCACGTCACCGGGCGCGGCCTTGATGGTACGCGGGGCGGCCTGGTCCTGGGCGGCGTCGTTCGCCGCCGGCTCGGCCGGGGTGGCCGACGGGCCGCCCTCGGACTTCATCGCCTTGGCCTCGCTCTTCAGGATGCGGGCGGACTTGCCGAGCGAGCGCGCCATGTCGGGAAGCTTCTTCGCGCCGAACAGCAGAACGATGACGACGAGGATCAGGATGATCTCGGGAGCGCCGAGCCTTCCGAACATATGCGTGTACCTTCTCACCGAGGCAGCAGGGGTGGGGCGGGTCGAACCTCGGACGGACGTCCGATCGTCGTACTGTCAGCGATCGTATCCCGCAAGGGTAAACACGGAGCAATACCCGGGCGTTCTTGCGGTTACGGCCCACGCCTCGCTCTCCGGGCCGCTTCAGCAGCGTACCTGCCGAACCGGAGAAACTGGAGGCCGCGCTCTCACCGATCGGTCATCCCTGGTCACGCCGCACGTGATCGCGCGGAACGGCACGGACGGGCCCGGCCCGCCGAGCAGTCCGGGAATGCCGCCGCCGACGGGCACGAAACACCTCTCACCGCAGGGTCTCACCCGCGGCGGCGAGATCCGCGGCGGCCCGTTCGAGATCCTCCGCGGCCCGGTTGACGCGCTGAGAGGTCAGCGCCACCTGGCGCCCCAGGCGCCGGACCTCGACGAAGACGTTGACGGCCAGCACGCCGAGGACGGCGATGCCGAGAAATCCCAGGGCGATGGCGAGCATGGGCCAGAACATGCGCAGAGCCTCGATGTGTCTAGGTGTCCGGAAATCTGCCGACGGGTACGCGGGCGGGACGGGGCGGCGCGCCCGGCGGACCGACCGGTCGCGCCCCCGCGTCACACACCGCTGTGGAGCCGCAACGTCCGCACCCCGCCGCCGGTGAGGAGTTCGACTATCCGCTCCCCCGCCGGTTTGCGGACGGCCGCACCGCACTCGGGGCAGGTGAAGGAGTAGAACGTCGTCCGGCGACTGGCGCCCACGGCGAGCCGGATGGCTCCCGCCGCCAGTTCGAAGCGCGCGCGGCAGTCGGGGCAGGCCGCCTTGAAACGCACGGACTCCGGCACCACCACGGTCGACACATCCGACATCGCAGACATATCCCTCATATCTCCTTCGGATATCCGCTCAGGCCGGGTCGTCGTAGGCGGCGAGCGCGGCATGTGCCGCTTGCTGTGCACTCCGTGCCAGCTCCGGCGGGGCCACGATGCGTCCTTCACCGCCGAGCCTCAGCGCGAGTCTGCGCAGCGAGGCGGGATCGGGGGTGCGCAGGGTGATCCGCAGCCCGCCGTCCGGCAGTTCCCGGGCGGTGTCGTGCGGGTAGTACTCGGCGACCCATCGCCCGCCGGGGCCGACCTCGACCACGACCTCCGGGTCCTCGGCGGCCGGTTGGACGAGCCCCTCGGACAGGTCCCTCAGTTCGAGCTCCGGCGGCGCGGCGGGCTCGTCCAGCAGCCGGATCTCGGCGACCCGGTCGAGTCGGAAGGTGCGCCGGTCCTCGGAGGACCGGCACCACGCCTCCATGTACGTGTGCCCCACGGCGAACAGCCGGATCGGGTCCACCTCGCGCTCGGTGAGTTCGTCGCGCGCGGGCGAGTAGTAGCGCAGCCAGAGCCGGCGCCGCTCCGAGATCGCCCGGTCGACCTCCGCGAAGACCCCGCCCTCGGACTCGAAGGTGACCGACAGCCTGGAACTGGCCGCCCCCACCTCACCGGCGGCGGTCTCCAGCTTCGCGGTGGCCCGCAGCAGCGCCTGGCGGTCGCTCTCGCGCAGTCCCGGCAGCGTGGCGACGGCGCGGGCGGCGACCAGGAGCGCCGTCGCCTCGTCGGCCGCGAGCCGCAGCGGCTCGGCGACGTCGTCCGGGTTGTGCCACCAGATCCGGTCGCCGTCGGTGTCGATGTCCAGCAGGTCCCCGCCGCGGAAGCTCGTCCCGCACATGGGCAGCACGTCGAGGTCGGAGATCAGCTCGTCCTCGGTGATCCCGAAGGCGCGGGCGACGTCCTGCACGTGGGCACCGGGACGCTCGCGCAGGTACGTGACCAGGGAGAGCATCCGGCGGGTCTGGTCGATGGCGTTCGTGGCCATGAAACGGGCCCCCTCAGTCCTTGGCCACGGCACGCAGCCGGTCCACCACATCGGCCCGCAGATCGGCGGGCTCCTGCACGACGACGTCCGGCCCGAACTCGACGAGCCAGGCGTCCAGTCCGTGTCCGTACGGGATTTCCAACTCGTCCCACCCGTCCCCGAGTTCCCGGACCGAGACGGCCCGCGAGCGCAGCGGGTAACCGGCGCCGGTGCGCAACCGGATCCGCGCGGTGCGGGTCGCCGTCTCCCCCGCCCAGCTCTCCACGGTCTCGCGGACGGTGACGACGTCGGGCACCTCCGCGGTGAACGTGCCGGTGCGGGAGCGCACCCTTCCGGTGATCCGGGAGAGGCGGAAGACCCGCTCGGCGCCGCGCTCCCGGTCCCACCCGGCCAGGTACCAGTGACCGCGCCAGCACTCCAGGGTCCAGGGCTCGACGTGGCGCGTCTCGGGCCGGGCGGAATTGGCCTTGCGGTAGTCGAAGGTCACCGGACGGCGGTCGCGGCAGGCCAGCATCAGCGGCTCGAACGCGGCCTCGTGGACGGGGATCCGCGGTTCGAGTGCGCTGTGCACCTCGTACGCGTCCTCGGCCTCCGGCATGCCGGCGGCCCGCAGCTTCTGGAGCGCGCCGCTGGCGGCACCGGCCAGCCGCGCCTGCTGCCAGACCTTGGCGGCGAGACCGAGCGCGGCGGCCTCCTCGGCGTCGAGCGTGATCGGGGGCAGCCGGTTGCTGTCGCGGCGGGCGAGATAGCCGATGTCGCCGTCCAGGTTCTCCACCGTCTCGATGATCAGACCGAGTTCGCGCAGATCGTCCTTGTCGCGCTCGAACATCCGGTTGAAGGCGTCGTCCGAACCGGCTTCCAGATACGCCTCGATGGAGCCCCGCAACTCACGCTTGCTCAGCGGGCGCCGGGTTCCCAGCAGGCACAGGGCCAGGTTCATCAGCCGCTCGGCCTTGGCGATCGCCATCGGCGCCCTTTCTGTTGTGCTCCACGACGGTCGACGGTACCGCTCCGCGCTGCCGGGACAAAAGCGAGGGCCCACGCCTTGCGGCGCGGGCCCTCGGTGCTGTGCCCCGGCGGCACGGGAACGCGGATCAGACGGCGACGAGGTCGCAGACGAAGATCAGCGTCTCGCCCGGGGCGATGCGGCCGCCACCGGCGCCGCGGTCACCGTAGGCGAGGTGCGCGGGGATGGTCAGCTGGCGACGGCCGCCGACCTTCATGCCCTGCACGCCCTTGTCCCAGCCGGCGATGACCTGGCCGGCGCCGAGCTGGAACTGCAGCGGGGTGCCGCGGTTCCAGGAGGCGTCGAACTCCTCGCCGGTCGAGAAGGCCACACCCACGTAGTGGACGGAGACCTGGTCGCCCGCCTTGGCCACGGCGCCGTCGCCCTCCCAGAGGTCCTTGATCTCCAGATCGGCCGGCGGCTCGCCACCCGGGAAGTCGATCTCGGGCTTTTCGATGTTCACGGACTTGCTCCTCGTGATGGTGAACTGGGCAACCGGGACAGTCTTACATCTTCGCCAGCAGGTCCACCGCGAAGACCAGCGTGGACTTCGCGGGGATCGTCTGCTGGGCCTGGTCGCCGAATCCCTGGTCCGGCGGGATGACCAGGAGCACCCGGCTGCCGACCTTCTTCCCGACGAGACCGTTCTTCAGGCCCTTCAGGGTCACCTGGCCGAGCGGGAAGGTCTGGGTCTTGCCCGCGGTGTAGGTGCTGTCGAACGTCTTGCCGTCCTTCCACAGCAGGGCCACGTAGTTCACGATGACGCTGTCGGTGTCCTTGACGACCTCGCCCTTGGATTCCAGGACGTAGTTGGACACCAGCTTCGCCGGCGGGGTGCTCTTGGACGGGATGGTGACGCTCGGGGCCTTGCCGTCGGTGTTGGTGCCGACCTTCGGCAGATCGATGTTGTCCTGGGCGACCGGCGTCCCCTGGGCGGACTTCGGAATCTGCGCCGTCTTCAGCACGTCGACGACGAAGACCAGCGTGGCGTTGGGTTTGATGTCGCCCTGCCCCCGGTCCCCGTAACCGAGGTCCGGCGGAATGACCAGCTGGACCCGGCTGCCGACCTTCTTGCCGACGAGTCCCTTGTCCCAGCCCTGGATGACCATGCCGGCGCCGAGGGTGATATTGAAGGGCTCGCGGTCGAAGCTGTTGTCGAAGGGCTTGTCCGAGTCCCAGGACTGCCCGAGGTAGTTGACCTGGACTGCGTCGCCGTTCTTGAGCGCGGCGCCGTCGCCCTGGCTGAGGACCTTGGTCTTGAGCTCCTTGGGCGGGTTCCCGGAGCCCTTGGACAGGGTGGGCTTCTCTCCGAACTTGGATCCCGCGGTGACGGCGGGGAACTCCGATCCGGAGGCTTTGTCGTTGCCACAGGCCCCGGTCAGCAGCAACAGGGGGACGACGAGAAGGCCGGCAAGTCGGCGCACTGGTTCCTCAGATCTCAGACGGCACAGTTGGTTGGGTCCCCGACACTCTAGGACGTGCGCGGGGCCCCGTACGAGGAACGTACGGGGCCCGCGTCGCGTCACTCCCCAGGAGTGGACGGTGTGGCCTCACATGCCCGCGATCAGCTTCTCGACCCGGTCGTCCACCGATCGGAACGGGTCCTTGCACAGCACCGTGCGCTGCGCCTGGTCGTTGAGCTTCAGGTGGACCCAGTCGACGGTGAAGTCCCGGCGCTGCTCCTGGGCCCGGCGGATGAAGTCGCCGCGCAGCCGCGCCCGGGTGGTCTGCGGGGGCACCGACTTGCCCTCGAAGATCTTCAGGTCGTTGCAGACCCGGGCGGCCTGCCCCTTGCGCTCCAGCAGGTAGTAGAGACCGCGACGACGGTGGATGTCGTGGTAGGCGAGGTCTATCTGGGCGACCCGCGGATGCGACATGCTCATGTTGTGCTTGGCCCGGTACCGGTCGATGAGCTTGTACTTCATCACCCAGTCGATCTCGGTCTCGATCCGGTCGAGGTCCTCGTTCTCGATCGCGTCGAGCGTGCGGCCCCACAGCTCCAGGACCCGCGCGACCGTTCCGGTGCGGATGCCGCGGCGGTCGACGAAGTCGGCGGCCTTCTCGTAGTACTCGCGCTGCACCTCGAGGGCCGATGCCTCGCGGCCACTGGCCAGCCGCACCTTGCGCTGCCCGGTGGTGTCGTGGCTGACCTCACGGATCGCCCGGATCGGGTTCTCCAGCGTCAGGTCCCGCATGACGGTGCCCGCCTCGATCATGCGGAGCACCAGGTCGGTCGCGCCGACCTTGAGCAGCATCGTCGTCTCGGACATGTTGGAGTCGCCGACGATGACGTGGAGTCGGCGGTACCGCTCCGCGTCGGCGTGCGGTTCGTCACGCGTGTTGATGATCGGACGGGACCGGGTGGTGGCGGAACTGACGCCCTCCCAGATGTGCTCGGCGCGCTGGCTGACGCAGTAGACGGCTCCGCGCGGGGTCTGCAGCACCTTGCCCGCGCCGCAGATCAGCTGCCTCGTGACGAGGAACGGAATGAGGATGTCCGCGAGCCGGGAGAATTCTCCGTGCCGGGCCACGAGATAGTTCTCGTGGCATCCGTAGGAGTTTCCCGCCGAATCGGTGTTGTTCTTGAAGAGGTAGACGTCGCCCGCGATTCCCTCCTCGTGCAGGCGGCGTTCGGCATCGACGAGCAGACCTTCGAGAATGCGCTCGCCGGCCTTGTCGTGGGTGACCAGTTCGGTCAGGTTGTCGCATTCGGGGGTTGCATATTCCGGATGCGATCCCACGTCGAGGTAGAGGCGGGCGCCGTTCCGCAGGAAGACATTGCTGCTGCGGCCCCATGACACGACACGGCGGAAGAGGTAGCGCGCCACTTCGTCAGGTGACAGTCGGCGCTGTCCCCTGAACGTGCACGTGACGCCGTACTCGTTCTCCAGCCCGAAAATGCGGCGGTCCATGACTGAACATTACGCCTGATGGCCCGAGCTGAAACCGGGTTCGACAGTACCGTTTCGATCATTTTCCGAACCCCGTGCGGCAACGGCCGTACGTCCGGGAACTGCCAGGACCTTTTTCGTGGCCAGCAGAACGACCAGTGCCGCCACCCCACTGGCCCCCGTCACGGCGAAACTCCACCTCGTACCGCCCAGTTCGACGGCGGGGCCGGCCGCGGCCGTGCCCACCGCCGCGCCAACCCCGAACGTCGTCACCAGCCAGGAGAACGCCTCGGTCACCGTGCCCGCGGGCGCGTGCCGGTCGACCACGATGAAAGAGCACGCGATCGCGGGCGCGAGGAACACCCCGGCCAAGGCGGCCAGGGCGGTCATGGGGACGAGGCCCGGCGTCAGCATCAGCGGCAGGTAGCCCAGGGCCAGGAACGCCACGATGAACCGCAGGCGGCGCTCCGGCGCCCCGGCCCACTGCCGGGCCCCGTACACCGCGCCGCCGATCAGCGCGCCCAGGCCGAGGGCCGCCATCAGCCAGCCGTACACCGATTCCCGGCCGTGGTCGTCGGCGTACGCCACCCCGGCGACCGTGATCGACCCCAGGGCGAGGCCGACGAAGAAGAACGAGCCGAGCAGCGCCAGCAGCCCCGGCGAGCGCAGCGCACCCAGCCAGTGCGCCTCACGGGGCTCGGAGCGCCAGGCCCGGGAGGGTTCGGACAGGACGACGGAGAGCGCCCCCAGCACCCCCACCGCGTTGATGACCAGCAGGGCCGCGGCGGGCGACCAGACGGAGACGAGCAGCGTCACCAGCAGCGGCCCCACGGTGAACATGACCTCCTGGGCGACGGCATCCATCGCGTAGGCCCGGTGCACCCGCTCCTGGCCGTCCAGCACGGACGGCCACAGGGCGCGCAGGCCGCCCTCCAGGGGAGGCGTGAACAGACCCGCCACGATCACCGCCGCGCAGGCCACCGGCAGCGACCCGGGGCCCGCCAGCGCCAGCAGGGCCATGCCGAGCGCCGACACCACGGCGGCCGGCAGCTGGACGCGCGGCTGGCCGTACAGGTCCACCGCCCGGCCCAGCAGCGGCTGCCCGACCGCGGTGGCCAGCCCGTACACGGCCGCGAGCGCGCCGGCCAGCGTGTAGCTGCCGCCCTCGGCGCGGATGAACAGCACGATCGCGATGTGCGCGGTGCCGCTCGGCAGGCGGCCCACCAGGGTTCCCGTCAGCAGCCTGGCGGCGTGCCGCGCCCGGAGGATGTCCAGATATCCGGCGGCCATGTACCCGTCCCCTCGCCCTGCGGCGCCTTCCGGCGCACGAAGGTTTTACGTATAACGTCGAGCGTCATACGTACCATGTGCGCAGTCCGCAGGTCCACCGCACGGCACCTGCCCCGACCGGCCCGGAGGCCCGAGTGACCAGCGCAGCGCAGCCCGACCCGTCGCGGCCCACCAGCCGGGACGTCGGGCGGGCCGCGGGCGTCTCGCAGGCCACCGTCTCGCTGGTGCTCGGGGACAAGTGGCGCGGCAGGGTCTCCGAGGCGACCGCCGACCGCGTGCGGCACGCCGCCGACGCTCTCGGCTACCGCCCCAATCTCGCCGCCCGCCATCTCCGCCTCGGCCGCACCAGGACGGCGCTGCTGGTCGTACCGGCGCTCACCAGCGAGTACTTCGCGCGGGTCTACACCGGCGCCGCCGCCGTCGCCGCCGAGCACGGCTTCGGGGTGGTTCTCTACCCGTCCCCCGAGGGCACCGGTCCGGCCAGGGACCCCTTCGCCTCGGCGCGCGCCTCCCTCGACGGGGTGATCGCCTCCTCCATGGCCGCGGGCGCGCTCGACGCCCTGCGCGGGGCGGGGCTGCCGCTGGTCATGCTCGACAGCGACCCGGCGGACACCGGGGTCGCGGCCCGGGTCAACCTGGACATCGCCGACGGCATGCGGCAGGTCGCGGAGCATCTGCTCGGGCTCGGCCACCGCCGATTCCTCCACCTGGCGTCGGCGGTCGACTCCTGGACGTTCGACGTCCGCGCCCGGGCGCTGCACGACGCCCTGGGGGCCGTGCCGGGTGCCTCGGTGCGGACCGTCCGGGCCGCGCTGGACGTGCAGGCCGGGCGGGAAGCGGCGCACCGGGCGCTCACCGGCCCCGGCCCCCGGGCCTCGGCGGTCGTGTGCGACGACGACATCCTCGCCGCGGGTGTCTGCAAGGCAGCTCGCAGGCTCGGCCTCCGGGTCCCGGACGACCTGTCCGTGACCGGCTTCGACGACCTGGCCCTGGCCACGGCCGTCGAACCGGAGCTCACCACCGTACGGCTGCCGGCGGAACAGGTCGGGGAACGCGGCATGGCCGCCCTGCTGGCCGTGCTGGACGGCCGCCCGGCCGAGCCCGGCAGCCTCCCCGTACGCCTGGTGCCACGTGGGTCCTCGGCACCGCCGCCCGCCGACGGCACGCGGACATGACGGTGCCCCGGCCCGCCGGGAACGGCGGACCGGGGCACCTGCCGGACTACTCCACGTCCCCGCCGGAATCGGCGGAATCCCCGGAATCCCCCGGACCCGCAGCACCTGCGGAATCTGACGGCTTGTCGGCGGACTTGGTGACGTCCGTCGGGCCCGTGGCGGCCCCGGTCCCCTCGTCCGACTCCGTGTCGGAGGGGGCGTCGGTCGGCGCGGAGCCGCCGTCCGCCTCCAGCAGGCGCGCCAACTGCCGGCCCACGATCCGCTTGAACTTCCGCTGCTGCGGCCGCGTGCGGTCCAGGACCGCCACCTCCAGCCGCTCGGCGGGAATCTCCCGCTCGCTGCCGTTGGGGTCGCGGGACAGCGCCTGCACGGCCAGCTTCAGCGCCTCGGCGAGCGTCATCCCGTCGCGGTGCCGCTGGTCGAGGAAGGTGCTGATCTGCTCGGCGTTCCCGCCGACCGCGACCGAGCCGTGCTCGTCGACGATCGAGCCGTCGTGCGGCAGCCGGTAGATCTGGTCGCCCTCGGGCTCGGTGCCGACCTCGGCCACCACCAGCTCCACCTCGTACGGCTTCTCGGCCGCGCTGGAGAAGATGGTGCCCAGCGTCTGCGCGTAGACGTTGGCGAGCCCACGGGCCGTCACGTCGTCGCGATCGTAGGTGTATCCGCGCAGATCGGCGTAACGCACCCCGCCGATACGGAGGTTCTCGTACTCGTTGTACTTGCCGGCGGCGGCGAAACCGATCCGGTCGTAGATCTCGCTGAACTTGTGCAGCGCGCGGGACGGGTTCTCGCCGACGAACACAATGCCGTCGGCGTACTGCAGCACTACCAGGCTGCGTCCACGGGCGATGCCCTTGCGGGCGTACTCCGCCCGGTCGGCCATGGCCTGCTGGGGTGAGACATAGAACGGCGTCGACACCGGTTATCCGTCCCTTTCTGTCAGTGACGAGAGCATGGGGGAAGCATCGGAACGACGGTCAGAGCAGCGCGGCGCGCGGGCCGTCGGGCTGCTCCAACCGGTGTTCGAGGACCGAGCGGGCAATCTCGGAGGATTCCGCGTCGGACAGCTTCCGGAAGCCCTCGTCGGTGATGACGGTGACGATCGGGTAGATGCGCCGGGCCACGTCGGGACCGCCGGTCGCCGAATCGTCGTCCGCGGCGTCGTACAGCGCCTGGACGACCAGGGTCAGTGCCTGCGACTCCGTCAGGTCGTCGCGGTACAGCTTCTTCATCGATCCACGGGCGAAGATCGAGCCGGAGCCGGTGGCCGCGTACCCGACGTCCTCGGAGCGGCCGCCCGTGACGTCGTACGAGAAGATCCGGCCCTTCCCGCGATCGATGTCGTAGCCCGCGAAGAGCGGCACGACGGCCAGGCCCTGCATGGCCATCGCAAGATTGCTGCGGATCATCGTGGAGAGCCGGTTGGCCTTGCCCTCCAGGGAGAGCTGGGTGCCCTCGACCTTCTCGAAGTGCTCCAGCTCCAGCTGGAAGAGCTTGACCATCTCCACCGCCAGACCGGCCGTCCCGGCGATGCCCACCGCCGAGTACTCGTCGGCCGGGAAGACCTTCTCGATGTCGCGCTGGGCGATCATGTTGCCCATCGTCGCCCGCCGGTCGCCGGCCAGGACCACACCGCCGGGGAACGTCGCCGCGACGATGGTCGTGCCGTGCGGCGCCTCGATGGCCCCCTGCACGGGCGGCAGGCTCCGGTTGCCCGGGAGCATGCCGGGCGCGTGGTCGGACAGGAACTCCATGAACGAAGAGGATCCCGGCGTCAGGAAGGCAGCTGGTAGACGCCCGGTGCTGCGAGTGTTGGCTTCCACGCGTTTCCCTCCAGGTATGCGACGGCCTGCGGAAGGCGTCAGGACCTCTCCCGACGTGCCGGTGGCCGAATTGCAGTCGATGCGTTGTGCCACGGACCCTACCCGTCCCGCAGCGGCGATCCACATGAACCGTGAGGGGCGGCCGCACGGCCTGCGATGCCGCTCGCGGCCGCGCGGTACGGGCCGGCCGGCCCGTACCGCGCGCATCCTGATCCACTCCCCCGAGTCCACGTCCGTGAACTGCCGTCCGGATCCTTCCGGACGTCCTTCCGGACTACTGTCCGCCCTTTTGCACGAAGGAGCGCACGAAGTCCTCCGCGTTCTCCTCCAGGACGTCGTCGATCTCGTCCAGAACCGAGTCGACGTCGTCGCTCAGCTTCTCCTGGCGCTCCTTGAGGTCGTCGGACGCCTGTGCGTCCTGCGCCTGCTCCTCGACCTCCTCGGTGGAGCGCGTCGCCCTCTGCTGTCCGCCGCCGGTGTCCTTGGTCGCCATCTAGCTCACCCCGCTCGGTTCGAAGCACTTGATCAGACCCTACCCACGGGGTCCGACATCGGCCCGGTACTTGTCCAGACGCCCGGGGTCATCCCGATGATTCCCCGATCGTCGTTCTTTCAGCCGCCCGACAGCGCCTGGACCAGTTCCTCGGCGGTGCGGCAGCGGTCCAGGAGCTCCTTGACGTGCTCACGAGTGCCGCGGAGCGGTTCCAGGGTGGGCACCCGCTGCAACGAGTCGTGACCCGGCAGATCGAAGATGACCGAGTCCCAGGAGGCCGCGGCCACGTCGTCGGCGAACTGTTCCAGGCAGCGCCCACGGAAATACGCCCTGGTGTCCCCCGGAGGCCCCGTGCGGGCCCTGTCGACCGCGCCCTCGTCCAGCAGCCGCTTCATCTTCCCGCGGGCCGCCAGACGGTTGTACAGCCCCTTGTCGGACCGCACGTCGGCGTACTGCAGATCCACCAGGTGCAGCCGGGCGGCGTCCCAGTCCAGGCCGTCGCGGCGGCGGTACCCCTCCATGAGCTCCCGCTTGGCCACCCAGTCGAGCTCCCCGGACAGGCTCATCGGATCGTTCTCCAGCCGGTTGAGCGTGTCCTCCCAGCGGCTCAGCACGTCCTTGGTCTGCTCGTCGGCGTCCGCGCCGTACCGCTCCTCGACGTACTTGCGCCCCAGCTCGAAATACTCCATCTGCAGCTGCACGGCGGTGAGGGTGCGGCCGCTGCGCAGCGTGACCAGCTGCTTCAGCGTCGGGTCGTGGGAGACGTGGTGCAGGGTGCGCACCGGCTGGTCGACCGCGAGATCGACGTTGATGAAGCCGTCCTCGATCATGGACAGGACCAGGGCGGTGGTGCCGAGCTTCAGGTAGGTCGAGATCTCCGACAGGTTGGCGTCGCCGATGATCACATGGAGCCGGCGGTACTTCTCCGCGTCGGAGTGCGGTTCGTCGCGGGTGTTGATGATGGGGCGCTTGAGGGTGGTCTCCAGGCCGACCTCGACCTCGAAGTAGTCCGCGCGCTGGCTGATCTGGAAGCCGTGCTCGTGTCCGTCCTGGCCGATTCCCACACGTCCCGCTCCGGTGACCACCTGGCGGGAGACGAAGAACGGGGTCAGGTGGCGCACGATGTCCGAGAACGGGGTCTCCCGCTTCATCAGGTAGTTCTCGTGCGTGCCGTACGAGGCGCCCTTGTTGTCGGTGTTGTTCTTGTAGAGGTGGATCGGCTGGGCGCCCGGCAGCTGCGCGGCGCGCTCGGCGGCCTCGGCCATGATGCGCTCGCCCGCCTTGTCCCAGAGGACGGCGTCCCTCGGATTGGTGACCTCCGGGGAGCTGTACTCGGGGTGCGCGTGGTCGACGTAGAGGCGGGCCCCGTTGGTGAGGATGACATTGGCGAGACCGATGTCCTCGTCCGTGAGCTGGCTGGAGTCCGCGGTCTCGCGGGCGAGGTCGAAACCTCGCGCGTCCCGCAAGGGGTTCTCCTCCTCGAAGTCCCAGCGGGCGCGGCGCGCCCGGTGCATCGCCGCCGCGTACGCGTTGACGATCTGGGACGAGGTGAGCATGGCATTGGCGTTGGGGTGGCCGGGAACGGAAATCCCGTACTCCGTCTCGATGCCCATTACTCGCCGTACGGTCATGCGGCCCTCCTTGCCCGGCGGCGCTCCCTTGAGGGGCGGCGCTCAAGTACCGCTGCTTGTCCGGTGCCTGTGCGGTGCCCGTTCCCGCACTGCGCGACCGGGCGGTACGCACGAGCCTAGAGCGACTCCGTGCTGGTGGGGAGATCAATTACGTCATTGCTGCGGTGTCGTCGGTGCGGTCCGGAACAGACGCCCCGGCCGCGGGTGCCCGGCGGGGCACCCGCGGCCGGGGCGTTTTTGCGAACGTGTTCCGAAAACGGTGCCGTCCGCCCGGGCGGGCGGGCGACATTCCCGGAAAACGCCCTAGAGGTACTGTCCGGTATTCGCGACCGTGTCGATGGACCGGCCGGTGTCCGCGCCCTGCTTTCCGGTGACGAGAGTGCGGATGAATACGATCCGCTCGCCCTTCTTTCCGGAGATGCGGGCCCAGTCGTCCGGGTTCGTGGTGTTCGGCAGGTCCTCGTTCTCCTTGAACTCGTCCACGCATGCCTGGAGGAGGTGGGAGACGCGCAGGCCCTTCTGACCCTGGTCGAGGAATGCCTTGATGGCCATCTTCTTGGCCCGGTCGACGATGTTCTGGATCATCGCGCCGGAATTGAAGTCCTTGAAGTAGAGGACTTCCTTGTCGCCGTTGGCGTAGGTGACCTCGAGGAAGCGGTTCTCCTCGGACTCCGTGTACATCCGCTCGACGACGGACTGGATCATGGCGTGCGCGGCGGCCTCCCTGGAACCGGAGTGCTCCGCGACGTCGTCCGCGTGCAGCGGCAGCGAAGGAGTGAGGTACTTCGCGAAGATGTCCTTCGCGGCCTCCGCGTCGGGCCGCTCGATCTTGATCTTCACGTCGAGCCGGCCGGGCCGCAGGATCGCGGGGTCGATCATGTCCTCGCGGTTGGAGGCGCCGATGACGATGACGTTCTCCAGGCCCTCGACGCCGTCGATCTCGGCGAGCAACTGGGGGACGATGGTGTTCTCCACGTCCGAGCTGACGCCCGATCCCCGGGTGCGGAAGAGGGACTCCATCTCGTCGAAGAAGACGATGACGGGAGTGCCCTCGCCCGCCTTCTCGCGGGCACGTTGGAAGACCAGACGGATGTGCCGCTCCGTCTCGCCGACGTACTTGTTGAGGAGCTCGGGCCCCTTGATGTTGAGGAAGTAGCTCTTGCCCGCGGGCTGGCCGGTGACCTCGGCGACCTTCTTGGCAAGGGAGTTGGCCACGGCCTTGGCGATGAGCGTCTTGCCGCAACCGGGCGGGCCGTAGAGCAGGATGCCCTTCGGGGGCCGCAGTTCGTGTTCCTTGAAGAGGTCGGGGTGGAGGTAGGGCAGCTCGACCGCGTCCCGGATGAGCTCGATCTGGTCGCCCAGGCCGCCGATCCGGTCGTAGTCGATGTCCGGCACCTCTTCGAGGACCAGCTCCTCGACCTCGCTCTTGGGGACCACTTCGTAGACGTAGCCGGACCTGGGTTCGAGGAGCAGGGCGTCGCCGGGGCGGATGGTGATGTCCAGCAGGGGCTCGGCGAGCCGTACCACCCGTTCCTCGTCGGTGTGCCCGATGACCAGGGCCCGCTCGCCGTCCTCCAGGATTTCCTTGAGGGTGACGATGTCCCCGGCCCGCTCGAATTCCATGGCGTCGACCACGTTGAGCGCTTCGTTGAGCATGACTTCCTGGCCGCGCCGGAGGCCGTCGAGCTCGATGCTGGGGCTGACATTCACCCGGAGCTTTCGGCCTCCGGTGAAAATGTCGCAGGTGCCGTCCTCGTTGCCCTGCAGAAACACACCGAATCCGGCCGGCGGCTGCGCGAGCCGGTCGACTTCTTCCTTGAGGGCCACAATCTGGTCGCGGGCCTCACGGAGCGTGTTGGCGAGCCGCTCGTTCTGCGCGGTCACGCCCGCCAGGTTGGTCTGCAACTCGACGATCCGCTCTTCGAGAATCCTCGTATGACGCGGAGAGTCGGCGAGCTTGCGTCGCAGGACGGCGATTTCCTGCTCAAGATAGGCGACCTGGCCGGCTGGGTCTTCGGACCCCCGCCCGGGCCGGATGCCGCGGTTGATGTCGTCGTCGTGGGCTGCCACGGTCCTCACCTCCTCCAAGGGGAGCTGGACGCTTCCTGACCCTACCTGGGTGGGTGATGATTGAAACCCTTAGATCACAAAGACTGCGAGGCGTGTCCGATCTTCACCCTTGCGTTCCCCCTCGTGTCAGGGGAATACCCACCCTTCAACATCGGAAAGCGGCCGGTTGTATCGTCGAACCGTTCAACACCCGTCGGGGCTGGCCCCTTTTGGTTCGGATACGCAGGAAACGGCAGGAGAAATGACCGTGCAGCAGGACGCGCCCACCGGAGGCGACGCGCAGGACCTGGAGGTCTGGATCGACCAGGACCTCTGCACGGGCGACGGCATCTGCGTGCAGTACGCGCCCGAGGTGTTCGAGCTGGACATCGACGGCCTGGCGTACGTGAAGAGCAGCGAGGACGAACTGCTCCAGGACCGGGGTGCCACGACGCCCGTGCCGCTGCCGCTGCTCCAGGACGTGGTCGACTCGGCCAAGGAGTGCCCCGGCGAGTGCATTCATGTGCGTCGCGTCTCGGACAGCGTCGAGGTGTACGGCCCCGAGGCCGCCTGACCGGTCGGGCCGCCCCGCCCGGTCACGCACGGTGAGCGGGCGGGTTCCGGCGACCATGTTCCGCGCCGGGCGTCCGGTGGCCCCGCAGGCAGTGCGCGGTTCGCCGGGCGCGGACGTCCGTCATCCCTCAGGCGGACTGCGTCGTGGCCTTCCCGGTGGTACGGACGAAGGCACCGCCCCGCCAGCGCCAGGTCACGTCCTCCTGCTGGTCGGGGCAGCAGCGGGGCACGTCGTCGGACGAGTAGCCGAACAGCGTGGCCGAGACCGCTCCGTCACGCACCGTGAAGTCGCCGATGCTCATCTGCTGGGCGGGGTCCACCAGGGTCGCCACGACCCGGGGCGCGGCCCCGCTTCCGCGGGTGAGGACGTAGACCCCGCTGGGCGGGGTGCCGGACCCCGCGGCGCAGCGGACCACGGCGACCGTCTCGGGGCGGCCGTCGCCGTCCAGGTCCCCGGTCGCCCGCTTGACGACGGTGTACTCCTGGCCCCCGCAGTCCAGGGGGAAGGCCGCTCCCTCGGGATCGGGCGCGGGGGCGGGCGCCGTGCCGTGCTGCGCGGCGACTCGGTCATGGGTCTGGGCGGAGGCCGTGGGGTCGGGCTGGAGCAGCCCCGCGGCGGCGACGACGGCCGCCATGGCCGCCGCGGTGGCGAGCCAGTGCAGCGGACTGGTGTCGGTGTGCGCGAGGTCCGGGAGCTCGGAGGGCTGCACGCGGGATGTCTCCTGTGGTTCCTGTGGATCGAGGATGCCTGGGCCGCCGTCGCCGGTGGGGGCGTCGTCGGTGGCGTGGGAGTGGCCAGCATCGTGCCACACCGGACCGGTCGGGGGAACGGCGGGGTCGACACGGATGCCCGTCCGTCCGGGCAACGAAAGGGCGCCGCCGCCGAGTTCCCGGGTCGGTCCGGGAACTCGACGGCGGCGCCGGTTTGTTGTCGCGCGCCTCTCGGCAGTGGTCAGTCGCGCGAGGAGGAGCCGCTCCGGCTGCCGGGACCGTCGTAGTCCTCGCCGTAGGCGCCCTTGGCGGGGCGGCGGCGGCGCAGCGGGGGCTCCACTCCGTCGGCGAGGCGGCGGGCGGTGACGAGGAAGCCGGTGTGCCCGATCATGCGATGGTCCGGGCGGACGGCCAGGCCCTCGACGTGCCAGTTGCGGATCATCGACTCCCAGGGCTGCGGTTCGGCGAAGCAGCCGATCTCGCGGATGGATTCGACGGTCCGGGCGAGCTGGGTGGTGGTCGCGACGTACGCGCAGAGGATTCCGCCGGGCACCAGCGCCTTGGAGACGGCCTCCAGGCACTCCCAGGGGGCGAGCATGTCCAGGACGACCCGGTCGACGTCGGTGTCCGAGAGGTTGTCCTGGAGGTCGCCGACGGTCAGCTGCCAGGCGGGGTGCGGTTCGCCGAAGTAGCGTTCCACGTTCTGCCGGGCGATCTCGGCGAAGTCCTCGCGGCGCTCGTAGGAGTGCAGCATGCCCTGGTCGCCGATGGCGCGGAGCAGGAAGGTGGAGAGCGATCCGGAGCCGACGCCGGCCTCCACGACGCGGGCGCCGGGGAAGATGTCGGCGAAGGCCAGGATCTGCCCCGCGTCCTTGGGGTAGACCACGGCGGCGCCGCGGGGCATGGACAGGACGTAGTCGGGGAGCAGGGGGCGCAGCGCGAGGTAGGCGACGTTTCCCGTGGTTCGGACAACACTGCCCTCGGGGGCACCGATCAGCTCGTCGTGCGGGAAGGAACCCTTGTGGGTGTGGAAGTTCTTTCCGGCTTCGAGCGTGAAGGTGTAGTGGCGTCCCTTGGGATCGGTGAGCTGGACCTGGTCCCCGACCTTGAAGGGCCCGCGTCGGCGGGCGGCACCGGTCGGTTCAGACATGTGACCAGCGTACCGGTGATCCTGGCCGCCCCGGCCCGGCCGCCCGTCCGGGCGGATGCCCGGCGGCCGGTCCGCGCGGTCAGGCGGCCGGCCTGGCCAGGGCGGCGACGAAGGCCCGCTCGACGTCCGCCGTGGACAGCACCCCGTAGATCTCGCCGGTCTCCTCCAGGACGAGGTACTCGGTGGCGGGGCTCTCCCGGAGCCGGTCCAGCAGTGCTTCGCCGGTCAGTTCGGCGGACACCTTCATGCCCTCGGTGAGGTCCTGGGCGAGGCCGCTCACGGCGACCCAGGGGCGGCGGTGCTCGGGGACGGAGACGATGGCCGTCTCGCGGACGACACCCGTCGGCTCGCCGTGGCCGTCGACGACGACGAGGGCCCGGGCGCCCGCCGCGTTGGCCCGGCGCAGGGCCTCGGACAGCGGGGTGTCCGACTCCACCGGGACGGCACGACGGGTGAGGGTGCGGGCGCTGAGTTCGGGGAGGTGTTCGCGCAGCCGCGCCATGCGCAGGCTGTTGCCGGCGCCGGTCCAGATGATGGCGGCGAGGATGGCGGCGAGCAGTGCGTCGGTGACGGTCTCCATGCCGCTGAGGTCGCGCGGGTCGTTCCCGAAGGAGCCGCTGTGGGTGAGCAGCGGGAGGCCGATGAGGGTGACGACGGCGAGGGCCCGGCCGACCCAGGCGGCGGCGACGGTGCCGCTCATCGGCCGGCCGGTGATCTTCCAGACGACGGCGCGGAGCATGCGGCCGCCGTCCAGCGGCAGTCCGGGCAGCAGGTTGAAGGCGGCCACCAGGAGGTTGGAAATCATCAGTCCGGCGAGGAGGACGCCGGGCACGGTACCGGGCTCGACGAACTTCATCCCGGCGTAGAAGACACCGGCGAGCACCAGGGAGAGCAGCGGGCCGACGAAGGCGAGCAGGAATTCGCGGCCGGGCGTCTCGGACTCCTTCTCGATCTCGGAGACGCCGCCGAAGAACTGGAGCTGGATGCGGCGCACCGGGAGCCGGTAGCGCAGCGCCACGATCGTGTGCGCGAGTTCGTGGACGAGCACGGAGGCGTAGAAGGCGATCGCGAAGAAGAGGGAGACCAGGTAGCGGGCCGCGCCGAGTTCGGGCAGCACCCGTTCGAGCTGGCCGCCGAAGACCCAGGTGATGAGGGCGGCGACCACGAACCAACTGGGCGCGACGTACACGGGCACACCGAAGGGACGGCCCATGAGAAGGCCGCCGCCGGGTTCTTCGGGGCGCCGCGGTCCGTCCTTGCCGGGGCCGGTGCCGGGGGGCGGTTCCCCCGCGCCGGGCTGCGGGCGCCCACTGTCGCCGCTGTCGTCCACGAGGTCCCTTCGGTCGGTGCCCTGCCGCACGGTCGTTCCGTGTGCGGGGGTGTGTGGTCGATGGTAAGCCGCCGGATGTCGGTGGCGGGCCGTAGGGTCTTCGGCATGACCTCCCTGCCGCGGCCCGCTCAGCCGCCCTCGTCCCTCTCTCCGTCGCGGGCCGGCGATTTCATGCAGTGTCCTCTGCTGTACCGCTTCCGGGTCATCGACAAACTGCCGGAGAAGCCCAGTGAGGCGGCTACCCGGGGCACGCTGGTGCATGCGGTGCTGGAGCGGCTCTTCGACGCCCCGGCGGCGGATCGCACGGCGGGCCGGGCCACGGCACTGATCCCCGCCCAGTGGGACCGGCTGCTGGAGTCGCGGCCGGAGCTGTCGGAGCTGTTCGCGGAGGATGCCGGGGGCGAGCGGCTGGCGCGCTGGCTCTCGGAGGCGGAGCGGCTGGTGGAGCGGTGGTTCTCGCTGGAGGATCCGACGCGCCTGGAGCCCGCCGAGCGTGAGTTGTTCGTCGAGACGGAGCTGGAGTCGGGGCTGCGGCTGCGCGGGGTGATCGACCGGATCGACGTGGCGCCGACGGGCGAGGTCCGGATCGTCGACTACAAGACGGGGAAGGCCCCGCGCCCGGAGTACGCGGAGGGCGCCCTCTTCCAGATGAAGTTCTACGCGCTGGTGATCCTGCGCCTGAAGGGCGTGGTGCCGCGTCGGCTCCAGCTGGTGTATCTCGGCAGCGGTGACGTCCTCACCTACGACCCGGTGCCGGGGGACCTGGAGCGGGTCGAGCGGAAGCTGCTGGCGTTGTGGGAGGCGATCCGGCTCGCGACGGAGACGGGCGAGTGGCGGCCCCGGCCGACGAAGCTCTGCGGCTGGTGCGATCACCAGTCGTTCTGTCCCGAGTTCGGGGGGACTCCCCCGGTCTATCCGTTGTCGGTACGCCCGGCGGAGTCCGAGCAGGGTGTCCAGGGCAGAATGGATCCGGCCCGCGGCGAGGCCGCCGGGCCCGTGACCGTCGAAGGACCTTAGAGGAGACCTTGTGGCAATCCGCGTCCTGCTGGTCGATGACCAGCCGCTGCTGCGCACCGGCTTCCGGATGATCCTGGAGGCGGAGGGCGATCTCGCGGTGGTGGGCGAGGCCGGTGACGGCCTCCAGGCTCTCGACCAGGTGCGGGCGCTGCAGCCCGATGTGGTGCTGATGGACATCCGCATGCCGCGGATGGACGGCGTGGAGGCGACGCGCCAGATCACCGGTCCGGGCCGGGACGGCCCGGCGAAGGTACTGGTGCTGACCACCTTCGACCTCGACGAGTACGTGGTGGAGGCGCTGCGTGCGGGTGCCAGTGGCTTCCTGCTGAAGGACGCCCCGGCCCATGAGCTGGTGCAGGCGATCCGGGTGGTCGCGGCGGGCGAGGCGATGCTGGCCCCGAGCGTCACCCGCAGGCTGCTCGACAAGTACGCGGACCACCTGCCGTCCGGCGAGGAGCCGGTGCCCGACGCGTTGAACACGCTGACCGACCGCGAGGTCGAGGTGCTGAAGCTGGTGGCGCGCGGCCTGTCGAACGCGGAGATCGCCGCGGACCTGTTCGTCAGCGAGACGACGGTGAAGACGCACGTGGGTCATGTGCTGACCAAGCTCGGTCTGCGCGACCGGGTGCAGGCGGCCGTGTACGCGTACGAGAGCGGGCTGGTGCGTCCCGGCGCCCAGTGAGGCGCGGCCGGGCCGGCCGCGGGGCGGTCCCGGTCGGCTCGCGGGGCGGGCTCGCCCCGGCCCGCCGCCCGCCGGGCGTCCGGCGCCGGGCCGGGGGCCGGACACCGTGCGGCTCAGTCTGCGCCCTTGCCCAGCTCCCACAGTTGGAGGTCGGCGGAGGAGTTGACCGCCCATTCGACGCCGGTGAGGCGCTCGCGGGAGGCGACGTACTGCTTGCCCTGCCAGATGGGCAGGACGGGGACGTCGGCGGCGACGATGTCCTGGAGCCGCTTGAAGGTCGGCGCCGCGGCGCTGCGGTCGGGTTCGCGGCGGGACTGCGGAATCAGCGTCTTCTGCGCCAGGTCCGACGTGTAGGGGGAATTGAGGAAGTTGTTCCGGTCCAGGAACGGGGCGATGAAGTTGTCCGGGTCCGGGAAGTCGGGGAACCAGCCGAATCCGTAGACGGGGTAGTCCCCGCGCACCTGCGCGGGGCGGTACGCCGACCAGGCCGTGCCCTCGGTCTTCACGTCGAACAGTCCGGTGTCGTTGAACTGCTTCGCGAGGACGTCGAACTCGGCTGCGGTGGCGGTGCCGAAGTGGTCGGTCGCGTAGTGCAGGGTCAGCTTCACAGGGGTGTGGACGCCCGCCTCGTGCAGGATCGCGGCGGCCTTGGCGGTGCTGGGTTCGCCGTAGGTGTCGTAGAACGAGCTGGTGTGGGTGGCGACGCCGGACGGTATCAGCGAGTACAGCGGGTCGGTCGTGGTGCCGTACACCTTGCTCGCGATCTCTCCGCGGTCGACGACCTGGGCCATGGCGCGGCGGACCGCCTTGTTCCCCACGACCGGGTCGTCGGTGTCGAAGCCGAGGTAGCGGATGGCGAGACCGGGCAGCTCGGTCAGTCTGATGCCGTTCTTCGGATGTTGGAGCAGGTGTCGTGACTGCTCGGGCGACATGGTGCGGGTCATCATGTCGATCTTCTTGTCGTCGAGGGCCTTCCCCATCGCCTTCGAGTCGGGGAAGAGGTCGAGTTCGACCGTGTCGTTCCGGATGGTCAGGCCCCCCTTGTAGCGGGGGTTCCTGGTGAAGACGACCTTGACGACCTGCTGGTGCTCGACCTCGGCCTTCATGGTGTACGGGCCGGAACCGTCCACCTGGAACCCGGTGCGGGCGGCTGCGGCCGGGTACGCGTCCGACGGCACGATCCCGGCGACCGGGGTGGCGAGTTTGTACGGGAACGTCGCGTCCGGCGTACGGAGGTGGAAGACGATCTCGCGCTCGTCCCGTGTCTCGACCGTGTCGATGTTGGCCAGCAGGGCGACGGGGCCGTTGCGGGCGTCGATGCGGATGACGCGGTCGATGGAGTACTTCACGTCGTCGGCGGTGAGGGGGCGCCCGTCCGCGAAGGTCAGTCCGCTGCGCAGCTTGCAGCGGTAGCTCTCGTTCTGCGTGTCCGAGAAGGCGCAGCTCTCCGCGGCCTCGGGCACCGGCGCGCCGCCTCCGCGCGGCACCCGCGTCAGCGTCTGCAGGGTCTGGCGGAGCACGTTCCACACACCCGCCTCGTAGCCGATCGCCGGGTCGAGCGGCGCGGGGTTGCTCGCGGAGGCGACGAACCGGTCCGTGACGCCGACGACGACGTCGGCCCCGCCGCCCCCGTCGCCCGACGCGCCGCAGCCGGCGAGTACGGGCACGAGCAGCCCCGCGACGGCCGGCAGCACCAGGTTCCTGCGGTTCATCTCGATCGGTCTCCCTCGTCCGGACGTGGGGAGAGCGACACTAGTGGGCGCCGCACACGATGTCGGATCGCGGGCGCCGGTCACGTCGTCGGACCGTTGCGGAACAGGACGGCGTGCCGCCTTCGCCACCTCGGAATCTTTGCCCCGGAAGGGGATTCAATGGGACATTTCCCTGCCCGGTGACGGGTCTCGTGGAGCTGCGTGAAACGCCTCGGGGGCACCGATGTCGTGACAATGCTCATATCCGCGGCCCCTGCCCTCCCGTGGCGCTCCCGGGTCGCGGATCACCGCGTTCCGTCGATCAGTCCCCGGAGGAAGGCGAGATCGACGTCCTCCAGCGAACGCACGACCGCGCGGCCGCTCGCGGGGGCGATCGGCGCGACGGACGGGACGGCGACCACCCGGCAGCCCGCGGCCTCCGCGGCTGCCACGCCTGTCGCGGTGTCCTCGATGACCGCGCAGTACTCGGGCGCCGCCCCGAAGCCGGAGGCCGCGGTCAGGTAGGGCTCCGGATGCGGCTTGGTGCGGGTGACCTCGTCACCGGCGACGGTGAGGGCGAAGTGGTGGTGGCCCACCGAGTCCAGCACCCGGTCGATGATCCGCCGGTGCGAGGCGGATACCAGGGCGGTGGGGATGTCGTGGCGGGCCAGCTCGGTGAGCAGCCGCTCGGCGCCCGGCATCAGCGGCACTCCGCGGTCGATACGCCTCTCGAAGCCGTCGTTGAGCAGCACGGTCAGCTCGGGCAGGGTGATGTCCGCGCCGGTGACGTCCATCAGGTAGCCGGCGCTGCGGGTCATCGGGCCGCCCACGACCACCTCGCGCCACGCCTCGTCGAGCTGGTGCCCGAGTTCCGCGAAGACCTCCACCTCGGCGTCCCACCAGAAGCCCTCGGTGTCGACGAGGGTGCCGTCCATGTCGAGCAGGACGGCCCGCAGCGCGGCACCGTCGGCCGTGCGGGTCATGGACGCGGGGACCGTACTGGTCATCCGGCACACCTTCCGTGAGGGACGAGAAGGCCGGCCGCCACTTCCCGTGGGAAGGGCGACCGGCCTGCACTGGACCGACCAGTGTACGTCGTGGCGCGCCACCGCGCGTCGAACAGCGTGCCACCGCGCGTTGAACGGAGGGCTACCGCGCGTTGAACGGAGGGCTACCGCGCGTTGAAGTACTTCGCCTCGGGGTGATGGATCACGATCGCGTCGGTGGACTGCTCCGGATGCAGCTGGAACTCCTCCGAGAGGTGCACCCCGATCCGCTCGGGCCGCAGCAGATCGGCGATCTTCGCGCGGTCCTCCAGATCGGGGCAGGCCCCGTAGCCCAGCGAGAAGCGCGCGCCGCGGTACTTCAGCGCGAACATGTCCTCGACGTCGGCCGGGTCCTCGCCGCCGAAGCCGAGCTCGGAGCGGACCCGGGCGTGCCAGTACTCGGCGAGCGCCTCGGCGAGCTGCACGGACAGGCCGTGCAGCTCCAGGTAGTCGCGGTAGGAGTTGGCCTCGAAGAGCTTGGCGGTCTCGCCGCCGATCTTCGAGCCGACGGTGACGACCTGGAGGCCGATCACATCCGTCTCACCGGACTCCTCGGGCCGGAAGAAGTCCGCGAGGCAGAGGCGGCGGCCCCGGCGCTGGCGCGGGAAGGTGAAACGAGTGCGCTCGGAGCCGTCCTCGTGGAGCAGGATCAGGTCGTCGCCCTTGGAGACGCACGGGAAGTAGCCGTAGACCACGGCGGCCTCCAGCAGGTTCTCGGTGTGCAGCTTGTCGAGCCAGCCGCGCAGGTGCGGGCGGCCCTCGGTCTCCACCAGCTCCTCGTAGGTGGGACCGTCACCGGCGCGGGTCTGCTTGAGGCCCCACTGGCCCTTGAACAGGGCGCCCTCGTCCAGCCAGGACGCGTACTCCTTGAGCTGGATGCCCTTGACGACCCGGGTGCCCCAGAACGGGGGCTCGGGGACGGGGTTGTCGACGGCGACGTCGGAGCGCACGCCCTCCTCCGGCTCGTCGACCTCCGGCACGGCGGTGTCGCGCCTGGGCACCCGGCGCTGCTTGAGCTCGGGGAGGGCCGCACCGGGAACGCCGCGCTTGACCGCGATCAGCGCGTCCATCAGGCGCAGCCCCTCGAACGCGTCGCGGGCGTAGCGGACCTCGCCCTCGTACAGCTCGTGCAGGTCCTGCTCGACGTAGGCCCGGGTGAGCGCGGCACCGCCGAGGATCACCGGGTAGACCGCGGCCAGCTTGCGCTGGTTCAGCTCCTCCAGGTTCTCCTTCATGATCACGGTGGACTTCACCAGGAGGCCGGACATGCCGATGACGTCGGCCTTGTGCTCCTCGGCCGCCTCCAGGATCGCGGAGACGGGCTGCTTGATGCCGAGGTTGACGACGTTGAAGCCGTTGTTCGACAGGATGATGTCGACGAGGTTCTTGCCGATGTCATGGACGTCGCCGCGCACGGTGGCCAGGACGATGGTGCCCTTGCCCTCGGCGTCGGACTTCTCCATGTGCGGCTCCAGGTGGGCCACCGCGGACTTCATGACCTCGGCGGACTGGAGCACGAACGGCAGCTGCATCTGGCCGGAGCCGAAGAGCTCTCCGACCACCTTCATGCCGTCGAGCAGGGTGTCGTTGACGATGTCGAGCGCGGGACGGGTGAGCAGAGCCTCGTCGAGGTCGGTCTCCAGGCCGTTCTTCTCACCGTCGATGATGCGGCGCTTGAGGCGCTCGTCGAGCGGCAGCGCGGCGAGTTCCTCGGCCTTGCCGGCCTTCATCGACTTGGTGCTGACGCCCTCGAAGAGCTGCATCAGCTTCTGGAGCGGGTCGTAGCCCTCGGCGCGGCGGTCGTGGATCAGGTCGAGGGCGACCTTCACCTGCTCCTCGTCGAGGCGTGCGATCGGGAGAATCTTGGAGGCGTGCACGATCGCGGAGTCGAGACCGGCCTTGACGCACTCGTCGAGGAAGACCGAGTTGAGGACCGTGCGGGCGGCCGGGTTGAGCCCGAAGGAGATGTTGGACAGGCCGAGCGTGGTCTGCACGTCGGGGTGGCGCTTCTTCAGTTCGCGGATGGCGCCGATGGTGGCGATGCCGTCGCCGCGGGACTCCTCCTGGCCGGTGCAGATGGTGAAGGTGAGGCAGTCGATGAGGATGTCCGACTCGCGGATGCCCCAGTTGCCGGTCAGGTCCGCGATCAGCCGCTCGGCGACGGCGACCTTGTGCTCGACGGTGCGGGCCTGGCCCTCCTCGTCGATCGTCAGGGCGATCAGCGCGGCGCCGTGCTCGGCGGCCAGCCCGGCGACCTTGGCGAAGCGCGACTCGGGTCCGTCGCCGTCCTCGTAGTTGACGGAGTTGAGGACGGCCCGGCCCCCGAGCTTCTCCAGGCCGGCGCGGAGGACCGGCACCTCGGTGGAGTCCAGCACGACCGGCAGGGTGGAGGCGGTGGCGAAGCGTCCGGCCAGTTCCTCCATGTCGGCGACGCCGTCGCGGCCGACGTAGTCCACGCACAGGTCGAGCATGTGCGCGCCCTCGCGGATCTGGTCGCGTGCCATCTCCACGCAGTCGTCCCAGCGGGCCTCCAGCATCGCCTCGCGGAACTTCTTGGAGCCGTTGGCGTTGGTGCGCTCGCCGATCGCGAGGTACGAGGTGTCCTGGCGGAACGGGACGGTCTGGTAGAGGGAGGCGGCACCGGGCTCGGGCCGGGGGTCGCGCGGGGCGATGTCCGCGCCGCGGACGCGCTCCACGAGCTCCCGCAGGTGCGCCGGGGTCGTACCGCAGCAGCCGCCCACCAGGGAGAGGCCGTACTCCTGGACGAACGTCTCCTGGGCGTCGGCGAGCCCCTCGGGGCCGAGCGGGAAGTGCGCACCGTCCTTGGTGAGCACCGGCAGACCGGCATTGGGCATGCAGAGCAGCGGGATGCGGGAGTGGCGCGTGAGGTAGCGCAGATGCTCGCTCATCTCGGCGGGGCCGGTCGAGCAGTTGAGGCCGATCATGTCGACGCCGAGCGGCTCCAGCGCGGTGAGCGCGGCCCCGATCTCGGAGCCGAGCAGCATGGTCCCAGTGGTCTCGAACGCCAGCGAGCACAGCACCAGCAGGTCGCTGCCCAGCGCCTCCAGGGCCCGCCGGGCGCCCAGCACGGCGGCCTTGGTCTGGAGGAGGTCCTGCGTCGTCTCGATGATCAGCGCGTCCGCGCCGCCGGCGATCAGACCCTCGGCGTTGCGCTGAAAGCCGTCGCGCAGCACGGTGTACGGGGCGTGGCCCAGGGTCGGCAGCTTGGTGCCGGGGCCCATGGAGCCGAGCACCCAGCGCTGCTGTCCGGTGGACGCGGTGAACTCGTCGGCGACCTCGCGGGCGATGCGGGCGCCGGACTCGGAGAGCTCGTGGATGCGCTCGGGGATGTCGTACTCGCCCAGGGCCGAGGCGTTGGCCCCGAAGGTGTTCGTCTCCACGCAGTCCACGCCGACGGCGAAGTACTCCCGGTGCACGGAGCGCACGATGTCGGGCCGGGTGACGTTGAGGATCTCGTTGCAGCCCTCGAGGTTCTGGAAGTCCTCAAGGGTCGGGTCCTGCGCCTGGAGCATGGTGCCCATGGCACCGTCGGCCACCACCACCCGGGTGGCGAGTGCTCGACGCAGGGCTTCTGCGCGGTTCCGGCTGTCGGCGGAAGGGGTCGGCAACGAGGCCATGGATGTGCTCCCTGGAATGCGACGGCTGTCGGCTTTGCGCCCTCGGTGGAGGCCGCACCACGCCAGCGTAGCCGGGCGGCGGCCGGGTCCGTCACTCCGTCCCACGAACCGGACGGCATGCTGTGCGGGGCGATGTCCGGATCTCAGCGGTGCCGCGGTTTTCCTCCGTGATCGAGCGAGGGTCGACATCGGCCGATAGTGTTCAGCATTGTCGAACCGAGGTGGAGGAGTACGGCGCGATGGCCAAGAACATCCAGTCGCTGGAGCGGGCGGCGGCGATGCTGCGCCTGCTGGCAGGTGGTGAGCGTCGGCTGGGCCTGTCCGACATCGCCTCTTCGCTGGGCCTGGCCAAGGGGACCGCGCACGGCATCCTGCGCACGCTCCAGCACGAGGGCTTCGTCGAGCAGGACACCGCGTCCGGCCGCTACCAGCTGGGCGCCGAGCTGCTGCGGCTGGGCAACAGCTACCTGGACGTCCACGAACTGCGGGCCCGCGCCCTCGTCTGGACCGACGACCTCGCCCGTTCCAGCGGCGAGAGCGCCCACCTCGGCGTGCTCCACCAGCAGGGCGTGCTGATCGTCCACCACGTCTTCCGGCCCGACGACAGCCGCCAGGTCCTGGAGGTCGGGGCCATGCAGCCGCTGCACTCCACGGCGCTGGGCAAGGTGCTGGCCGCGTACGACCCGGTGGCGCACACCGAGGCCCTGGAGGCCGAGCGGCAGTCCTTCACCCCGCACACGGTGACCGGCGCGGAGGAGTTCGAGTCGCTGCTGGACCTGGTCCGGGCCCGCGGCTGGGCGGCGGACGTGGAGGAGACCTGGGAGGGCGTGGCCGCGGTGGCGGCCCCGGTCCACGACCGGCGCCGGATGCCGGTGGGCGCGGTGGCCGTGACCGGGGCGGTGGAGCGGGTCTGCGCGAACGGGGAACTGCGGCCCGAGCTGATCGCGGCGGTGCGGGACTGCGCGCGGGCGGTCTCCCGCGATCTGGGCGCCCGGCGCTTCTGACCCGGCGGCGACCGCCGCCGCACCCCGCCGCACGCCTTGCCGCGCCCGCACAACCCTCTCGCGCCCGCAGACCCCGCCGCGCCCGCACGACTCTCGTGCCCGCATGTCTCGCCCCACGCCCGCACACCCTGTCGCGCCCGCACAACCCCTTGACGCCCGCGCCCCGCCCCCCGTCCCGCCGCGCGCACACCTCGCCGCCGTTCGGCCCCCGGGCGACGGTAACGATCGAGTTTTGCGCCACACAACTCTTGACGCCTGAACGACCCTGAGGGAAGCATTGCCGTTCATCGGTCGGCATTGTCGAACAACTAACGAAAACAGGCGTTAGGGTGTGACAGCGCCACGGGCCGGACAACGCCCTCATGTGAGGGCGCGGACCACCGGAGGGACCCGGGGTTCGGCTTCCCTGGACCAAGGACAAAGGAGTCGCGGGTGTCCAGCTCCGACATCTTCATCGGCGAGACCATCGGTACCGCCGTGCTCATCCTGCTCGGCGGTGGTGTCTGTGCCGCCGTCACGCTCAAGCGCTCCAAGGCGCAGAACGCCGGCTGGCTCGCCGTCACCTTCGGGTGGGGTTTCGCGGTGCTGACCGGCGCGTACCTGGCCGGCGGCGTGTCCGGCGCACATCTCAACCCGGCGGTCACGATCGGTCTCGCGATCGAGGGCGGCACCGCGTGGGGCGACGTACCGCTGTATCTCGGCGCCCAGCTGCTCGGCGCGATGATCGGCGCCGTGCTGGTCTGGCTGACGTACTACGGCCAGTTCCGGGCGCACCTCACGGATCCGGAGATCACGGGCACCCAGTCGGGTGAGGAGGCCATGGCCGACCGGGCCTCGGCCCCGGAGGCGGGCCCGGTGCTGGGCATCTTCTCGACCGGTCCCGAGATCCGGAACGCGGTGCAGAACCTCGTCACCGAGGTCATCGCCACCGTGGTACTGGTGCTGGCGATCCTCACCCAGGGCCTCAACAACGACGGAAACGGCCTCGGTACTCTCGGCGCCCTGATCACCGCGCTGGTCGTCGTCGGCATCGGTCTCTCGCTCGGCGGCCCGACGGGTTACGCGATCAATCCGGTTCGCGACCTCGGCCCGCGTATCGTGCACGCGCTGCTGCCGCTGCCGAACAAGGGCGGTTCCGACTGGGGCTACGCATGGATCCCGGTCGTCGGACCGCTCATCGGCGGCGCGATCGCGGGCGGGCTCTACAACGTCGCCTTCGCGTGACCGTGACGGACGAGCACCGCGACACACCGAGCCGCACATCTCAGGACCACACAGACCTCCGGGAGCACACCGTGACCGACGCACACACCACCGGCCCGTTCATCGCGGCCATCGACCAGGGCACCACCTCCAGCCGCTGCATCGTCTTCGACAAGGACGGCCGGATCGTCTCCGTCGACCAGAAGGAGCACGAACAGATCTTCCCGAAGCCCGGCTGGGTCGAGCACGACGCGACCGAGATCTGGGAGAACGTCCAGGAGGTCGTGGCGGGCGCCGTCGTCAAGGCGGGCATCACCGCCGCCGACGTGAAGGCGATCGGCATCACCAACCAGCGCGAGACGACGCTGCTCTGGGACCGGCACACCGGTGAGCCCGTCCACAACGCGCTGGTCTGGCAGGACACCCGCACCGACGCGCTGTGCAAGGAACTCGGCCGCAACGTGGGCCAGGACCGCTTCCGCCGCGAGACCGGTCTGCCGCTCGCCTCCTACTTCGCCGGCCCCAAGGTCCGCTGGCTGCTGGACAACGTCGAGGGGCTGCGCGAGCGCGCCGAGCGGGGCGACCTGCTGTTCGGCACGATGGACTCCTGGATCATCTGGAACCTGACCGGCGGCACGGACGGCGGCGTCCACGTCACCGACGTCACCAACGCCTCGCGCACCCTCCTGATGAACCTGCACACCCTGGCGTGGGACGAGAAGATCCTCGCCTCCATGGAGATCCCGGCGGGCGTACTGCCCGAGATCCGCTCCTCCGCCGAGGTGTACGGCACCGCGAAGGGCGGTGTCCTGGACGGCGTCCCGGTCGCCTCCGCGCTCGGCGACCAGCAGGCCGCCCTGTTCGGCCAGACCTGCTTCTCCGAGGGGGAGGCCAAGTCCACGTACGGCACCGGCACCTTCATGCTGATGAACACCGGTGAACGCCCCGTCAACTCGTACAACGGGCTGCTGACGACCGTGGGATACCGGATCGGCGACCAGAAGCCGGTCTACGCCCTGGAGGGCTCCATCGCCGTCACCGGCTCGCTGGTGCAGTGGATGCGCGACCAGATGGGGCTGATCAAGTCCGCGGCCGAGATCGAGACCCTGGCGTCCTCGGTGGAGGACAACGGCGGCACCTACTTCGTGCCCGCGTTCTCGGGCCTGTTCGCCCCGTACTGGCGCTCCGACGCCCGCGGCGTCATCGCCGGTCTGACCAGGTACGTCACCAAGGCGCACATCGCCCGTGCGGTCCTGGAGGCGACCGCCTGGCAGACCCGTGAGATCACCGACGCCATGACCAAGGACTCCGGCGTCGAGCTGGCCGCCCTGAAGGTCGACGGCGGCATGACGTCCAACAACCTGCTGATGCAGACGCTCGCCGACTTCCTGGACGCGCCCGTGGTGCGGCCCATGGTCGCCGAGACCACCTGCCTCGGCGCCGCCTACGCCGCCGGCCTCGCCGTCGGCTTCTGGCCGGACACCGACGCGCTGCGCGCCAACTGGCGCCGGGCCGCCGAGTGGACACCCCGCATGGCCGCGGACACCCGCGACCGGGAGTACAAGAACTGGCTCAAGGCCGTGGAACGGACCATGGGCTGGATCGACGACAGCACAGTCGAGGAGTAAGAAGCGATGACCACCCCGCAGACCGTCCCGGCACTCGGGACACACCCGGCCTCCGGATCCCTTCCGAGCCGCGCCGAGACCCGGGAGCAGCTGGCCGGGGCGGCGTACGACCTCCTGGTGATCGGTGGCGGCATCCTGGGCATCTCCACGGCCTGGCACGCCGCGCAGTCCGGGCTGCGGGTGGCCCTGGTGGACGCCGGCGACTTCGCCGGCGCCACTTCCTCCGCCTCCTCCAAGCTGCTCCACGGCGGTCTGCGCTACCTGCAGACCGGCGCGGTGAAGCTGGTCGCGGAGAACCACTTCGAGCGCCGTGCAGTGTCCCGTCAGGTGGCCCCGCACCTGGCCAATCCACTCACGTTCTACCTGCCGGTGTACAAGGGCGGCCCGCACGGCGCGGCCAAGCTCGGTGCGGGCGTGTTCGCGTACTCGGCGCTCTCCGCGTTCGGCGACGGGGTCGGGCACGTGATCAGCCCGGCCAGGGCGCGGCGCGACGTGCCGGAGCTGCGCACGGACAACCTGCGGGCCGTCGCGGTCTACGGCGACGACCAGATGAACGACGCCCGGATGGCGCTGATGACGGTCCGCGCGGCCGTCGAGGCGGGTGCGGTGGTACTGAACCACGCCGAGGTCACCGGACTCCGGTTCACCCGGGGCCGGGTGACGGGCGCCGAGCTCCGGGACCGCGTGGACGGTGCGGAGTTCGGCGTGAACGCCCGCCTGGTGCTGAACGCCACCGGCCCGTGGGTCGACCACCTGCGGAAGATGGAGGACCCGGCCGCGGCCCCCTCCATACGCCTGTCCAAGGGCGCCCACCTGGTACTGAAGCGCACCCGCCCGTGGAAGGCGGCGCTCGCCACGCCCATCGACAAGTACCGCATCACCTTCGCCCTGCCGTGGGAGGACATGCTGCTGCTCGGCACGACGGACGAGGAGTACGAGGGCGATCCGGCGGACGTCGCGGTGAACGAGAAGGACACCGCGCAGATCCTTGACGAGGCGGCGTTCTCGATCAGGGACCAGCAGCTGTCGCGCGACCTGATCACGTACTCCTTCGCGGGTCTGCGGGTGCTGCCCGGCGGACCCGGCGACACGTCCAAGGCCAAGCGCGAGACGGTCGTGACGGAGGGCCGCGGCGGCATGCTGTCGGTCGCGGGCGGCAAGTGGACGACCTTCCGCCACATCGGCCGCACGGTGATGAACAAGCTGGCCGCGCTCCCCGGACACCCCCTGGCGGACGACATGGAGCCGATCGCGCGCCTGCCCAGGAAGCTTCCGCTGCCGGGCATCGCCAACCCGAACGCGGTGGCGCACCGGCTGCTCGTCGACGGCACCGCGCCCGGCCCGCGAATGGCGGCCGACACGGCGCGACACCTCGCCACGCACTACGGCTCGCTCTCCTTCGACATCGCCCGGCTGGCGAACGAGAACCCGGCGCTGGCCGAACGCGTCCATCCCGACGCGCCGGAGATCTGGGCCCAGGTCGTCTACGCCCGCGACCACGAGTGGGCCGAGACCGCGGACGACGTGCTGCGCCGCCGCACCACGCTGACGATCCGGGGCCTGGCCACGGACGAGGTCCGGGCCGGCGTCGAGGCCGTGCTCCGCGACCGGGGCTGACGCTGCGCGGGGGCACGAGCGGCGGTCGGGGCGGTCCGGGGAATCGGGCCGCCCCGACCGCCGCTCGGCACGCGCCCGGTCCTGCCGGCCCCGCCCGGAGGGCCGGGCCGGGTACGACGCCGCGTTCACGACGCCGCGTTCCGGATCGCCGCGGAGGCACCGAGTCCGCCCCGTCACCATGCGTGATGCGTTGCCCCTGAACCCCTCCCGATCCGCGTAATGTGGGGATACATCGGATGTCTGATCCCGTTCGTATCCAGGAGGACCGTCATGGCTGTCACCGACGAGGCGATCGAGAAGATCAAGGGAATGATCGTCTCGGGTGCGCTGCGCCCCGGCGACCGACTCCCCAAGGAGAGCGAACTCGCGGCGGAGCTGGGACTCTCCCGCAATTCCCTGCGCGAGGCGGTGCGCGCCCTGTCCCTGATCCGGATCCTCGACGTGCGGCAGGGCGACGGCACATACGTGACCAGCCTCGATCCGCAGTTGTTGCTGGAGGCGCTGAGCTTCGTGGTGGACTTCCACCGCGACGACACGGTGCTGGAGTTCCTCGCGGTGCGCCGGATCCTGGAGCCGGCGGCGACGGCGATGGCGGCCGCCCACATCAGCGAGGAACAACTGGACGTGCTGAGCTCCCAGTTGGACGCCCTGGGAACGCAGCCCTCGGTGGAGGAACTGGTCGCCTGCGACCTGGAGTTCCACCGCGGCATCGTGCGGTCGTCCGGGAACTCGGTGCTCTGCTCGCTGCTCGACGGGCTGTCGGGGCCGACGACCCGGGCCCGGGTCTGGCGCGGCCTGACGCAGGAGGACGCGGTCGGCCGGACACTCCGGGAGCACCGGGCGATCGTGTCGGCGCTGCGCGACCGGGACGCGGAGGCCGCACGGGCCTGGGCGACGGTGCACGTGGCGAGCGTGGAGCAGTGGCTGCGGTCGACGCTCTGACACGCGCCCCGGGCCGACCGGGCGGCCCCCGTCGGCCCGCCCGGCCCGGGTCGGCGGCTCGCTGCACGGCCGGTGCCTCGCCGGGGGTGAGGTCGTCGCCGAGGTGGCGGAAGTCCACCGGGGAGACCGGCTCCTGAGGGCTCGTCGCGGCGAGGAACCCCCACACCGGCTTGCCCGCCGGCTTCGCGGCGAGGTCCGGTGCGCAGCACGACGCAGGCGGCCGAGTGGTCGGGGTCGGGGTTCATGGCATCCGAGCCGTCTCCGAGTTCCGAGGTCGGAAAACGGATGTCGTGGACGTCGAAATCCATGACGGTCCGACTTATGTGCGCTCCCAGCGACATAACATCGGACCTCTGTTCTGGCCATCCGATGTATAGCGCCCACCGCATCCCCCATTCCAGGGTCGGGGCGGAATTTTCGCGACACAGCTCGGATGTATCCGGAGGTCTGTGTCCCGATTCGACCGGTGATGCACCGTCGCGGGGCGGGTTCGGCCGGCTGTGTGCGAGGGCTGCGTCGGAAGTGACCGGAAGCCGTAAGGTTGTTGCGTACGCAAGGGAACTTCGGAAGGAGGCCTGGGTGATCGAGCTCGAGGGGGTTCCCGAGCTGATCGACCCGGTCATGGTGGCCGCGTTCGAGGGGTGGAACGACGCAGGTGACGCCGCTTCCACGGCGGTCGCGCACCTGGACCGGGAATGGAAGGGCGAGGTCTTCGCGGCGCTGGACGCCGAGGACTACTACGACTTCCAGGTCAACCGGCCGACGATCTGGCTGGACGGCGGGGTACGCAAGATCACCTGGCCGACCACCCGGCTCTCCGTGGTCCGCGTCGGCGGCGAGAAGCCCCGCGATCTCGTCCTGGTCCGCGGTATCGAGCCGTCGATGCGCTGGCGCTCGTTCTGCAACGAGCTCCTGGGCTTCGCGCACGAGCTGGGTGTGGAGATGGTGGTGATCCTGGGTGCGCTGCTCGGCGACACGCCGCACACCCGCCCGGTGCCGGTCAGCGGTGTCACCTCCGACCCGGACCTGGCCAGGACCATGGACCTGGAGGAGACCCGGTACGAGGGTCCGACGGGCATCGTCGGCATCCTCCAGGAGGCATGCACCCACGCGGGCGTGCCCGCGGTCAGCCTGTGGGCGGCGGTGCCGCACTACGTGTCGCAGCCGCCCAACCCCAAGGCGACGCTCGCGCTGCTCAACCGCCTGGAGGACCTCATCGGTCTGCGCATCCCCCTCGGCGAACTGCCCGAGGACGCCCGCGCCTGGCAGCTCGGCGTCGATCAGCTGGCCGCCGAGGACAGCGAAGTGGCGGAGTACGTGCAGACGCTGGAGGAGGCCCGGGACACCGCGGAGCTCCCCGAGGCCAGCGGCGAGGCCATCGCCCGGGAGTTCGAGCGCTACCTGCGCCGCCGGGACGTCGGTCCCGGCCAGGGCCCCGGCGGCCACGCGACGGAGAGCGGCGACATCTCGTACCTGCGCGAGACCCCCGGCGGCCGGACCCGCCCGCCGAGGCCACCGCGGCCGGAGACGGAGGGCGAGCCGGGGCCCGGCACACCGTCCGCGAACGGTCCCGGCGGTCGGGGCGACGACGCGGACGGCTCCGGCACGTCCCGCGACGGCTCCGGCGACTCCCCGGGCGGATCCGGCGGCAGCGCCGCGCAGGACCCGCCGGGAGACTCCCCGGAGGACTGACACGGCCGGCGGGCAGCCGGGCGGGGTGGAACGTGCCCCGCCCGGCGCCCCGGTGCCGTCCGCTCAGGTCAGGAGCACGTGAACCGCGCCGCGCTCCAGCCGGGTTCCGTCCGCCCGGTACAGCGCGAAGCGCAGCGGCGCCTTGTAGGCGCGCAGGGTGAGGCTGTCGGTGGACAGTTCGTAACGGTCGCCCCGATCCTTCCACCGGGTGCGGGGCGCGGCGCCCTGCGGCAGGACGATGTCGTCGCCGGTCGGGTCCGTGAACGTGCCGTCCGGGGCGAGCTCGACGCGGAAGGTCTCGGCGGAGACGAAGCCGACGCGGACCTCGGCAGTGCCGGCCCGCAGGTGGTGGACGGGTCCGTCGGCGGAGAACCCGGTGACGTCGCCGACCGTGGCGGTGTCGGATCCGGCGGTGTCGGATCCGGCGGCGTCGGCCCGGTCGGCGCCGGGCCCCGTGAAGACGGCCATCAACCCCAGCAGGGCTGCAACTGCCCCCGTTCTGATGCGCGTTGATGATTGCGTAGAGCACTTTTGGCGCAGGATCGAGCACTTGACCACGGACAAAACGGAACCGGCCCCGAACTTCGTGGAGAAGTCCGGGGCCGGTTCGGCGGATGCGGCGGGTGGATCGTCCGTTCCCGCGTACACGGCGGAGCGCGCAGGTGACGGTCCTACAGGGCGACGCCCAGCAGGGCGTCGACGGTGCGCGAGACGAGTCCGGGCGCGCCCTCGTCCGTACCGCCCTCGGCGTGCTGCCGCTCGGCCCAGCGGTCCACGGCGACCAGCGCCGCCGGTGCGTCCAGGTCGTCGGCGAGGGCCTCGCGGACCTCCTCGACAAGGGCCTCGGCGGACGGTCCGTCGGGCCGGGAGACGGCGGAACGCCAGCGCCCGAGCCGGTCGACCGCGTCGGCGAGCACCTGGTCGGTCCACTCCCAGTCGGACCGGTAGTGGTGCGCCAGCAGGGCCAGGCGGATCGCCGCCGGGTCCACGCCATCGCGGCGCAGCCGCGAGACGAAGACCAGATTGCCCCGGGACTTGGACATCTTCTCGCCGTCCAGACCGACCATGCCGGCGTGCACGTATGCCTGGGCGAAGGGGTACTCGCCGGTCAGCACCTGGGCGTGCGAGGCACCCATCTCGTGGTGCGGGAAGGCCAGGTCGGACCCGCCGCCCTGAACGTCGAAGCCCATGCCCAGGTGGTCCAGGGCGATGGCGACGCACTCGATGTGCCAGCCGGGCCGGCCGGGGCCGAGCGAGGCGCCGTCCCAGCTCGGCTCGCCCTCGCGGGCGGCCATCCAGAGCATCGGGTCGAGCGGGTTCTTCTTGCCGGGGCGCTCCGGGTCGCCGCCGCGCTCGGCGGACAGCAGCCGCATCGCCTCGGCGTCGAGGTTCGAGACCCCGCCGAAGTGCGGATCGGTCTCGACGGAGAAGTACACGTCGCCGTCGAGTTCGTAGGCGGCGCCCGCGTCCCGGAGCCGTTCGACGAGCGGGACGATGCCCGGTATCGCCTCCACGGCGCCGATGTAGTGCTTCGGCGGGAGCATGCGCAGGGCTGTCATGTCCTCCCGGAACAGGGCCGTCTCGCGCTCGGCGAGTTCGGTCCAGTCCTGGCCGTCGCGCACGGCCCGCTCCAGCAGCGGGTCGTCCACGTCCGTCACGTTCTGGACGTAGTGAACCTGCCGCTTGGTGTCGAGCCACACGCGCTGAACGAGGTCGAACGCGTTGTAGGTCGCCGCATGACCCATGTGGGTCGCGTCGTACGGCGTGATGCCGCAGACGTAGATGCGGGCGACGGGACCGGGGTCGAGAGTGATCCGTCCGCCGGTCGCGGTGTCGTGGATCCGAAGGTCGCGGCCCTTGCCGGGAAGGGCGGGGACCTCAGAAGCGGGCCAGGCATGCATGCCACGAGCGTAACCGGATGCACGTTCCGGATACGAACCGGATACCGCATCGTGGCCGAGGAGGCGGTCTTGCGCACCGGGGGTCCGTGTGCCGGGGGTTCGGCCGCCGAGCGGCCGGAGGCGTCCGCACCGCCGCCGCCTCAGAGGTCCGGCCCGTCACTCCGGCCCGTGCACCGGAATGGCCGATTCTCCCCGGACGACGGAACGTTCGGACGGGTACGCCGCCGCCGCGCGGCGGCGGCCCGTGCCGACGGGCCGCGTCCCCGGACGGGACGGGTGCGCCGACGGCCCGCCCGTGCCACCGGGCCCGATCGCGGCCGGGCCACGGACGTCACACCGGCGGCCAGGGGATGGCCGGCCACCGGCCACTCGGCTCGGGATACCGTCCGGTGGTCCGCAGCTCCGTCACGCGCCCCCGCAGCGCCTCGATCTCCGCCGCGGTGATCAGTTCGCCCAGCCGGGTGACGAGCGGGGTGCCGGGCGCCAGTTCCGTGGCCAGCCGGTCCACGACGCCGACGGCCTCGGCCGTCAACGGCTCCCCCGCCCATCCCCACAGCAGCGTGCGCAGTTTGTCGTCGGTGTTGAAGGTCACACCGTGGTCGATGCCGTAGATCCGGCCGCCGGCCACGGGCAGCAGATGACCGCCCTTGCGGTCCCCGTTGTTGATCAGCGCGTCGAGGACCGCCATCCTGCGCAGGACGGGATCGTCCGCGTGCACCAGCAGGGCCGTCCTGCCCTCCCCCACCTCGGCGAGGGCGACGGCCTTCCAGCCCTCGGCGGGCTCCTCGTCGTCCACGAGCGCGAACAGCGGGGCCCTGCCGTCCCCGTCGGGGCCGTCGTCCTCGGGCCCGGCGTCGATCCACAGCTGGCACATGCCCTCGCCGTACGGGCCGTCCCGCAGCACGGTGGCCGGTATGAGCCCCCAGCCGGTCGCCTCGGAGAGCTCGTAGGCGGCGACCTCGCGCCGGGCGAGGTTCCCGTCGGGGAAGTCCCACAGCGGCTGTTCCCCGGCCACGGGCTTGTAGACGCAGGTCACCTGCTCACCCCGGTGGGAGGCCGTGCAGTGGAGCACCGCGTTGGACGCCCCGCGGACCTGCCCGAGGACGGTGAGCCGGCCCTCGGTGAGCACCGTGAGCAGCTCGGCGTCGGTCAGGCTCCGCGACGGTATCCGTTCTGGCGCGGACATACGTGTCCCTCCGGGTCGAGCGGCAGACTGCACAACGGGCACGGCGGGCGGCCGGCGTTCACGACGTCGAGCGCGCGCTTGGCGAAGGCACGCGCCTGCGCGCCGCTGAGGCGGACCCGGAGCATCGGCGGGCCGTTCTCCTCGTCCTGGAGCAGCCGCTCCTCGGCCTCCGCGAGGTCCTCGTCGGAGTCCACGTCCAGCTCGACCAGTGCCTGCGCCTCGACGATCATGCGCTGTTCCTCGCCGTCCCAGGCGAGCGCCATCGTGCCGACCCGGAACTCCTCCTCGACGGGGACGTCGAGGGGTGCGGTGTCGGTGACGTCCATCGGCGCGACGGCGGGCACCGGTGAGTCCCCGCCGGTCCGCCGCACCACTTCGTCGAGCAGTTCGTCGATGCGCTCGGCGAGCGCGGCGACCTGAGTCTTCTCCAGGGCCACACTGGTGACGCGGGTGCCGGAGGAAGCCTGCAGGAAGAACGTACGACGTCCAGGCAACCCGACCGTACCGGCCACGAAGCGGTCCGGGGGGTCGTAGAGGAACACCTGACGGGACACGTCCTGTCTCCCTTGAAGATCGACTGCGGATGGGGAAGCGGCGGTGGAACGGCCGGGGTTCGGGCGGTACTCCCCGGAACGGGCGCCCGCGGAGCGTCCACCCTACTGCCCGGAGCGATCACGGTGCCCCAGCGCCGCCCCCGACCGCCGCGTCCGCGTCGGCGTCCGCCGCCGGGCGCGTGCCCGGGTCCGTCCCGTCGGCGGGCTCGCGCGGCGCCAGCGAGGCGAGGTCCCCGGTGTCGCCGAGCCGCAGCAGGAAGGGCCGCAGCCGGGTGTAGCGAATCACGGTGACCGAACAGGGGTCGACGTGGATCCGCTGGAAGAGGTCGAGGTGCATGCCGAGCGCGTCGGCGACGAGCGACTTGATGACGTCGCCGTGCGAGCACATCACGTAGGCGGTGTCGTCGCCGTGCTCGGCCTCGATCCGCGCGTTCCAGTCCCGTACGGCGTCCACGGCACGTGCCTGCATGGCCCGCATGGACTCGCCGCCGGGGAACGCCGCGGCCGACGGATGCCGCTGCACGACGTCCATCAGCGGCTCGTCGGTGAGTTCGGCGAGCTTGCGCCCCGACCAGTCGCCGTAGTCGCACTCGTTGATCCGCTCCTCGGTGTGCGGCACCAGGCCGGGCCGGGCGTCGAGCAGCGGTCGCAGGGTCTCCCGGCAGCGTTGCAGGGGGCTGGTGACGGCGGCCGCGAGGGGCAGCGCGGCCAGCCGTCCGGGCAGGGCCGCGGCCTGTGCGGTCCCGCGCTCGTCGAGCGCGACGCCGGGGGTGCGGCCCGCGAGCACCCCGGTCGTGTTGGCGGTGGAACGTCCATGGCGTACGAGGATCAGGGTGGGCATACGGCCCAGCGTACGGGCCGCCCCGCGGACCGCTTGCGACTCGGGGAGCAGGAGGGGCCCGCCCCCGCCGCGCTTCCCGGCCGTTGCGGGACCGGGATGCGCGGCGGGGTCCGGCAGGGAAGAATGCGCGCCGTGATAGTGGACTGTGCCATCTACCGGGACGGGCGGCGGACCGAGGTCCCCTCCGACCTCGCCGCGGCCCTGGCCGAGGCGAGGTCCTCCGGGGACGCGTTCCTGTGGATCGGGCTGTACGAGCCGACGGTGCGGGAGATCGAACGCGTCAGCAGCCAGTTCGCGCTGCACCCGCTGGCCGTGGAGGACGCCCTGAGCGCGCACCAGCGGCCCAAGCTGGAGGTGTACGACGACTCGTTGTTCGCGGTCATCAAGCCGGTGGTGTACGAGCACCTGAGCGACACGGTCTCCACCGACGAGCTGATGGCGTTCATCGGCGACTCCTTCGTCGTGACGGTCCGGCACGGGGAGGGCGCGCCGCTGGCCGCCGTGCGTCGCAGGCTGGAGGCCGAGCCGGAGGTGCTGCGGCACGGGCCGACCGCAGTGCTGTACGCGATCAGCGACGCCGTCGTCGACCACTACATGGAGGTGGCGGGCGAGCTCCAGACCGACCTGGAGGAGCTGGAGACCGAGGTGTTCGCGCCGACCGGCGGCCAGGACACCAAGAACACCGCGTCGCGCATCTACACGTTCAAGCGGCAGATCATGGAGTTCCGCCGGGCGGCCGGGCCGCTCGTCGCCCCCATGGCCCGGCTGGCGGGCGCGGACGTCCCGTTCGTGCACGAGCACTCGCAGCCGTTCTTCCGCGACGTGGGCGACCATCTGACACGGGCCAACGAGCACGTGGAGGGTCTGGACCGGCTGCTCTCCGACATCCTGTCCGCCCATCTGGCCCAGGTGGGCGTGCGGCAGAACGACGACATGCGCAAGATCTCGGCCTGGGCCGCCATGGCCGCCGTCCCGACGATGGTGGCCGGGATCTACGGCATGAACTTCGAGCACATGCCGGAACTCGGCTGGGTATGGGCCTATCCGGCGGTGATCGCGTCGATGGGCGCGGTGGTCCTCGCCCTGTACCGGCAGTTCAAGCGGCGCGGCTGGCTCTGACGCAGGGCCGTCGGGCACGGTTCCGGGCGCCCCCGGGTCAGGCGAACTCGGGCTCCCGGTCCGCGGGCCCGCCCAGCGCGTCGCACCGCGCGGGCGGCTCCAGGCTCACCATGCGCCGCCACCCCCCGAGCCGTTCGTACGCGTGGACCGCGTGGATGCCGGCGGCCAGCGCGGCGGACTTGGCGCGGGGCCAGCGCAGGATGCGGCCCATGTGGTCCATCACGGCGAGGCTGACGTCGCGGTACACCCGGATCTCCGCGAGCGCGCTCCGCCGCAGGACGCGCTGGATCGTGCGGCCGTGCCCGGCGCGGGCGAGGCGCAGCAGTTCCTCGTGGCAGTAGGCCAGGTGGTTGTCCTCGTCGTTCGAGATCATCCGCACCGCGCGGCCGAGGTCGGGGTGGTCGGCGAAGTGCCTGCGCAGCAGCCTCATCTGTTCGGAGGCGCGCTGCTCGGTGACCCGGCTGTGGGCGAGGTAGGTGATGATGTCGTGCTCGGAGAGGGGGTCCTGCCGCACCAGCCGTTCGTGGGCGAGGCCGATGCCGCGCCGTTCCAGCAGCATCGTGTAGTCGGTCTCGTGCGGAACCTCGACCGGGCTCAGTCCCCGCTTCCTCAGCAGCGCGCCGAAGATCCGGCCGTGCTTGTCCTCGTCCGCACCGTGCCGGGCGATCTTGGGTGCCAGGGCCCGCTGGCTCTCCGGGACGAGGGCCGCGATCCGGCCGTTCTCCCAGCCGCCCTGGGACTCCCCGCCTGCCGCGATGGAGCAGAACAGCCGGAACGACTCGTCCCCGTCGAGGATCTCCTGGAACAGCTTCCGCGCCGAGAGCACCACTGCCACCTCCGTACCGGCGTCCGACCCCCGCCAGTCAACTGCGGCGCATCCTCGCGGGCAACACGAACGGCCCCCGGCTACGCCGGACGGGCCGCCCGGCTCGTCCGGAGCCCGTGGCCGAAACCTTTCACCGCTTGGTGTGCCCGAGGACTCGCGGCGTAACCGCGGGCTGCCGGGTGCGTTGTCCCGCATGACGGCCGTGGCGGGGAGACACCCCGAGCCCCCACCACGGCCGCGAACCCCGCCCGCCCGGGTCCGCGGCCCGGTCCCCGTTCCCGCAGCCGCTACGCGAGCCCGGAGCGCTCCAGCGCCTCCGTGCCCGCGCGCAGGGCCGCGATCCGCTCGTCGAGCGTGAATCCGGCCGGGGCCAGGGTCAGCGTCGTGACGCCGGCCTCGGCGTACTCCCGCATCCGGTCGGCGATCCGGTCCACGGTGCCGAGCAGGGTGGTCCGGTCGATCAGGTCGTGCGGGACGGCGGCGGCGGCGCCGTTCTTGTCGCCGGACAGGTACGCGTCCTGGATCTCGGCGGCCTCCTTCTCGTATCCCATGCGCCGCGCGAGCCGGTTGTAGAAGTTCTGGTCGCGGCTGCCCATGCCTCCCACGTAGAGCGCGGTGTAGGGACGGAACGTGTCCGCGAGGGCGTTGATGTCCTCGCCGACGGCGAGCGGCAGCGTCGGGCACACGTCGAAGCCCTCCATGGTCAGGCCGGCCTTCTCCCGCCCGGCCCGCAGGTGCTTCAGGGCCGTGTCCTCCAGGTGTTCCGCCGAGGGGAAGATCAGCAGGGCGCCGTCGGCGATCTCGCCCGTCTGCTCCAGGTTCTTCGGGCCGATCGCCGCGATGTACAGCGGGATGTGCTCGCGCTGCGGGTGGACCGTGAGCCTGAGGGGCTTGCCCGGACCGTCCGGCAGCGGCAGGGTCCAGTGCCGCCCCTCGTACTGGAGCCGCTCGCGGGACATCGCCTTGCGGACGATCTCGACGTACTCCCGGGTGCGGGCCAGCGGCTTGTCGAACGTGACGCCGTACCAGCCCTCCGAGACCTGCGGGCCCGACACGCCGAGACCGAGCCGGAACCGGCCGCCGGAGAGCGAGTCGAGGGTGGCCGCGGTCATCGCCGTCATCGCGGGCTGACGGGCCGGGATCTGCATGATGGCCGAACCGACGTCGATGGACTCCGTCCGGGCGGCGACCCAGGCGAGCACAGTCGGCGCGTCGGAACCGTACGCCTCGGCCGCCCAGCAGACGTCGTAGCCGAGCCGGTCGGCCTCCTGGGCGACGGCGAGGTTGTCGCCGTCCATTCCCGCACCCCAATATCCGAGATTGATGCCGAGCCGCATGGCGCGCACCCCTTACTGATCAGTAACGTCTCCGAGACTCGGACTCTAGCGCCCGTCGGGGAGTTCCGGCAGGGGCGACGGGGTCCGGCTTGTCCACAGCCCTCCGCCGAGCATGGTTCCGGCCAGTAATCTCAGCGCCCATGGAGCAGAGGCATCTCGGCCGCACCGGCCTTCGCGTGTCCCGGATCGGTCTCGGCACCCTCACCTGGGGCCGGGACACCGGCGAGCACGACGCCGCCGAACAGCTGAAGGCGTTCTGGGAGGCGGGCGGCACCCTTGTCGACACCGCCGACGTGTACGGGGGCGGGGAGGCCGAGTACCTGCTCGGGCGCCTCACCGACGGCCTGGTGCCGCGGCACGACCTGGTCATCGCCACGAAGGCGGGCAGCGTCGCCGACCCGTACCGCAGGTTCGACGGCTCGCGCGGACACCTGCTGGCCGCCCTGGACGCCTCCCTGGAGAGACTCGGCACGGATCACGTCGACCTGTGGCAGCTCCACGCCTTCGATCCGGTGACACCGCTGGAGGAGACCCTCCAGGCGGTGGACCTCGCGGTGTCCAGCGGCCGCGCCCGGTACGCGGGGGTGTCGAACTTCTGCGGCTGGCAGCTGGCGAAGGCGGCGACCTGGCAGCTCGCCTCGCCCGGGATGCGCACCCGGCTGGCGAGCACCCAGATGGAGTACTCCCTCCTGCAACGAGGCGTGGAGCGCGAGGTGCTGCCCGCCGCCCTGGACCTGGGCATGGGGCTGCTGCCGTCCTCCCCGTTGGGCAGGGGCGTGCTCACCGGCAAGTACCGCACGGGCACGCCCGCGAACTCGCGCGGCGCCTCGGAGCTGCTTGCCCCGTTCGTCGAGCCGTATCTGGACGACGCGGCGGGGCGCATCGTGGACGCGGTGACGACGGCGGCCGACGGACTGGCCACGACACCGCTCCAGGTCGCACTCGCCTGGGTGCGGGACCGGCCCGGGGTGGTGGCCCCGATCGTCGGGGCGCGCAACGCGCAGCAGCTCACGGAGGCGCTGTCGGTGGAGGCGCTTAGTCTTCCTGACGAGATCTGCCGGGCGCTCGACGACGTGTCCGCGCCCATACACCGCTATCCCGACCAGGACTGGAGCACGCTGTGACCGCGCTTCCCGGAGGAGAGGCCCCCGGCTCCCCGGCCGCCGACGACGACGGCACCGTCGCGGACCCCGCCGCCGTGCCCGCCCCGTCCGCGCAGGACGGGGAGCACGCCCCCGATGCGGCGGGGAACGACGACGCACCCGCACCCCCCGGGGCCGCCGACGAGGCCACCGCCGACGACGAGGAGGCCACCGCCGACGCCGGGGAGGCGGACGCCGACGCCGGGGAGGACGGTGCCGCCCCGCTCTCCGAGGCCGAGGCCGAACTCGCCGCCCAGCGCGAGCTGAGGGAGCGGATCGAGAAACGCAAGGCCGAGAAGGAGGGCCCCATTCCGGCCGGGGGGAAGCTGAGCGGCCGGGCGGCCGACCTGCTGGCCGCCGTGCGTGCCGTGGAGAGCGGCGAGAAGTCCGCCGACGCGTTCTTCGACGCCCCCGCGCCTCCCGCCCCCCGCCGGGCCGCCCCCGCCCCGGCCCCCGCGCGACCACGCCCGCCCGAGCCGGCCCCGACGCCCCGGGGTCCCTCACCCGAGGCGGTGGCCGCGGTGGCCGCCGTGCTGACCGGGGGCGGCGCGCCCGAGCGGCTCGCCGGCCCGGTGGCCGAGGCCCTCGGCCCGCAGGCGGCGGACATCCTGCGCGAGGACCCGTGGCGGATGCTGACCGTGCCGGGGGTGGGGCCCGAGCAGGCGGACGGATTCGCGCGGGCCCTGCTGGGTGCCGGGACCGGCCCGGATGACGAACGCCGCACCGCGGCCCTGGTCGGATGGCTGCTGGAACGGGCCGCGCTCCGGGGACACACGGCGCTGGACGCGGCGGCGGTACGGGCCTCGCTCGCCGAGCACGCCGTCGCCGACCCCGACGCGGCCGTGCAGCACGCGGTCGCCGAAGGCGTCGTCCTCGTGTTCCAGGAGGACGAGGACGCCCCGCCCCCCGCGGCGACTGACGAGGATGCGGACGCGGAGCCGACGGCGCCCGGGACCGGACAGGAGCCGGTACGGGTGCTTCTGGGCCTCGACCGGTACGCGCTCGCCGAGGAGAGCCTCGCCGACGGTCTCGCCCGCCTGGTCAACGCCTGCGAGACGGACACCGACTGGGCGCAGGAGGCGGCCCCGGGCGCGGGCTCCCCGTCGGCCGCCGAGCTGATCCGCGCGGTCGCGGTCCACGGCCTGGTGGCGCACACCGGCGGCGAGGCGGCCAGGGCGGAACCCGCCGAGCTCATCGCCGCCGCCCGCGCCCGGGGCCTGCGCGCCCTGGGCACCGCGCACAGCCCCGACGGCAGGCGGCGGCTGGCCGGGGCGACCGGTGATCCCTCGACGGCCGTCACCCTGACCGGGCTGCTCTCCGGCGCGGAGGGCCCGGGGCGGGACGAGGAGGGGGCGCTCGCCGTCGACCTGCTCGTCGTGCTGGACGCCCCGCAGCTGGACGTCGAAACCGCCGCGATGCTCGTGGAGTCCCTTGCCGACGGCACCCGGCTGGTGCTCAGCGGCGACCCGGGCGTGCTGGGTTCGGCCGGCGCGGGCCGGGTGTTCGCGGACGTGCTGGCGGCCCGCGCCTGCCCGCAGATCGTGTCCCGTACGCCCGATCCGGGGCCGATCGGCGAACTGGTCTCCGGGATCGGCATCGGCGAGCTGAACGCCGTCGCCGCGCCCGGCAAGGAGGTGGTGATCGTCCCCGTGCGCGACGCGGGCGAGGCGGTGCACCGGACCGTGCAGTTGGTCGCGGACTCGGTGCCGCGCGCCATCGGCGTCGCGTCGGCCGACACCCAGGTGATCACCGTCGGCCACGGCGGCTCGGCCGGCACCCGTGCGTTGAACGCCGCCCTCAAGCAGCGGCTCAATCCCGGACCGGGGCGGTTCGGCGGATTCGACCCCGGTGACCGCGTCGTCCATGTACCGGCGCCCGGGAGGACCGTGCCCGCGGTGGTCGTCTCGGCCGACGCCGAGGGCCTGCACCTGGACTGCGCGGGCACCCGGCTCGTCGTGCCCCAGGAGCGGGTGGCGGCGTCCGTGCGTCATGGCTGGGCCCTCAGCGCCCACCAGGCCGCCGGGATGCGGTGGCCCGCGGTGGTCGTCGTGCTGCCGGGCGACGCGGTGCAGGGGCTGAGCCGCCCGTGGGTGTACACCGCCTTCGGCCGGGGGGAGCGGCATCTGTCGGTGGTGCACGGGGTGGATCAGGCACTCCAGCACGCGGTCGCGCACTCCCCGGCCCCGGACCGTACGACGCGTCTGCGCGGCCTGCTGGAGGCCGCGCAGCGATGAGCCCCGCCCCGGCCGGTCGGTTGCGACCGACCGGCCGGGGCGCGGGTCGGGTCGGGTCGGGTCGGGTCGGGTCGGGTCGTCGATCGTTTCGCCCCGTCCGGTGGCTCAGGAACCGTCCGGCACCAGACCGGCCGGTTCCTCCTCGGTGTCGTCCTCGTCGAAGACGGCGCTGACGTCGAAGCGGCACACCACCAGTTGCGGGTCCGCGTCGTCGAACGGCGCCCCGAGCCACTCCCCCGCCTCGGGCAGCTCCTCCGAGGCCGTGACCCAGAGCGTGGAGTCGCCCTCCTCCAGGCCGAACTCGGTGTGCCGGGAGGCGATCTCGTCCGGTTCGTACTCCCCGAAGAGCACCCCGAGCGCGGCGTGGACGCTGTTGCCGACGACCGCGGCGTTCCCACCGCCCCGGTCGTCCGGATCGAGGTCGGCGATCCGTTGTGCCTGTGCGAACAACCGCGGCGGCTCCACCACCGCGTAGTCCCGCCGAATCAGAACGCTCAGCGCGTTCGGCTCCTCGGGGCCGGTGTACGGGGGCAGCGAATCGTCCGCCCCCGGGATCTCGAAGGGAGTGACCTCGTCGTAGCGGTCGTAGAGCAGTTCGTCGTAGAACTCGGCGGCGGCGGCCAGTGCGTTGAACGCTTCGTAGACGGCGGGATCGTCGTTCCCCGTCCGGCGCTCGACCGCATCGAGGTGACGGTCGAGCGCGGCTTTGATCGCTTCGGCGGCGGCACGTACCTCGGCAGCGGCGGGCTGCGCAGCATCAGACATAGTGCAGACGCTATCCGTACCGGGGCTGCGCCCGCACAATAGATGCGATGCCGGAATACGAATTTGTCGATGTGTACGTGCCACGCGGGGTGTCCCGGAAGGAGACCGCTCGCCTGCTGACCGACCATGCCGAGTACGGACACTGGGAGTTGGACCGACTGACACTGCGCCGTGACGGCAGCCGCAGGGTGCGTCTGCGGCGGCGGATCATCCGCCAGATCCGCGCCACTTGGTAGGACGCAGCGGGCCCCGCCGTGGCGGAGCCCGCTGTTGTCGTCCCGGCCGGGTGGCCGTGTGGGTCCGCTACGCGGACATCCGCGCGCGGCGGTAGAGCAGTGTGCCCGCGCCTGCCAGCAACAGGCCCGCGCTCGCCGGGGCCAGCAGGCCGAGGCCGCCCGCCCCGGTCTGGGCGAGCTGCGGAACGTTCTGCTCCTCGGGCACGTTGGGCACGGCCGGCTTCTCCGGCGTCGGCGGCTTGTGCTCGGTGACCGGGGTGACCGGGGTGACCGGCGGCGTGACCGGCGGCGTGACGACGTCGTCCGTGTCGTTTCCGCAGTCGTTGCCGAAGGTGGGGTTGAGCAGACCACCGACGGTGATGCTGTTCCCGCAGGCGTTCACGGGAATGTCGATGGGCACCGCGATGTTGTTGCCGGACAGCACGCCCGGCGAGCCCTTCGCGACGCCCTGGGCCGAAGCCCCGCCGCCGAGCGGGGCCCGGTGCTTGCCCTTGCCCGGTCGGCTCGCGTGGGTCAGGTCGCCGGAGACATGACTGCCGGAGGCGTGCTTGCCCGGGGAGGCGTCCTGCGAGCCGTTTCCGCAGGTGTTTCCGAACGCCGGGTTGAGCAGCGCCACGACGTCCACCGAGTTGCCGCAGACGTTGACCGGTACGTGGACCGGAATCTGCACCGAATTCCCCGAAAGCACCCCCGGGGAATCCGCCGCGCCGCCGGACGCTCCCGCGTCGGCATGCGCGTATCCGCCGCCCATCGCGAGCACGCCGCCCGCGGCCGCAACGGAGATCAGGCCTTTGCGCGTGACCTGTCGCATAGCTTGTTTCCTGCCTTCTACCTCACGGAAAACCCCCGGACCCGATCGTGCGGGGGCGGAGTGCCCAGCAGCCCCGAAGCGCATGGTGTGCGCTTCGGGGCCGACCGGATTCAAACCCTTACGGGTTGACCCACACGTCAGGCGTTGACGCAGGTGTTACCGAAAGTCGGGTTCAGCACCCCGATCACGTCGACCGTGTTGCCGCACACGTTCACCGGCAGGTGGATGGGCGCATGGATGACGTTGCCCGAGATCACGCCGGGGCTGCCGATGGCAGCACCTTCGGCGCCCGAGTCCGCGACGGCCATGCCCGCACCCGCGAGCACCAGACCACCGGTCACAGCCGCAGCAGCGACGACCTTCTTGATCATTGTTTTCCTCCTTGTTGGCAATGCGGTCCCAGCCGCGGACCGCATCACCTGTAACGAGGAAGAGCTAATCGGGCTACGAGCGTATGGTTCCTTTCACTCGTTCCGGTCAAATGCGCACACGTTGGCGATTCCCGAAGCCGAAAAGGCGCGGAGGGCCGCCGGACCTGCGCCGGGACCGGCAGCGGCTCAGCAGTTGTCGATGAACCGGTCGAGCACCCGCACGCCGAACTTCAGACCGTCCACCGGCACCCGCTCGTCCACGCCGTGGAACATGCCCGCGAAGTCGAGCTCCGGCGGCAGCTGCAGCGGGGCGAACCCGAAGCACCGGATGCCGAGATCGTCGAAGGACTTGGCGTCGGTACCGCCCGAGAGCATGTAGGGGACCGCCCGCGCGATCGGGTCCTCGGCCGTGAGGGCGACCTGCATCGCGTCGACGAGCGCGCCGTCGAAGCCGGTCTCCAGCGCCTTGTCCGCGTGCACGTCCTCCCGCTTCACCCGCGGCCCGAGGATCCGGTCCAGGTCGGCCAGGAACTCCTCCTCGAAGCCCGGCAGGAAGCGCCCGTCGACGTGCGCGACCGCCTGGCCGGGGATGACGTTCACCTTGTAGCCGGCACCGAGCATGGTGGGGGCCGCGGAGTTGCGGAGCGTGGCACCGACCATCTTGGCGATGCCGTTGAGCTTGGGGAGCGTCTCCTCCATGTTGTCGGGGTCGAGCGGGACACCGAGCGCGTCGGAGAGCTCGTCGAGGAAGGACCGCACGGTCCTGGTCACCCGGACCGGCCAGTTGTGCCGTCCGAGCCGTCCGACCGCCTCGCAGAGTTCGGTGATCGCGTTGTCGTCGTTGGTCATCGAGCCGTGGCCGGCCGTGCCGTCCACGGTGAGCCGCATCCAGTGCATGCCCTTCTGGGCCGTCTCGACGAGGTAGAGCCGCAGCTTCTCGTTCACCGTGAAGGAGAAGCCGCCGACCTCGCCGATGGCCTCGGTGACGCCCTCGAACAGGCCGGGGTGCTTGTCCACCAGGTACCGCGCACCGTACGTCCCGCCCGCCTCCTCGTCGGCGACGAAGGCCAGCACGATGTCGCGCGGGGGCTTGCGTCCGCTGCGCAGCCGGTCACGGACGACCGCGAGCGTCATCGCGTCCATGTCCTTCATGTCGACGGCTCCGCGGCCCCACACGCAGCCGTCCGCCACCTCGCCGGAGAACGGGTGGTGCGTCCAGTCGTGCGCGTTGGCCGGAACCACGTCGGTGTGGCCGTGGATCAGCAGTGCGGGCCTCGACGGGTCCTCGCCCTCGATCCTGGCCACGGTCGAGGCCCTGCCCTTGTGGGACTCCAGGATCTGCGGCTCCAGCCCGACCTCGGCGAGCTTCTCCGCCACGTACTCGGCGGCGACCCGCTCCCCCGGCCCCGAGTGGTCGCCGTAGTTGCTGGTGTCGATCCGGATCAGCTCACGACAGAGGTCCACGACCTCGTCCTCGCCCGAGACGGTCCGGGCCGTGTTGGTCTCGCTCACACTGGTTCCTTCCACTGTCGCCGAGATGCTCCCTCCCATCCTCCCGCGCCTCGTACGCCCGCCCAAGGCCCCCACCTCTCGTCATGCGCCCTTCGCACTCCCCCGGTGTGATCGAGCACCCCCGGATGTTTGCTATTGTTTTCCACGTCGGAACGGGCAGGGCCCGCACGACAGACACCTTGTCCGGGTGGCGGAATGGCAGACGCGCTAGCTTGAGGTGCTAGTGCCCTTTATCGGGCGTGGGGGTTCAAGTCCCCCCTCGGACACCAGCAGAAACCCCAGTTGATCTGGGGTTTTTCTGTTTTTCGGGCTGTGGCCCGACTTCTCCGGCGGATACGGGGCTTCCGCGTCGTGCGCCGATGTGCCGACCTCCTCCCCGCGTGAGCGGCTTCCGTCGCGACTCGTAGAATCCCGGCATGGCATGCACGAGCGTCCTGTACTACTGCTTCCTGTGATCGGAAGGCACTGAGGGCGATGCCGGACGGCACCGCCCTCCTCGGCGTGCCCGCTGCGTGAAGCACGTTCCCCGAACCGGGTGGCCGGACGTCCGGCCCCGTTCCGTTGCGGGGCGGCCCCCGAGCGCGCAGGCACGGTTCCTTCCCTTCCCCCATTGCCAGGAGTGCCCTGTGCCCGTGCCGCTTCCGCCCGCCCTCGAACCGCTTCTCGACCTCTTGCGCTGCCCGACGTGCCGCGCCCGGCTCCACCCCGCCGACGGCGCGCTGCGCTGCCCGGCGGGCCACACCTTCGACATCGCGCGTCGCGGCTACGTCGGCCTGCTGACGGGCAACCGCGCCACCAGCGGCGACGACGCGGCCATGGTCCGGGCCCGGGACAGGTTCCTGTCCGCCGGCGGCTACGGACCCCTGCTCGGGGCAGTGGCCCGCCTTGCCGCCCGTACCGCGCCGGAACGGGCCGTGGTCGTCGACGTCGGGTGCGGTACGGGCTATTACCTGGCCGGGGTGCTCGACCGGTTGCCGGACGCCCGCGGCCTGGGGTTGGACACCTCGGTGCGGGCGCTGCGCGCGGCGGCCGGGGCGCATGACCGGGCCGCCGCGGCGGCCTGGGACGTCTTCCGCCCCTTTCCGCTGGCCGACGGGGTGGCCGACCTCGTGCTGGACGTGTTCGCCCCGCGCAATCCGGCCGAGTTCCACCGCGTGCTGCGTCCGTCCGGTCGCCTGGTCGTGGTGCGTCCCACCGGGCGGCACCTGCACGAGCTGCACGGCAGGGTGCCCTCGATGGTCACGGTCGACCCGGCCAAGGAACAGCGGCTGCGCCGGACGCTCGGCCCCCGCTTCCGGGCCGTCGCCACCGAGCGGATCGAGTACCCGATGCCCCTGGCCGGGACGGAGGCCCTCGACCTGATGGGGATGTCGCCGAGCGCCCGCCATGTGAGCCGTGCGGACCTGGCGGAGTCCGGGCCCCTGGCCGATCGGGTCACCGTCTCCGTGCTGGCCACCTCCTACCGGCCCCGGTGATCGTGTGCGGGGCGGGGCGGGCGCCCGGCGGGCGGGGCGGGCGCCCGGCGGGCGGGGCGGGGCGGGGATACTGGGCGGGCAGCCCAGGAGCAGAACACGAGGAGCCCGCACCATGCGCACCACCGTTCCGGCCGGTGTCTCCCGGTGAGGGGGCGCGCGAAGCCCCCTGCGGCGCCGCTGCCGCAGCGGGAGGGCATCGATCCGGTGCGGTTGCGGCTTCCCGAGGATCCGGACGGGCGGTGGGCGACGGTCCGCGACCATCTGCGGGCTCGGTTCGGGGGCGCGATCGGGGCGGCACGCGTCGATGCCATGGTCGACGGGGGCCGGTTCGTCTCCGTGCGGGGTCCGGTGTCGGCGGACGAGCCGTACGAGGCCGGCCGGTACGTCTGGTTCCACCGGGACTTCGCGCCGGAGGAACCGGTGCCGTTCCCGGTGGGCGTCGTGCACCGCGACGCCCATCTGGTCGTCGCGGACAAACCGCACTTCCTGGCGACGACGCCGCGCGGGCGGCATGTCACGGAGACGGCCGTGGCCCGGTTGCGCCGCGAGCTGGACCTGCCCGCCCTGCAGCCCGCACACCGGCTGGACCGGCTGACGGCCGGTCTGGTCCTCTTCGTCGTACGGCCCGAGGAGCGCGGCGCGTACCAGACGCTGTTCCGGGACCGCCGGGTGCGCAAGGAGTACGAGGCGGTGGCGCCGTACGATCCCGGTCTGGACCTGCCGCGGACCGTGCGCAGCCGGATCGTGAAGGAGCGCGGGGTCGTCGCCGCCCGCGAGGAGCCGGGCGAGCCGAACAGCGAGAGCCGGATCGAGTTGCGGGAGCACCGGTCGGGGCTCGGCCGCTACCGGCTGCTGCCCGCCACCGGGCGCACCCATCAGCTGCGGGTCCACATGAGCGCCCTGGGGCTGCCGATCGTCCATGACCCCGTCTATCCGGTGGTCCGGGCGGAGGGGGCTCCCGACGACTTCTCGCGTCCGCTCCAACTGCTGGCTCGTGTGCTGGAGTTCACCGATCCGGTGACCGGTGGGGTGCGCCGCTTCGAGAGCGGGCTGCGGCTCTCGGCGTGGCCGGACGAATGAGCGGCGGCCCCGGCGTGCCGGGGCACGGAGGCCGCCGCTCGGTGCTGCCCCCGGTCAGTGACCGCGGGCGATCCACTCGTCGAGGTGCGGGGCCTCCGCTCCGACGGTCGTGGAGTCGCCGTGTCCGGTGCGGACGGTGGTCTCCGGGTCCAGGGTGAGCAGCCGGTCCCTGATCGAGTCGACGATCGTCGGGAAGTGGGAGAAGGACCGGCCGGTGGCGCCGGGGCCGCCCCGGAAGAGGGTGTCCCCGGTGAAGACGGTGGACAGCCCGGGGGCGTGAAGGCAGACGGCGCCCGGGGCGTGGCCCGGGGTATGCAGGACCCGGAGGGTCGTTCCGGCGACCTCCAGCTCCTGGCCGTCGGCGAGTTCGCCGTCCGGGGTCCGGTCGGGATGGGTCTGCCGCCACAGGGGCAGGTCGTCGGGGTGCAGCAGGATCGGTGCTCCGGTGGCGTCGGCCAGGGCCGGGGCCGCGTCGATGTGGTCGTTGTGCGCGTGGGTGCAGACGATGGCGCGCAGGGTGCGGCCGTTCAGTGCGGCCTCGATGGCCGCGGCGTCGTGCGCGGCGTCGATGACGATCGCCTCGGTGTCGTCGCCGACGATCCAGACGTTGTTGTCGACGTCCCACTCCCCGCCGTCGAGGGCGAAGGTGCCGGAGGTGACGAGGTGGTCGATGCGGGCGGCCATCAGAGGACCACCACCGAGCGCAGCACGTCACCCTCGTGCATCCGGGCGAAGGCCTGCTCGACGTCGCCGAGTCCGATGGTCTCGGTGACGAACGCCGCGAGGTCGATGCGGCCCTGCTGGTGCAGGTCGATGAGCATCGGGAAGTCGCGCGAGGGCAGGCAGTCCCCGTACCAGGAGGACTTGAGCGAGCCGCCGCGGCCGAAGACGTCGAGCAGCGGCAGCTCCAGCCGCATCTCGGGGGTGGGGACGCCGACGAGGACGACGGTGCCCGCGAGGTCGCGGGCGTAGAACGCCTGCTGGTACGTCTCCGGGCGGCCGACCGCCTCGATGACCACGTCGGCGCCGTTGCCGCCGGTCAGGGAGCGGATCGCCTCGACCGGGTCGGTGCCGCGGGAGTTGACGGTGTGGGTGGCGCCCATCGTCTTCGCCGTCTCCAGCTTGCGGTCGTCGACGTCCACCGCGATGATCCTCGCCGCCCCGGCCAGCCGGGCGCCGACGATCGCGGCGTCCCCGACGCCGCCGCAGCCGATCACCGCGACCGAGTCGCCGCGGCCGACCTGTCCGGTGTTGATCGCGGCGCCGATGCCCGCCATGACGCCGCAGCCGAGCAGTCCGGCGACGGCCGGGGAGACCTCGGGGTCGACCTTGGTGCACTGCCCGGCGGCGACCAGGGTCTTCTCGGCGAACGCGCCGATGCCGAGCGCCGGGGACAACTCCGTGCCGTCGAGCAGGGTCATCTTCTGCTTCGCGTTGTGGGTGTCGAAGCAGTACCAGGGGCGGCCGCGCAGACAGGCCCGGCACTGGCCGCACACCGCACGCCAGTTGAGGACGACGAAGTCGCCGGGGGCGACGTCCGTGACGCCCTCGCCGACGGACTCCACCACGCCCGCCGCCTCGTGGCCGAGCAGGAAGGGGAAGTCGTCGTTGATGCCGCCCTGCTTGTAGTGCAGATCGGTGTGGCAGACGCCGCACGCCTGGATCTTCACCACGGCCTCGCCGGGGCCGGGGTCGGGGACGACGATCGTCTCGACCCGTACCGGCTCGTTCTTCCCCGGCGCGATGACCCCTTGCACCTGCTGCGACATACCGCGGTCTCCCTGTTTCCGTCATTTCGTGAAGATCGAACGCGAACAACCGTACGCCCCGAAAGGGTGTCACGACGGCGCGCCGCGTTGGCGCGAAACCACTGCCGTACACCCGGCGAGATGCACCGGTTTCGGTCAGATGGTGCGTCATGGTGAACTACGCCGGTCTTCGTACGGTCCTTCGATGTGGAGGGCTCGGAGCCGATACCTGCGGGGGCAGGGGTTCCGGGGCCCGCGAACGGAGGAATCACGGATCGCGGGGGAAGTACCTTGACCGAGATCATCGAGTTCGCGGAGAGGACCGGCCGGTCGGCGGACCGGGTGGGGCCCGACGTGCCGCAGGCCGAGGCCGCGGCATGGGCGCAGGTCGGCGGCCTCGTGCCCTGCACCGACGCGCTGTCCGTTCCGCCGGTGCTGCGTCCGGCGGGCGGGGCGTGCTGAACGAGACCGAGATCGCCGCGTCGCCCACCTGGGTACGGCTGCACTCGCAGCTGCCGCCGACGCTGATGCGGGGATACGACGGCATGGTGCCGGGGCCGACCATCGAGGTGCGGCGCGGGGAGCGGATCGGGATCGCCTGGACCAACCGCGTCCCGAAGGGGAGCGAGTACCCGGTCGCGGCCGTGGAGGTCGGTCCGGTGAAGGAGGGCGGGCTCGCCCCGTACAACCGGCCGGGACGCGACGGCGTCGAGCCGAACGCGGACGTGGCCGCGCTGCCCGCCTGGACGGTGGCCCTTCCCCGAGCTCTCGACTTCGTTCGAGCAGGGGAGACCCCATCCACGGGGCGCGGACCGGCGGCGGGAACGACGGCTGGGCGGACAACGCCGTCGGCTTCGGCGACGCGCAGTTGTCGGAGTACCCGAACGACCACCACGCCGCCCACTGGTGGTACCACGACCATGCCATGAACATCACCCGCTGGAACGTGTACGCGGGGCTCGTTGCTTGTCTCGGGGTGGCTCAGTTTGAGCAGCCGGGAAGTGTGATGGTTGCCCAGCTCGGCCGCAGGCGCCGGTGGGTGGTAGGTGCGCGACAGGTGCCGCGGGCGGCGGTGGCGGATGGTCTCCCTCAGCGGGATGTGCGCAAGGACGTGTCCAGGACGGTCATGAGTTGTGCAGCACGGCTCTTGCCGGTTGGTGCGAGGGGGTACCGGTTGAGGACATCGATCAGGACCGGTGTGGCGCGTTGACGAGCCTGCTCGATCAGCTTGAGCCCGACGGCGGAATCACCGCCTGCGTTCAGTTCCCCCACGAGCGCCGCACTTGCAGCGGCTCGCAGGATGTGACCTACCTGGGTGGCTTTCGCAATCGGATGAAGGTAGGCCGCAGAGGCAGCATCACCGGCGGCGCGCGCGGCGAGCCGTTCGGCTTCGGTGGCTGCTTCCTTCGCCGCGCGGTGAGCCTCCAAGGAGGTGATGCGCTGGAGCTTGGTCCTTCTCGCGCCATTCACGAACTCCCGTGCGGCGTCGATGGCTGCACGAGGTCGGAGATCGCTGGGGTTGGCGGCCTGGAACACGGGGAGAACTTCCTCGGCGCTCTCCACAACGTAGCGTGCGACAACGCGCAGCTCATCCATGGTCAGCTCAAAGTCACCAAATACGGTCGTCACGGATCCGATTCTTCCACCGGTCAACCGCCTGAAGCCTCAGTATCCGGACGATCGGACCGTTCGACGAGGGACGTCGCACAGGTAGTCAGCGGTTCAGCTGCGCCATCGGCTCCCGGGTCGCCGCGCGTGCGGCGGCGAGGTCCTCGTCCCGTTCTGCGAGTTCGGCGCGGAGATCGAGGATCTGCTGTTCCAACTCGGTGGCCCGGCGGGTGAGCGTTTCGACGTCGGCGGGGGCGCCGAGGCCGGACGCCTCCCAGGCAGTCTGCCCGAGGGCCTCGGAGAGACGTCGTTCCAGCCGGGTGGTATGCGCTGACAGGCGGCCGTTGCGGGCCGTGAGGTTCGCGACGTCGGCCAGCAGCGACTGGCGGCTGACCTGCGTTCCGGCCGTCGCGCCGGGAGGCGGCTCGACCGCTCGGGCGAGAACGGCCGCGTGCAGGTCATCGTGCCGGTGGATCAGGCTGCGGTGGACGCCGGCGGCGCGGGCAACGGAGGAGACGGTGATCTCCTCGCCGTCCGCGGCCAGCTTGTCGAGGGCCTTGAGGACACGGGTCCGCCGCCGGTCGGAGTCCGCTGCCCGTGCTCGGGCCAGGTGGTCCGGTGATGAGCTCACACGTCACGCTCCAGCCGCAGGTCCGGCTCCGGCGGGCGGATGCCGGGCATGCCCAGGGAGACGGCGCGGGTCTTGCGCAGGGTCCGCGTGGCCTCCGTGATCTGTCCGCGTTCGTCGTCCGTGAGCCCGTCCAGGTCGGTCTCGACGCGGCGGATCAGTGTGCGGATGCGCTTGATTTCCTCCTCCGAGGGAGTCGCCTCGGTGCGGGCCCAAGCGTCCGAGTCGGTTGCTGCGGCCAGGTGTTCGCGATCCCGGAGCAGAGCGGCGAGGTAGGTCCGCAGCTCCGGCAAGTACGACGGGTCGGTGCGGAAGTGGTCGCAGCCGACGCAGCGGAACCGGAACGGGCAACCGTGGCCGCCGGTCTTGACGGTGCTCGGCTCGACGCAGATTCCGTAGGGGACGGACACCTGGCCGATCCGCAGGCGGGCGTGCTCGTGCTCCAGCAGTTGGCGGGCCTGGGTCCAGATCCGGTTGCCGTGCCGGTCGAACTGGTGCGAGACGAGTTTGTCGACCGCGGACCGGGTCCGCTTCTCGGTCACCCGATAGTAGGCTTGTGCAGTTTGCAACGATCTGTGACCCATGAGCTCACGGAGCACATCGGGCAGGGTTCCGGCGTCGGCGTGCCGTTGGGCGCAGGAGTGCCGGTAGGAGGAGGGCACGACTTCCAGCTCGGGGAACTCGGTGCCGTCAGCCAGCAGCAATGGGGGCATGGCGTTGACCCAGCGGCGGTGGACGTTGCCGATGTGCTGCATCCCAGGGCAGGCACCCGATCTCGTCGGGGCGCCGACCAGTGTCGACGAGGACTTCGATGGCGGCGCGAGCGTCGTCGCTGCCGTCGCGGATCCGGTCGAGGGTGGACAGTCGCCCGCAGAGCCGGCTGAGGATCTCCTTCGGCCGGGCCCTGCCCGGTCCTTCCTCGGTGATGACCGGGGGCATGTCATACCTTCGCAGCGCGAAGTCGTCGGGCAGCTCAGCGAGGATCTCGCCGAGCCGGGTCGGGTCGGGTCGGGTCGGGTCGGACCCAGGTCGCGGGCGCTCGGCGGCACCCGCGCGCCGGTGGAGTTCGACGACGGCACGAAGATCCCGACGGCGCCGAACGAGCAGGGCTGAAAGGACGTCTTCCGAGTGCCGCGGGGGCAGATGGTGAAGGTGCTCGGCATGTTCGACGGCGGGTACGGCGGTTCATGTACCACTGCCATCTGCTGGAGCACGAGGACATGGGCATGATGCGGCCGTTCGTGGTGATGCCGTCCGAGGCGATGAAGTTCGACCACGGCGCCGGGCACGGGGGCCATCCCGGGCACGGCGGCTGATCGGGGGCCGGTGCGCCGGCGCACGGGCCGGACGGCGGCCGCCCCCGGGGGGGGCCCCGGGGGGCCCCCGGGGGGGGCACCCCGCACAACCCCGCACAGCTGCAT
>NZ_JBHJWQ010000014.1:0-132004 GCF_042266885.1 Streptomyces sp. NPDC056061 | reverse complement strand
GTGCGGGCGATGGTTATTTTCATAACCCCCTGCGCCGGGGCGCGGGGGCGCGGCCCCCGGGCCCGCCCGCCGGCCCCGCGGGCACCGCCCCCGGGCCCCCGCCTCCGTCGTCCGACGGTCGTGGGGCGCGAGAGGCGGGCGGTCGTGGGGCCGGTGTCGCCCGTCGGACCCTGCGGACATCCGGCGGCGCCGGAGCCCGCACATACCGGCACCGGCCGCACGACGGGCCCTCAGGGGGCGAGTACGTCCAGTTCGTGCAGGGCGCCGACGGCGATCTCCTTCGTCAGGCGTTCCGCCGCGGCGGCGTCGCCCTCGCGTACCGCCTCGGCGAGCCGGACATGGAGCGTGACCGCTGCCGGGTCCGGGTCCTCGAACATCACCTGGTGGTGGGTGCGTCCGGCGAGGACCTCGGCGACGACGTCGCCGAGCCTGGCGAACATCTCGTTCCCGGACGCGTCGAGCACGATCCGGTGGAACGCGATGTCGTGCTCCAGGTACCCCGCCAGCTGCTGGCCGCGCGAGGTCGCGACCATGCCGAGTGCGCACGCGGTGAGGGCCGCGCACTGCTCCGGGGTCGCGTGGCGGGCGGCGAGACCGGCCGCCACCGGTTCGATGGCGGAGCGCAGCACGGTCAGCGAGCGCAACTGGCGCGGCCGGTCGGCCCCCGCCAGCCGCCACCGGATGACCTGCGGGTCGTAGACGTTCCACGCCTCGGTCGGACGCACGGTCACGCCGACCCGGCGCCGGGACTCGACGAGGTGCATGGATTCCAGGACGCGGACCACTTCGCGCACGACTGTCCGCGAGACGTCGAAGCGCCGGGCCAGTTCGTCGGTGCGCAGCACCTGGCCCGGCCGGTGCTCCCCCGCGGCGATCTCCAGACCCAGGGTGTCCAGCACATGGGTATGCAGCCCGGGGCCCTGTGTGGTCATGGGCACCAGAGTACGGGGCGATCTCCAGGACCTAAAAGTACGACGTTTACGTCACATCATCTTGAATAAGTCGTACGTATGGGTTTCAGTAGCGCGACGGACCGAAGTCGACGAGGACGTCGAAGAGGACAGCGAGGCACCACCAATGAGCACCCCCCACGTCATCGTGGTGATGGGCGTCGCAGGGACCGGCAAGACCACGATCGGGCCCCTGCTCGCCGCTGAACTGGGCGTTCCGTACGCCGAGGGCGACGACTTCCACCCGGCGGCGAACATCGCCAAGATGTCCGCCGGCGTCCCGCTGGACGACGCGGACCGGTGGCCCTGGCTCGATGCCATCGGCCGCTGGGCGCACGGCCGGGCGGGGCTCGGCGGCGTGGTGAGCAGTTCGGCTCTCAAGCGCGTCTACCGGGACCGGCTGCGGGCCGAGGCCCCCGGCGCCGTCTTCCTTCATCTGGCCGGGGACCGCGAGCTGATCGAGCGGCGCATGGCGGGGCGCAAGGGCCACTTCATGCCCACCGCGCTGCTCGACTCGCAGTTCGCCACCTTGCAGCCGCTGGGGGAGGACGAGGCCGGCGTCTCGGTCGATGTGTCCGGCGCCCCCGAGGAAATCACCCAGCGGGCCGTCGCCGCGTTGCGCCGGCTCGACAGCTAAGGATCACCACCGTGACCAGTCTCAGCGTCGAGATGCTGGCAGCGGACGCCGTCGAACCGATCACTTCGGCAGGCAACGCGCAGTTGGGCATCGCAGTCCTGGCGGGCATCGCCGTCATCGTTCTGCTCATCACCAAGTTCAAGATGCACGCGTTTCTCGCGCTCACCGTCGGGTCGTTGGCGCTCGGCTCGTTCGCCGGTGCCGCGCCGGCGAAGACGATCGCCAGTTTCACCACCGGACTCGGCTCGACCGTCGCGGGCGTAGGCGTCCTGATCGCGCTCGGTGCCATTCTGGGCAAGCTGCTCGCGGACTCCGGCGGGGCGGACCAGATCGTCGACACCATCCTCGCGAAGTCGAGCCGGCGCGCCATGCCCTGGGCCATGGTGCTGATCGCCTCGATCATCGGTCTGCCGCTGTTCTTCGAGGTCGGGATCGTGCTGCTGATCCCGGTGGTGCTGCTCGTCGCCAAGCGCGGGAACTACTCGCTGATGCGGATCGGCATTCCGGCCCTTGCCGGTCTGTCCGTGATGCACGGGCTGATCCCGCCGCACCCCGGTCCGCTGGTCGCGATCGACGCCCTCGGTGCCAATCTCGGCGTCACGCTGGCGCTGGGCGTGCTGGTGGCGATCCCGACCGTGATCATCGCCGGCCCGGTCTTCTCCCGCTACGCCGCACGCTGGGTGGACATCCCCGCGCCGGAGAAGATGATTCCGCAGCGTCCGTCGGAGGAGCCAGCCCGGCGTCCGAGCTTCGGCGCGACCCTGGCGACGATCCTGCTGCCGGTCGTGCTGATGCTGGTCAAGGCCCTTGTCGACATCGTCGTGGACGATCCGGAGCAGGGCGTGCAGAAGGTCACCGATGTGATCGGTTCGCCGCTGATCGCGCTCCTGGCAGCCGTCCTCGTCGGCATGTTCACGCTGGGCCGGGCGGCCGGGTTCTCCAGGGGACGGCTCTCCAGCACGGTCGAGAAGTCGCTCGCCCCGATCGCGGGCGTGCTGCTGATCGTGGGCGCGGGCGGTGGCTTCAAGCAGACCCTCATCGACGCCGGGGTGGGCCAGATGATTCTGGACTTCTCCAAGGACTGGTCGATCCCGGCACTGCTGCTGGGCTGGCTGATCGCCGTCGCGATCCGGCTCGCGACCGGTTCGGCGACCGTGGCCACCATCTCGGCGGCCGGTCTGGTCGCCCCGCTGGCCGCCGACATGTCGACCTCGCACGCGGCCCTGCTGGTGCTCGCCGTGGGCGCCGGTTCGCTCTTCTTCAGCCATGTCAACGACGCCGGATTCTGGCTGGTGAAGGAGTACTTCGGCATGAACGTCGGCCAGACGGTCAAGACCTGGTCGGTGATGGAGACCATCGTCTCCGTGGTCTCGCTGGTCTTCGTCCTGCTGCTGTCGCTGATCCTTTGAGCCGCGTCCTCGCACCGGCGTCGCGCGGCTGACGCGGGTGCGAGGACGGGACCCGGCGCGGCGGCCCTCCCCCACGGTCCTCCCTCCACCCGTCCGCACGGGGCCGTGCGCCGCCGCCGTGTCGGGCCGTGACCCGGCGGTCTCCGCCCTGCCCCCAGAGGTCCTGCCCGGGAGCGGTGCCGGACTCCGTCCCGCTCCCGCGCCGTCGGCGGTTCGCGGGCAGGTGGACGAGGGGCGGGACGTCTCCGGCGGCGCGCCCGGTTCGGCATGTCAGACTTGTCGCCATGCCGAACCGCGAACCGCTCAAGCCGTTCCTCCTGGCCTTTCCCGGCCCGCTGCGCGACCGGCTGGTGCGGGCGGTGCTCGACGGGGTCAAGGTGTCGACGACGGGACTGCTCGCGGAGTACGAGGCGGAGCGGGAGGAGTTGCCCCCGGTGGGCGAGCGGTCGGCGCTGATCGACTCGGACGGCCGGGAGATCGCGGTGCTGGAGGTGACGGAGGTGCGGGTGCTGCGCCTCGGCGACGTCGATCTCCGGCACGCCGTCGACGAGGGCGAGGGCCATGCCTCGGTCGCCGAGTGGCGGGCGGACCACGAGAAGTTCTGGCACGGGGCGGAGATGCGCGAGGCCCTCGGCGACCCGGACTTCAACGCGGACGACGACACCATGGTGGTCGCCGAACGATTCCGGGTCGTCGAACTGCTCGATCCCCTGGTGGGCGCTGCCGAGCGGTAGTTCGGCGGACGCCGGGCGTCAGCGCACCTCGTGGTGGACGAGGGGCGGTCGGACCGTGCCGGGGTGGCCGGTGCGGGCGAAGGCTGCCCAGACGGCGCGCACCGTCCGGCCCAGTTCGTCCACCTCCTCCCACCGCGTGTCCCCGAGCATCGGGGACGCCCGCCAGGCTGCCCGGGTGCCCAGGAGCAGCGGCAGTTCCAGGCAGTGGGTGGCGCCGTACTCCGATCCCGCCGGGCGCCAGTCCAGGCGGTAGGCATGGACCCGGGCCCCGGCCCGTACGAGTTCCTTCCCGAGGGCGGTCAGCGGCTCGGCGTACATCCGGTCGGTCGGCCCGGCCGGGTCCCCGTCGCGTCGGCGGCCGCGTGCGTCGTCGCGCCCGTTGTCGCATCGGTTGTCGCGTGCGTCGTCGGGGAAGGCGGTCATGTCGTCCGCGTTCCAGCCGTACATGAGGTCCATGCCGCGCACGTGCGGCCCGGGGGCGGCGTCGGCAGGTGGGACCGGGCCGAACGGGGGTTCCAGGGGGGAGCCGGAGCGTGCCCGGTGGGCGAGGGCGGTGTCGCGCTGCGCCGCGAGCAGGGCGGCGGGGGAAACGGTGCGCGGGTCGGCACCGGGGGCGTGGACGGCGAGCCGTTCGAGGAGGATCCGGCCGAGCGCGGCGGCCTCGGCCCGCGGGCGGCTGGCGATCGCCAGGGGCGCGCTCTGCAGGATCGCCCGGTGGAACATTCCCCGGGCCTCGGGCAGGTCCAGCAGCAGCCGGATGGAGAGGGCCCCGGCGGACTGCCCGAAGACGGTCACGTCGTCGGGGTCGCCGCCGTATCCGGCGATGTGGGTACGCACCCAGCGGAGCGCTTCGAGTTGGTCGTACAGGCCCAGGTTGCCCTCGCTTAGCCCGTCGAGGCAGAGGTAGCCGAGGGCGCCGAGGCGGTAGTTGACGGCCACCACGACGACATCGCCCTCGGTGGCGAGCGCGCCGCCGTCGTACCAGTCCATGAGACCGGCCCCGCTGCTGAACCCGCCGCCGTGGAACCACACCATCACCGGGCGCGCCCCGGCATCGCGGGCGGGCGTGGTGACCGCGAGGTTGAGGCAGTCCTCGCCCTGTGGGCGACGGTCGAGCGGCGGTCCCATGACCGCGTCGAGTCGGGACGGCGGCTGCGGGCAGATCTCGCCGCCGGACGGACGGGTGTCGTGGGCCGGCACCGGCCGGGGCCGGGCGAAGCGTTCGGCCACCGCGTAACGGATCGGCCCGGACCGGTACACCTCCCGGCCCGTCATGCGCCGCCCCCGGGAAGGGGACCCGCCGGGACCCGCACCGGTTCGGGCGCGCCCTCGGGCACCAGGCGGAACAGGGCGACGGCGCCGACCAGGCTCACGGTGCAGATCGCGACGAGGTACCACGTCACCCCGGTCGCGGAGCCCCCGGAGTTGAGCAGTGCCGTGGAGATCATGGGGGCGAGGCCGCCGCCGAGGATCGCGCCGCCCTGCAGGATGACCGAGGAGCCCGAGTAGCGGACGTTGACGGGGAAGGTGTCGACGATGATGCTGCCCTGCACGCAGTGCGTGACCGGGATGATGAGGCCCATGCCGACGAGGGCCACCACCGCGAGTACGGGCTTGCCGGTGTCGAGCAGCGGGAAGAAGGCGACGCACCAGACGAGGATGGCGGCGGAACCTGCGATGAACATGGTGCGCCGGCCGTGCCGGTCGGCGATCTTCGTCCACACCGGGATGGTCGCGAACCACAGGGCCGCCGACACGGTGACGCTCACGATGAGGAACTGCTTGTCGTAGTCGAGGTGCTGGGAGCCGTAGGACAGCGTGAAGACCATGAACACGTAGGCCACGGCGGAGTTCGCCACGACGGCGAGCAGGGTGAGCGCGAGCCGGGGGAAGCCGACCTTGAAGGATTCGGCCAGCGGGAAGCGGACCACTTCGTCCCGGGCGCGTGCCCGGTCGAAGGAGGGCGACTCGGTCACCCGCAGCCGGATCAGCAGCCCCACGGCGACGAGGACGAAGCTGAGCAGGAACGGGATGCGCCAGCCCCACGAGGTGAAGGCGTGGTCGCCGAGGACCGCGTTGGTGGTGAGGAAGACGACGTTGGCCAGGACCAGACCGCCGGGCGTGCCCATCTGCGGGAAGCCGGCGTACAGGTTCTTCTTGCCCTGCGGTGCGTGCTCCATCGACATCAGTGTGGCACCGGCGCCCTCGCCGCCGAGTCCGATGCCCTGCACGATGCGCAGGGCGACGAGGAGGACCGGGGCCCAGAAACCGATGCTGTCGTAGCTGGGGATGGCCCCGATGAGGGTGGATCCGATGCCCATCAGGACGAGGGAGACGACCAGCGTCGCCTTGCGGCCGATGCGGTCCCCGTAGTGGCCGAAGACCAGGCCGCCGAGCGGGCGCGCGATGAAGCCGACGGCGAAGGTGCTGAACGCGGCGAGGGTGCCCGCGGCGGGGCTCAGCGACGGGAAGAACTGCTGGTTGAAGATGAGTGCCGCGGCCGTGCCGTAGAGGAAGAAGTCGTACCACTCCAGGGTGGTGCCCGCGAGCGTGGCGAAGGCGGTTCTGGCGGCGGTGGCTCGGGCGGCGCCCGAGTTTTCTTCGTGAGCTGAAGTGTTCACGGGGTGACCAATCACTTGGATGGCGGCTGGGGCGGTTCGCTCCGGACAGCCGCTACGACGGCCGGACTCCACCCGCCGTTAACCGTGGATCCTGATGCCCTGAGACATGACACACAAATAACGAATCCGGGATCTGGCATACCCGTTTCGGTATAGCGGAGTATCCGAATCCCCTTGCTGCCGCCCGCCGGACCGCCGAGATTCGATATACCCATTCGGATATATGGCACCGCAGGATTCGCATTTGTCCGGCATGGCTGCGCGGATCAGAGTGGGACGCATGACGGCAGAAACAGGGCGGTGGATCCGCAACTTCGTGGACGGGCGGTTCGTGGAGCCCGACGAGAACCGCAGCTTCGAGAACATCGACCCGGCCACCGGCCGGGCGTTCGCCCGGGTGCACGAGGCGGACCGGGAGCTCGTCGACCGTGCCGTGGTCGCGGCCCGGCGGGCCCTGCACGACGGGTGGGCCGCCACTCCGGTGCGCGAACGCGCGGCGCTGCTGCGACGTGCCGCGGACCGCATCGAGGAGCGCTTCGAGGAGTTCGTCGCCGCGGAGGTCGCCGACACCGGAAAGCCCGTCGCCCAGGCACGGGAGCTGGACGTCGCGCGGGCACCGGCCAACTTCCGCACCTTCGCCGACGTGGCCGCCGCGGCCGGGCAGGAGTCCTTCCTCACCGATCTCGCGGGTGGCCGGCGGGCGCTGAACTACGCGGTCCGCAAGCCGCTCGGCGTGGTCGCGGTCGTGGTCCCGTGGAACCTGCCCCTCCTCCTGCTGACCTGGAAGGTCGCCCCGGCCCTGGCCTGCGGCAACGCCGTGGTCGTCAAGCCCAGCGAGGAGACCCCGGGCACCGCCTCGCTGCTGGCCGAGGTGTTGGCCGAGGTCGGGCTCCCCGCCGGTGTCTACAACGTGGTCCACGGCTTCGGCGGCGGCTCCGCCGGCGAGCACCTGACCTCGCACCCCGGCATCGACGGCGTGACCTTCACCGGTTCGTCCGCGACCGGAACACAGGTCATGCGGACGGTCGCACCCCGCGTCCGCCCGGTGTCGTTCGAACTCGGCGGGAAGAACGCCGCGGTCGTCTTCGACGACGTGGACGTGGACGAGGCGCTCACCGGGCTGACCAAGTCGGTCTTCACCAACACCGGCCAGGTCTGCCTGTGCACCGAGCGGGTCTACGTCCAGCGCGGGATCTTCGACGACATCGCCCAGGGGCTCGCCGAGCGGGCCCGGGAGCTGCGGCTGGGCGACCCGACGGACGAGGGGACGACCACCGGCCCGCTGATCTCGCGGGCCCACCGCGAGAAGGTGGCGGGCTACTTCGAACTCGCCGAGCAGGACGGGGCCCGGGTGCTCACCGGTGGGGGCGTGCCCCGGCTCGGCCCGGATCTGGCGGGTGGTTCCTGGATCGAGCCGACGCTCTGGACGGGCCTGACCAACGCCCACCGGGCGGTGCGCGAGGAGATCTTCGGGCCGGTGGCCGCACTGATCCCCTTCGACACCGAGGAGGAGGCGATCGGCCTGGCCAACGACACCGACTACGGCCTCGCGGCCTCCGTATGGACCAACGACCTGCGTCGCGGCCACCGGGTGGCGCAGGCGATGAACGTGGGGATGGCCTGGGTCAACACCTGGTTCCTGCGCGATCTGCGCTCCCCGTTCGGCGGGGTCGGGCTCTCCGGCATCGGCCGCGAGGGCGGCGAGTCCTCCCTGCACTTCTACACCGAGCCGACGAATGTGTGCGTGCAGCTGTGACCGACACGACCGATGCGACCGAGCACGACCCCGGCCTTTCCGCGCGGATCGACGCGGCCGTGGCACGCCTGACGGCCGCCGCCGCGAGCGGCGCCCCCTGCGCCCCCGTCCGGGAGTTCCTGGGCCGGGACGACATCGACGCCGCGTATGAGACGCAGCGCCGTCTCGCCGCCGCCAGGAGCGCGGCCGGCGCCCGGGTGGTGGGTGCCAAGATCGGCCTCACCGCACCCGCCGTGCAGCAGCAGTTCGACGTGTTCCGGCCGGACTTCGGCGTGCTGTTCGACGACATGACGTACGCGCACGCCGAACCGGTGCCGCTGGAGCGGTTCCTCCAGCCGCGCGTGGAGGGCGAGATCGCCTTCGTGCTCGGCCGGGACATCGACCGGCCGGGGGCGGGCGTCGCCGACGTGCTGCGGGCCACCGACTTCGTGCTGCCGGCCGTCGAGATCGTCGACTCCCGGATCGCCGGCTGGGACCTGGCCATCACGGACACCGTCGCCGACAACGCCTCCAGCGGCGCGATCGTGCTCGGCACCACCCCGTACCCGCTCTCCGGGCTCGACCTGTCCCGGGTCGGCATGGTCCTGCAACGGGACGGCGAGCCGGTCTCGTTCGGCGCGGGCCACGCCTGCCTCGGCTCGCCGGTCGTCGCGGTCGCCTGGCTGGCCCGCGAACTCGCCGCGCGCGGGCGGCCGTTGCGGGCCGGGGACGTGGTCATGTCCGGAGCGCTCGGCCCGATGGTGTCGGTCGGCGGCCCCGGCCGCTACCGGCTGGCGCTGGACGGGCTCGGCGAGGTCGAGGCAGTCATCGAGAAGGAGACGACATGAGTTCCCCCACGGACGGCACGGCGAACGGCTCCGTGCCCGCCATGCCCTCCCCCGTCCGCTCCGGTGCCGTGTCCGACACGTCGTCCGGCACCGTCCCGGTCGCCGTCATCGGGTCCGGCAACATCGGCACCGACCTCATGATCAAGGTGCTGCGGCTGTCGAGGACGCTGCGCATGGGCGCGATGGTGGGCATCGACCCGGACTCCGACGGGCTGGCCCGCGCCGCCCGGCTGGGGGTGGCCACCACCCACCGGGGCATCGAAGGACTCGTGGAGATGCCCGAGTTCGCCGACATCCGGGTGATCTTCGACGCGACCTCCGCCAGGGCCCATGTGGGCAACGCGCGACTCGCCGCGGAGCACGGGAAGCTGATGATCGACCTCACCCCGGCGGCCCTGGGCCCGTTCGTGGTCCCGTCGGTCAATCTGGACGAGCACCTGGACTCCCCCGACGTCAACATGGTGACCTGCGGCGGCCAGGCGACGATTCCGGTGGTGGCCGCGGTCTCCCGGATCGCCCCGGTCGCGTACGCGGAGATCGTCGCCTCCATCGCGTCGAGGTCGGCCGGTCCCGGCACCCGCGCCAACATCGACGAGTTCACCGAGACCACCGGCGAGGCGATCCGGCGGGTCGGCGGCGCCGAGGTCGGCAAGGCCATCATCGTGCTGAACCCCGCCGAGCCCCCGCTCGCCATGCGCGACACCGTCTTCTGCCTCGTCGAGGGCGAGCTGTCCGACGCCGACCGGGACCGGATCACGGACTCCGTGGAGCGGATGGCGTGCGACGTGCGGGAGTACGTGCCCGGCTACCGGCTCAAGCAGCGCGTGCAGTTCGACCCGGTCGAGGACACCGTCGTCCCGGCCCTGGGGCGGCGGATCACGGGAGTCAGGGTCTCGGTGTTCCTGGAGGTACTCGGCGCCGGCCACTACCTGCCCGACTACGCGGGCAATCTCGACATCATGACCTCCGCCGCGGTCCGCACCGCGGAGAAGGTCGCCGCACTCCGGGGATGGGTGACCTCGTGAAACTGTACATACAGGATGTGACCCTCCGTGACGGCATGCACGCCATGGGGCACATGTACACCGTCGACCAGGTGCGCCGGATCGTCTCCGCGCTCGACCGGGCCGGGGTCGCCGCCGTGGAGGTGGCGCACGGCGACGGGCTCGGCGGTTCCAGCGCCAACTACGGATTCGGGGCGCACAGCGACGAGGAGTGGATCGAGGCAGCGGCCGACGTCCTCGAACACGCGAAGCTGACGACGCTGCTGCTGCCCGGCATCGGCACGATCGACCACCTGCGCCGTGCCCACGCGCTCGGGGTGCGCAGCGTGCGCGTCGCCACCCACTGCACCGAGGCCGACGTCAGTGCGCAGCACATCTCCTGGGCCCGGGAGAACGGCATGGACGTCTCGGGGTTCCTGATGATGAGCCACCTCAACTCCCCGGAGGGGCTGGCCCGGCAGGCCAAGCTGATGGAGTCGTACGGCGCGCACTGCGTCTACGTCACCGACTCCGGGGGCCGCCTGACGATGCGTGATGTCGCGGCCCGGGTCGACGCGTACCGCGAGGTGCTGGACGAGGGCACCGAGATCGGCATCCACGCGCACGAGAACCTGTCGCTGTCGGTCGCCAACAGCGTGACCGCGGTGGAGCACGGCGCGTACCGCGTCGACGTGGCGCTGGCGGGCCAGGGCGCCGGGGCCGGGAACTGCCCGGCCGAACCGTTCGTCGCGGTGGCCGACCTGCTGGGCTGGGAGCACGGCTGCGACCTGTTCGCGCTCCAGGACGCCGCCGACGACATCGTCCGCCCGCTGCGCACCCGGCCGGTCCAGGTGGACCGGGAGACCCTGACCCTCGGTTACGCCGGTGTCTACTCCAGCTTCCTGCTGCATGCCGAGCGTGCGGCCGAGCGGTACGGGGTCGACGCCCGGCAGATCCTGCTGGAGGTCGGGCGGCGGCAGATGGTGGGCGGTCAGGAGGACCTGATCGTGGACATCGCACTGGACCTCGCCGCAGGGCGCGGGGCCCCGACGGAAGGGAGCGGCACATGATCGCGGCGGAACTGACCGGCCTCCTGGCCGAGCGGCTGGACACGGCACAGACGTCCCGGAAGGACACACCGAGCCTCGCCGACGACCACGAGCTGGACATCGACGACGCGTACGCGGTGCAGGCGGCGCTGCTGGCGCTGCGGGAGGCCCGCGGCGAGCGGATCACGGGCGTGAAGCTGGGCTTCACCAGCAGGGCCAAGATGGCCCAGATGGGCGTCTCGGAGGTGATCGTGGGCCGGCTGACCGACGCGATGCGGATCGCGGACGGCGGCGAGGTGGATCTGGCGCGCTTCATCCATCCGAAGGTCGAACCGGAGGTGGCGTACCGGATCTGCCGGGACGTGGACCCGGACGACCCGTCGACGGACATCGAGTCCTGTGTGGACGCGATGGCCCCGGCCGTCGAGATCATCGACTCGCGGTACCGGGACTTCCGGTTCACCTGTACCGATGTCGTCGCCGACAACACCTCGGCGGCCGGGTACGCGATCGGCCCCTGGCGGCCGGTGGCGAGCGCGTCGAACCGCGCGGTGCTGCTGCGCACCGGGGCGGCGGAGGCAGTGGGTTCCACGGCGGCGATCCTGGGCGATCCGGTGCGCGCGCTGCACGCGCTGCTGGACCTGTGCCGACGCCGCCGCATCCCGCTGGCGGCGGGCCAGGTGGTGCTGGCGGGGGCGGCCACGGCGGCGCTGCCGCTGGTGGCCGGGGTGACCGAGTGCGAGGTGGCGGGCCTCGGTTCCGTCACGGTGAAGGGGTGCTGATGAACGGCTCACGCGTCATCGAGGGCAAGGCGACCCCGCGCGGGCGGTTCCCGCACGTGAAGGTCGTCGGGGACCTGGTGTTCGTCTCCGGCACCAGCTCGCGCCGGCCCGACAACACCTTCGTGGGGGTGGAGGCCGACGAGTTCGGTACCACGACGCTGGACATCCGGGCGCAGACCCGGGCGGTGATCGAGAACATCCGCGACATCCTCGCCGAGGTGGGCGCCGAGCTCTGCGACGTCGCGCAGATCACCGCCTATCTGGTGTCCATGAACGACTTCGGCGGATACAACGAGGTCTACGGCGAGTTCTTCGACGAGCGGGGGCCGACCCGTACGACCGTCGCGGTGCACCAGCTGCCGCATCCGCATCTGCTGATCGAGATCCAGGCCGTCGCGCATCTGCCGCGGCCCCGCACGTCCGACGAGACGCACAGCACGGAGGTGTCCTCATGACCGTCATTCCCCCGGTCATCGATTTCCAGGGCTGGATCGCCGAGCACGAGCATCTGCTCAAGCCGCCGGTGAACAACCGCACCATGTCCCTGGGTCAGGACTTCATCGTCCAGGTCGTCGGCGGCCCCAACCAGCGGACCGACTTCCATGTCGACCCGTACGAGGAGTGGTTCTACCAGGTCAAGGGCGACATGCACGTCGATCTGATGACCGAGGAGGGGCCGCGGACCGTGCACATCCGGCAGGGCGAGGCATGGCTGCTGCCCGGCAATGTGCCGCACTCGCCGCAGCGGCCCGGTGCCGGTTCGATCGGGCTGGTCATCGAGCGGGTCCGGGAGGAGGGCACCCTGGAGAAGTTCCAGTGGTACTGCCCCGGTTGCGCGGCGAGGATCCACGAGGTCGAGCTCCAGGTGCGGGACATCGTGGCGGATCTGCCGCCCGTCTTCGCCGAGTTCTACGCCGACGAGAAGGCGCGTACCTGCCCGCGGTGCGGTGTCCTGCATCCCGGAAAGGGCTGAGCGTGGACCGCACGATCGACATCCACACGCATTATGTCCCGCGCGGCTGGCCGGACCTGACGGCCGAGGCCGGCCCGGACGCTCCCTGGCTGCGGATCGAGTCCGAGTCCGACGCCGTGATCATGATGGGTTCGAAGGAGTTCCGCCGGATCCGGTCCGACGCCTGGGACGCGGGGACGCGGCTGCGGGACATGGACGCGGACGGGGTTCACCGCCAGGTGGTCTCCCCCACCCCGGCGTTCTTCACCTACGGGCGCGACGGTGCCGAGGCGGCGAAGATAGCGCGGATCTTCAACGACCTCGCGCTGGAGATCGTCGCCCCGGCCCCGGACCGGCTGATCCCGTTCTGCCAGGTGCCGTTGCAGGATCCCGACGCGGCCTGCCGCGAACTGGAGCGGTCCGTCGCCAACGGGCACCGGGGCGTGGAGATCGGCAACCACGTCGGCGACCAGGACCTGGACAGCGAAGGCGTCGTGACCTTCCTCCAGCACTGCGCCTCGCTCGACGTTCCGGTGTTCGTGCATCCCTGGGACATGGCGAGTTCGCCGCGGCTGGACCGGTGGATGGCGCAGTGGCTGACGGCCATGCCCGCCGAGACCCATCTGTCGATCCTCGCGCTGATCCTGGGCGGCGTCTTCGACCGGATCGACGAGCGGCTGAAGATCTGCTTCGCGCACGGCGGCGGGTCGTTCGCCTTCTGGCTCGGCCGGATGGAGAACGCCTGGCACGGCCGGAACGACGTGATCGGCACCTCGGAACATCCGCCCTCGCACTACCTGGGCCGGTTCTACGTCGACTCGGTGGTCTTCGACGAACGGGCGCTGCGACTTCTCGTCGACACGGTCGGCGCGGAGCGGGTGATGGTGGGCAGCGACTACCCGTACCCACTGGGGGAACGGCCGGTCGGCGAGGTGGTCCGCCGGAGCACGTTCCTGGACGAACGCGACCGTGGACTGATCACGCACGGCAACGCGGAACGGTTCCTGGGGCTGGACGCCTCGCGGAGCTGAACGATCACGGAAACCGGCCGGTCCGGGGTGAACGCCCCCGGATCGGCCGGTTTCTGGTATTTCACCCGTAAACGGGAGGCATCGCGGCTCCTCGTCGCGCCCGCCCGGCCGCACCCCAATCCGATTACCTACCGTCATCCGAACGAACACAATCGTCATGATCATCACACTGTCTTTACCGAACATGTGAGCTAGCGTTCCCCTTCATGATCAACATCCCAGCCCCTTCCGACCAGGCCGCGCCCACCGTCGCGGCCCTGACGCGGGTGCTCTTCGGCGAACGGCCGGAAAGTCTTCACGAACCCTGGCGCAAGCTGTTCGGCACCGAACCGTTCCGCTTCCGGGAAGGGCTGACGCCCGACGAACGCGCCGCGCTCTCCTACGAACGCCTGCGGCTGATCAACGAATCGCTCGACAGCCCCGCCGACTTCGTGGCCGACGTGGAACGCCTCACGGCGCTCCACGAATGGGTCGGGCCGGTGGACGCGGGGCTGGGGACCGTGGCGAGCATCCACTACAACCTCTTCCTCGGCAGCCTCCTCGACCACCCCGCGGGCCCGGACCGCGAGCTCGGCGAGTTCGTCGACTTAAGGCGTACGGGAACCTTCCTGTGCACGGAGGCCGGTCATGGCAACAGCGCCTCGCAGCTGGAGACCACCGCCGCGTACGACGCGGCCTCGCGCGAGTTCGTGCTGCACACACCCCACCCTGCCGCCCGCAAGTTCATGCCGAACACGAGCCCCACCGGCGGACCCAAGACCGCCGTCGTCGCCGCCCGCCTCCTCACGGACGGCGAGGACCGGGGCGTCTTCCTGTTCCTCACCCCGCTCCACGACGAGAACGGGATACCGGCGCCGGGCGTCGGGATACGCAGGCTGCCGCAGACGGCCACCGCACCCGTCGACCACTGCGTCACCTCCTTCGACAACGTACGGCTGCCGTACGAGGCGCTCCTCCAGGCCGACCACGGACGCCTCACGCCGGAGGGCGCCTTCACCAGCTCGATCGGCAGCCCCCGCAAGCGTTTCCTCCAGTCCATCGGCCGCGTCACCGCGGGCAAGCTCTGCATGAGCGCCTACAGCCTCGGGGTCACGCGCCACGCGCTCGCCGTCGCCGTACGGCACGCCCACACGCGGCGGACGGCCGGGGTGACGGCGGGCGGCACCGTTCCGCTGTTCGCCCACCGCAGCCACCACGCCCCGCTCCTCGACGCCATCGCCACCACCTACGCCGCGACGTTCCTGCACCGCGCCGCGGTACGGCGGTGGGCGCGGGCGACCGGGGCCGAGCGGGAGGACGGCGAGCGGTTCGCGGCCGTCGCCAAGGGGTGGATCACCTGGCGGGCCCGCGACGTCATGACCGAGTGCCGCGAACGCTGCGGCGCACAGGGGCTGTTCCTCGCCAACGGGATAGCGGGCCAGCTGGCGGCGAACGAGGGGACCATCACGGCGGAGGGCGACAACCTCGTCGTCTGGGTCAAGGCGGCCGGGGAGATGCTGCTCGGGCACTTCACCCCGCAGGAGCCGGGGAGCACCCCGCCCGAGGCCCGTGAGCTCGACGATCCGCGGTTCCTCCAGGACCTGTTGGCGGACATCGAGCGCGTCTGGCACCGGCGCGCCCGGACCCGGCTGCGCGGCGGAGCGGCAGGCAATCCGCTCAACCGGTGGAACGCCACCGTCACACCGGCTCTGGAACTCGTCGACGCCTACGCGCACCGCCAGGCGGCCCAGGCGCTCCACGAGGCCGCCGACCAGGCCGCCCACCCCGAGGCCCGGCGCCAACTGCTGCTGCTGCACCGCCTGTTCATCCTGCGCCGGGTGGCGGCCCACAGCGGGGACCTGCTCGCGGAGGGGTACCTCACCAGCGACCAGGTGCGGGGACTCCCCGACGAAACCGAGCACGTGGTCGCGGAACTGGCACCGCACGCCATGACCCTCACGGGCGGGTTCGCCGCCATGGACGAGGTCCTCCTCGACCATCCCATCAACCGTCCGGACGCCTTCGAGGGCATCCTGCCTCCCCCATGAGATGGCCGCCCCGGCGAGATGGCTCCGCCGGTGCGAGAGTCCCCGGCCGGTGTGCAGGGCCGGGTACGACCGTGCGGTTCCCGGTGACGGACGCGGCGCCCCGCGCCTCCGTCACCGCCCCGGGCACCTCCGGATCCGAGGCCGGTCAGTCGCCGTCCACGCCCTGCGGGGCCATGTGGGCGGCGATCTCCTCCAGGCTCCGGATCAGCGCCTGCGCCGAGGGGCCGAGTGCACGGGCGGCCGACAGGGTGAGCCCGACGCTGTGGCCGATCGGTTCCAGTGGCACGGCCAGCCGGACGAGCCGGGCGTCGTCCCGGACGATCAGGCCGGGGAGCGCCGCCACGACATCGGTCTCCAACAGGAGTTGACGAATGGTCAGGAACGACGTGGTCTCGACCCGGTTCATCGGCAGCGGCATCCCGCGCCGGGCGAAGAACTCCTCGATCTCCCGTCGCAACGCGGTCTCGGCACCCGGCAGGATCCACGGGTAGTCCGCCAGGTCCGCGAGCTCCACCACGGCCCTCCCGGCGAGCGGGTGCCCGGCCCTGACGACGAGTTCGACCGACTCGTCGTAGAGCTTGCGGCGCGTGATCCGCTCGTCGGAGGGAACGGTGAGCCGGCCGACGACGAAGTCGATACGGCCGGCCTCCAGATCCAGGAGCAACGCTTCCGGGGATGCCTCCCGGACGACCACGGTCAGGTAGGGGCGCTCCTTCTTGATCTCGGCGATGGCCCGCGGGAGAAGCACGTTCGACCCGGCAAGGTGGGTGCCGACGATCACGGTGCCGCGGTCGGCGTCGGCGAGTTCCACCACATGGCGGCCCGCCTGGGCCAGCTGGGCAAGTACGGCCCGCGCGTGCTCGGTGAACGCCTCCCCGAAGACGGTGGGCGTGACGCCCCGGGGCCCGCGCTCGTACAACGGGACGCCGAGGATGTCCTCCAGCTCGTGCAGGCTGCGGGTGGCGGCCGGCTGGGTGACGTGCAGTTCCGCGGCGGCACCGACGACGCTGCCCTGCCGGGACAGCGCGTCGACGAGGACCAGGTGGCGGAACTTCAACCGCCCGTCGAGCAGACGCGGGATCTTCACCCCCCGACTCTATCCACGGCGCGTGCCGCCGCCCCGGACGGGCCGGTCCGGGGCGGTCGGCCGAAGCGGCCGTCGGCCGAGCCGTCGGACGGTCGGGCGGTGGGGCGGTGGGGCGGTGGGGCGGTCGAGTGAGCCGGTGCGCGGTTGCCTCGTCCGGCTGCCCGGCCACCCTCCATCCGGCCGCCTTCTATCCGACCGCCTTCGCCACCGCCCGGCCCGCAGTGCGGCCGGAGAACATGCAGCCGCCCAGGAAGGTCCCCTCCAGCGAGCGGTAGCCGTGCACCCCGCCGCCGCCGAAACCGGCAGCCTCCCCCGCCGCGTACACGCCGGGCAGCGGGGTGCCGTCCTCAGTGAGCACCCGGGAGGACAGGTCGGTCTCCAGCCCGCCGAGCGATTTGCGGGTCAGGATGTTGAGGCGTACGGCGATCAGCGGACCGGCCGCGGGGTCGAGGAAGCGGTGCGGGGCGGCCGTCCGGATCAGCCGGTCGCCGAGGTACGCGCGGGCCCCGCGGATGGCGGTGACCTGGAGGTCCTTGGTGAAGGGGTTGGCGATCTCGCGGTCCCGTCCGGTGATCTCGCGGCGCAGCTCGGCTTCGTCGATCAGCTCCTGGCCGGTCAGCGCGTTCATCCCGCGGACCAGGGCGGAGAGGTCCTTCTCGACGACGAAGTCCACCCCGTTGTCCATGAACGCCTTCACCGGCGCCGGTACGTCCGCGCGGGCCCTGCCGATCACGTCACGGACCGACTTCCCGGTGAGGTCGGGGTTCTGCTCGGAGCCGGAGAGCGCGAACTCCTTGCCGATGATCTTCCGGTCGAGGACGAACCAGGTGTACTCGTGGCCGGACCGCATGATGTGTTCGAGGGTGCCGAGGGTGTCGAAGCCCGGGAAGAGGGGCACCGGCAGCCGTCTGCCGCGGGCGTCGAGCCAGAGCGAGGACGGTCCGGGGAGGATCCGGATGGCGTGCTTGTCCCAGATCGGGTTCCAGTTCTCGATGCCCTCGGTGTAGTGCCACATCCGGTCGCGGTTGATGTGGTGGGCGCCCGCCTCCTCGGCGATGCCGAGCATCAGTCCGTCGACGTGGGCGGGGACGCCGGAGAGCAGCTTCGCGGGCGGGGTGCCGAGCCGCCGGGGCCACTGTTCGCGCACCAGGTCGTGGTTGCCGCCGATGCCGCCGGAGGTGACGATCACCGCTTGGGCCCGCAGCTCGAAGGCGCCGGTGACCGTTCGGCTGCTCGCGGTGCCGCGGGCCGCCGCGCTCGGCTCCAGGATCTCGCCGGTCACCGTGTCGACGGTGCCCGCGGTGCGGCCGAGACCGGTGACCCGGTGGCGGAACAGGAAACGGACGAGGCCCTTGGCCGCGCCCGCCCGGACCCGGCGCTCGAAGGGGGCGACGACCCCGGGACCGGTGCCCCAGGTGATGTGGAAGCGGGGTACGGAGTTCCCGTGACCGTTCGCGTCGTAGCCGCCGCGCTCCGCCCAGCCGACGACGGGGAAGAACCGCAGCCCCTGGGCGTGCAGCCAGGACCGCTTCTCCCCTGCCGCGAAATCGACGTACGCCTCGGCCCACTTCCGCGGCCAGTGGTCCTCCTCGCGGTCGAAACCGGCGGTGCCCATCCAGTCCTGGAGGGCCAGCTCGTGGCTGTCGCGGACCCGCAGCCGACGCTGTTCGGGCGAGTCGACGAGGAAGAGCCCGCCGAAGGACCAGTGCGCCTGGCCCCCGATCGACTGCTCGGGCTCCTGGTCGAGGAGGATCACCGAACGGCCCGCCTCGACGAGTTCGGCGGTGGCCGCCAGGCCCGCGAGTCCTGCCCCGATCACGATCACGTCAGCGTCGTACGCCATGGGTTCCATCCTTGTCGGGGAGAAGCGCCGGCCCGCCCGGCGCCCCCGGGCCGTGCCGGGCGGCGGTCCGGTCCGCGAGCGGAAGTTACTCGTGCGTCAGATCCTCTGCACCGGTCGCCGCAACGTCAACAGCCCGGTCGGCGGTACTCCGGCCGCGCTCGCCGCCCGCACGCGTTATCGTCGAAACAAATCACCCATTTCTGGCCTTACTTGAGGTAGAAGCGTGTCGGTGCTGGTCGTCGTGCTCGCCGTGAGTGCCGCCTGCTGCCTGGGGTTCGGCTTCGTCCTCCAGCAGGCCGCCGCCTCGCACGCCCCGAAGAGCGACTACCTCTCCCCCCGGCTGCTCCTGGATCTGATGCGGGTGCGCAGTTGGCTGGCCGGGATCGGGTTGATGGTCTGCGGCATGGTGCTGGGTGCGCTGGCCCTGGGCAAGGGCGAGGTCTCCGTCGTCGAACCACTGCTCGCCACCAATCTGCTCTTCGCCATGGGACTGTCGCGTCACCGCACCGGACAGCGGCTGGGCCATCAGGGCTGGGCCGGGCTCTGGCTGCTGGCCGGCGGTGTCACCGCCTTCCTGGTGGCGGGCGAGCCGAGGGGAGGCGAAGCGGTGACGGACCCGCTGCGGCACTGGCTGGTCATCGGCGTGGTCGTGGGCGCCGCCCTGGTGCTCACCGTCATCGCCAAGCGCCACCGGTCCGGGGTCGCCCCCGCCCTTCTCGCGGTGGCGGCGGGACTGCTGTACGGATTGCAGGACGCGCTCACCCGGCTCACCGGCCAGCGGATCTCCGACGACGGCTTCGCCGCGCTGTGGACGACATGGCAGCCGTACGGGGTGGTGGTGCTGGGGGTGACGGGGCTGCTCCTGGTGCAGAGCGCGTTCGAGACGGGGCCGCTGCGGGTCTCGCTGCCGCCGCTGACCGCGGCCCAGCCGCTGGCCGGGATCGCCTGCGGAGTCGGCTTCCTCGGCGACCGGCTGCGCACCGACGCGGTCGCGCTGGCCTGGCAGGCCTCCGGGCTGGTGGCGATCGTCGTCGGGATCGTGCTGCTGGGGCTGCACCCGGCCATGCCGGAGGGGCCGGTGGGCAGGCACCGGCACAAGAGCCTCCAACCGAACTGAGCGACGCCCCGGGGTGCGCCCGGTCGCACCGGCCGGGCTCCGTTCGTCTGCCCGACCGGACGGCGGCCGGACCGCCGGCCCGGACCGTGATGTACGTCAGGGGCCGGTGGGCGCCGTCGGTGGCCTGATGTTGGCCGTCGGTGGCCTGATGTTGGATGAGGGGCATGACTCCTTCTGACGAGATCCTGGACATCGTCGACGAGAACGACGTGGTCGTGGGGCAGGCCCCGCGCGGTGAGGCGACCGCGCGGGGCCTGCGTCATCGCTGCGTCTTCATCGAGGCCAGGGATGCCGCGGGGAGGCTCTTCGTGCACCGCCGCACCCCCACCAAGCTGGTCTTCCCGTCGCACTACGACATGTTCGTCGGCGGGGTGGTCGGGGCCGGTGAGTCGTACGACGAGGCGGCGCTGCGGGAGGCGGAGGAGGAGCTGGGGGTGCACGGGCTCCCCCGCCCCGAGCCGCTGTTCACCTACCTCTACGAGAGCGCCGAGCACTCCTGGTGGAGCCGCGTCTACCAGGTACGGTGCGAACTGCCGGTGAACCCGCAGGTCGAGGAGGTCGCCTGGCACACTTTCCTCACCGACGCGGAGCTGGAACGCCGGCTCGGCGACTGGCGGTGGGTGCCGGACGGCCTGGAGACCTATCACCGCCTGCGCGCCTTCCGGGCCGCCGGTCCGGCCCACTGAGCCGGGTCCGCGACCGGCGGCCGGGCGTCGGGAGGCGTCGGCCGGGCGGCGGGCATGGGTGGCAGGGCGGTGCGACGAACGACGGGCAGGTTTCAGGAGTGAACGAATTCGTACGAGGGGTGCGGCTGTGGTTCGCGCCGCAGCGGGTCCGCGAGGAGGGCGAGACCCCCGACTACCGGTTCTCGCTCGCCAACGAGCGGACGTTCCTCGCCTGGATCCGCACCGCCCTCGCGTTGATCGGCGGCGGTTTCGCGGTGGACCAGTTCCTCCCGGAACTGGCGTGGGCCATGCGGGCCGGACTCGCGCTGGCGCTGCTGGCGGCCGGTGTGCTCTGCGCGCTGCGGGCGATCAACCACTGGGTGCGGTGCGAACGGGCGATGCGGCGCGGGGAGGACCTGCCGGTCTCCAGGTTCCCGACGCTGCTCGGCCTCGCCGTCGCCGTCGTCGCCGTCGCGATGGTGCTGGTGGTCCTCTTCGGCTGGGAGAGCCGGTGACGTCCAGGCCCCGCGACCCCGGGCTGCAGCCCGAACGGACCAGGCTGGCCTGGCGTCGTACCACGCTGTCCTGCACGGTGGCGGCGCTGCTCGCGGTCCGGCAGGCGCTGCGCGGCGGGGCGGGTCCGGTCGCGCTCGGTGCCGTGGCCCTGAGCACGGCCGCCTGGCTGGGTTTCCTGCTCCTGGCGCACCGGCGGGTGCTCGGGCTGGGCTCCGCGCGGCCGGCCCCTCTCCCGGCCCGGGGAGCGATGGCCGCGACGGCGTCCGTGATCGCGCTCGCGGTGTTCGCCGCGGCCATGATCTTCTGAGCCCGCGGGGACCGGAACACGCACCGCCGGACCCCGGCCACGCAGCGCCCCCTGCGCACGCGCCCTCCGGGCCCGCACACCCACCGGGGCCCCTCTCATACGTACCGTCGACCCTCGCCGCACACCGTTCCGGCCCACGCGCACACCACCGGCCCCGCACCCGCACCGCCGGACGTCGCGCCACACCCCCTCCGGGCCGACGCACGCGCGCCGCCGGGCCTCGCCACACACCGGCGGGACGGCGCGCGCACCCCGGCCCGCACCGGATTCCGGGGATGCACTGGACGACATACCGACTGGTCGGCATCATGAACCCCGACCGTCACTCACCCCGGAGGTGCGCACGATGAGCCAAGTCCACCCGCCAGGTCTCGACCTCGACCACCTGCGCGGGCATCTCGACCACGAGCTGCCGGGCCTGGTGAACGGGCCCCTCGAAGCCCGGCTCGTCGAGGGCGGCCGCTCCAATCTCACGTACCTCGTGACGGACGGCACCGGCCGCTGGGTCGTCCGCAGGCCCCCGCTGGGTCATGTACTGGCCACCGCTCACGACATGAAGCGCGAGCACCGGGTCATCAGCGCCCTCCACCCGACGGCCGTTCCGGTGCCCGAACCGGTGCTGCTCTGCGAGGACGACTCGGTGATCGGGTCGCCCTTCTACGTCATGGAGTACGTCGAGGGCACCCCCTATCGCACCGCCGAGCAGCTGGCCCCGCTGGGCGCCGCACGCACCCGGGCGGCCGTCCTCGGGCTCGTCGACACCCTCGTCGACCTGCACGCCGTGGACCCGCAGTCCGTCGGACTCGGTGACTTCGGGCGGCCCGAGGGCTTCCTCGACCGGCAGCTGCGCCGCTGGGGCAAGCAACTCGACGCCTCCCGCAACCGCGAACTGCCCGGCATCGACGAACTGCACACCGCGCTCGGCCGCACGCTGCCCGACTCCCCCGCGCCGACCGTCGTGCACGGCGACTACCGTCTGGACAACGTGCTGCTCGGTCCCGACGACCGGATCAGGGCCGTTCTGGACTGGGAGATGTCGACGCTCGGCGACCCGCTGACCGACCTGGGGCTGCTGGTGATGTACAGCTCGGACCTCGGGCTCGCCGACTCCCCGGTCTCCACCACCAGCGGCGCGCCCGGTCACCCCGCCCCCGCCGAACTGATCGAGCGCTACGCCGCCCGCTCGGGCCGGGACACCGCCGCCGTGCCCTGGTACACGGCGTTCGCCTGGTTCAAGCTGGCCGTGATCCTTGAGGGCATCCATTACCGCTACACCCTGGGCCGGACCGTCGGCAGCGGCTTCGACCGCATCGGCGACCTCGTCCCCGTCTTCATCGAGCACGGCCTCACCACCCTCCAGGAAGGCTGACCCCATGGACTTCGCATTCGACGCGCGCACCGAGGAACTGCGCGGCAGGCTCCTCGCCTTCATGGACGAGCACGTCCACCCGGCCGAGAGGACCGCGGAGGAGCAGCGCGCACGCCTGGCCTCCCCGTGGGACACGCCGCAGATCGTCGAGGACCTGAAGGCCGAGGCGCGGCGGCAGGGTCTGTGGAACCTCTTCCTTCCCGACGCCGAGCACGGGGCCGGCCTGACCAACCTCCAGTACGCCCCGCTCGCCGAGATCACCGGCCGTTCGCCGCAGTTGGCGCCGACCGCGGTCAACTGCGCGGCCCCGGACACCGGGAACATGGAGGTGCTCCACCAGTTCGGCACCGACGAGCAGAAGAAGCGGTGGCTGGAGCCGTTGCTGGCCGGGCAGATCCGCTCGGCGTTCGCTATGACGGAGCCCGAGGTGGCGTCGTCGGACGCGACGAACATCGAGACCCGGATCGCGCGCGACGGCGACGACTACGTCGTCAACGGCCGCAAGTGGTACATCTCCGGGGCGATGAACCCGGACTGCGAGATCTTCATCGTCATGGGAAAGACCGATCCGGACGGTGCGGACATCCGACGCCAGCAGTCGATGGTCCTGGTCCCGCGCGACACGCCCGGCCTCGAAGTGCGGCGCGCCATGCAGGTGTACGGCTACGAGGACCACTACCACGGCGGCCATGCCGAGGTGGTGTTCACGGACGTGCGCGTGCCCGTCGCGAACCTGATCGGCGAGGAGGGCGGCGGCTTCGCCATCGCCCAGGCACGGCTGGGACCGGGCCGCATCCACCACTGCATGCGGCTGATCGGCATGGCGGAGCGGGCGATCGAGCTGATGTGCCGACGCGCCGTGTCCCGTACGGCGTTCGGCAGGCCGCTCGCCCAACAGGGCGTCGTGCAGAACTGGATCGCCGACGCGCGGGTCACGGTGGAGCAGTTGCGGCTGCTGGTGCTGAAGACGGCGTGGCTGATGGACACGGTCGGCAACCGGGGCGCGCACACGGAGATCCAGGCCATCAAGATCGCCACCCCGCGCGCGGTGGTGGACATCCTCGACCGGGCGGTGCAGCTGCACGGCGCGGGCGGCGTGAGCCAGGACTTCCCGCTGGCCGAACTGTGGGCGGCGGCCCGGACCCTGCGCCTTGCCGACGGGCCGGACGAGGTCCACCAGCGGTCGTTGGCCCGGCGCGAGATCAAGCGGTACCTGTAGGTCCGCGGGACCGCGCGCCCCGGCACCGGCCGTCGGGCACGGGCACGGGCACGAAGCCCGTCGGGCGCGTGGTTCGCCGCCGTCGCGGATCAGTCGTCGGGCCGCTCCGCGATCCGGTCGGCGCAGCGGGCGGCGGTGATCCGGTCCAGCACCGAGGTGTAGCGGGCGCGCCGGTCGGGGCGGGCGTGGTCGGCGGCCCGGCGGAGGGCCGGGATCGCGGCCTCGCCCAGGGCGGCGAGCCCCTCGGCGGCCGCCCCGCGCACGACGGGATGGGAGTGCGCGAGCAGCGCCGTCACGGCCGGGGCCGCGGGCGTCCAGCCGGCCCGGCAGAGCGTGCGGACGGCCATCCGTGCCACGTGGGGCCGGGGGTCGTCCAGCAGGAGCGCGGTGTGGCGCAGATGGGTGTCGCGGTCCAGCATCGCGCGCGAGGTCCGGTGGGCGCGCAGCCGGATCTCGCCCCGGGTATGGAGCAGCAGTGCGTCGAGCAGGGTGCGCAGGGCGGGGTCCGGGTCCGGCTCCGGGCCCGGGTGCGTCTCGGCGAGCTCCGTCAGGGCCCGGTATGCCTGGTCCGGTGTTCCGGTGCGGGCCAGGTCCAGCAGCGCGTTCCGGGACGGGCGGTGCGGGGCCGCGGCGGGGGTACGGGCGCGCGACGCCTTCCGTTCCGCCGCGTCCCGCCGTGCCGCTTCGGGGCCGCGCAGCGGACCGTCGACGAGGACGAGCCGGTCGGCGAGCGCGTCGTGTCCCTCGGCGCGCAGCCGCTCACGGGCGCGGGTCAGCGCGGGGGTGCGCAGCAGCGCGCGGCCCAGGAGCAGGTCGAGGCAGCCCCGGGACCCGGCGTCGAGCCGGTCCTCGACGACCCTGGCGAGGGCGTCGGCGGGGTGGGCGCGCAGGGTGTCGGCGAGCGCGGGCCGCTCCGCGGGCGGGGCCTGCTCCCACCATTCCAGCAGCAGCGGCACCAGCGCTTCGCGTGCCGTCGGGTCGAGCTGCCGGGCCGCGCGGGCCACCCGTTCGCGTCGGATGTCGTCGGCACGGAGTTCCGCCGGGTCCATGGAGGTCAGCGCGTGGGCGAGGTCGCCGTCGGCGGGGAGGTCGACGCGTCCGCGGAGGAACGCGCGCAGCACCGCGCGCCGTGCCTCGGGATCGGGCCAGGTCGCCAGGGCGCGGGCGGCGGTGTCCCTGCGGTCGGCGGCGGGTGACTCCAGCATGTCCAGCAGGCGTTCCCGCAGCGGCGCGGAGCGGGGCTGGTCGAGGTCGTCGGGGCGGACCCGGCGGGGTTCCGGGACCGGGGCGCGGGCGGTCTCGGCGAGGGTCCAGGGCGGTGCGTCGAGCGGCTGGAGCGCCTCCATCCAGTCGAGCAGGGCGTCCCGGACGGCGGGGTCGGCGCCGTGGTGGACGTCGATCAGCGCGGTCAGCCGTTCCCGGGAGCCGACCGTGCCGTCGTCGCGTCGGCGGAACTCCGCCAGCGCGTCCGGGGTGCCGGCCGCGTCGTGCAACCCCTCCCGCCAGGCCCGGCCCCCGGCGGACGGGGGCGCCGCGGGGTCCGGGGCTCCGAACGCCTCGTCCAGGACCGCGGTCACGGCCCGCCAGGGGTCGGGGCCGAGCCGGGCCGACGCGAGTGCCCGGTCGAGGTCGGCACGGAGCAGTACGGCACCGAGGCGGCGCAGCAGCGTCAGCGTGGACCGGTGCGGGGTCGTGGGTGCGGGGCGCAGGGCCCGTACCGCGGCGACGGCGGCCGGACCGCCGACCTTCGGCAGGACCGGCGCGACCTCTTCGAGCAGCGCGATCAGGTCGTGCCGGTCCTCGTCCCGTGCGGCGGCGAGCGCGGCGAGCAGGACCGGGACGGACCGGGCGCACACCGTCAGCTCGTCGGCCGTCCGTGGCGCGGGGCAGACCCGCAGCACCAGCCGCACCACCTGCGCCCGCGACGCGGGGTGCGCGGCGGCCAGTCGGAGCCAGTCGGCGAGCAGGGGGCGCAGCCGCTCCGGCTGCCCGTCGCCGAACGGTCCGGAGCGCTCGGCGACGCGCAACGCGGTCGCGGGGTCCCAGCCGCGCACCACGAGCGCGGTGATGTCGTGTGCGGCCGAGTCGTCCGCGGACGGCCCGTCGGCGTCGGCCGGGGCGGCGATCCCGTGCCGGGTCAGGGCCGCTGCCAGATCCGCCGGGGTTCCGGAGGCCAGTGCCACGCGGCGGGCCGCCACCAGTTCGAGCAGGGGCGCCGCCGCCGGGGACGCCTGGTCGTCCAGGGCGAGGACGGCGCGTGCCGTGAGGGTGCCGTGGAGCCCTTCCAGGAGCAGTGCGCGGGTCCGGTCGTCCGGGGCCCGCTCGGCGGCGGCGAGGAGGGTCGCGGCGTACGCGTCGCCGAGGACGGCGCGCAGGGCGGCGACGAGGGAGTCGCGCAGCCCGGGGTTGTCGTGGTGCCCGAGCCGGAACAGCAGACCGGGTACGGCCTCCGGTGTGCCCGCGCGGACCAGTGCCCGGGCGGCGGTCTTCCGGATGTTCATGTTCGGGTGGTCGAGGCGGGCGGCGATCGCCCCGGAGGCCCAGTGGGCCTCGGCATGGCCCAGGGCGAGCAGGGCCTGCCGGACGGTCTGGATGTCCGCGGCGGCGGTCAGGGCGATCAGGGTGGCCGACAGCGCCTGCGCGTCCTCGCCGGTGGCGTCGCGGGCGAGCAGGGCGATGACGTGCTTGCGCACGTGCCGGTCGCGGTGGCGCAGCAGCCGGTGGACCCGGGAGCGGGTGCCGGGCCAGGGTGCCGCGAGGAGGGCTTCGAGCAGGATCGCCCGCTCCCGGTCGGTGAGCCCGGTCCGGTCCAGCAGGTCCAGGGTCGTGGTCGCGACGAGGGCGTGGCCGGCCTCCTCCGCGTCCGCCGCGTCGAGCAGGCAGACCGGCCTGATCGCGCCCCGTTCGTACAGTCGGCGCCCCAGGCCGTGGAGGGCGTCCAGGACCGTCCGGGGCACCACCGGCTCGGCGCCCCGCCCGTCCGCGGCATGCGCTGCGGCCGGGCCGCCCTGCCGGGCGGGCTGCCGCGCCCCGGCACCGGGGGCCGCAGGGTGCTCCCGGGCGCCTGCCAGGTCGGCCACCACGCGCAGCAGCAGGTCGGCGAGGGCCGGCTGGGAGTCCGCGGTGCCGTGGGCGGCAGTCCGGCACAGGGTCGCCACCGGGTCGCCCGGGTCCGGACGGGCGCCCAGCAGGGCGAGTTCCCGTGCGTCCGGGCCGCCGAGCCCGGCCGCCACCCGGGGCGGCAGGTCGAGCGGGTCGAGCCGGGCCAGCAGTTCCTGCCGCTGTTGCGGATCGGTGGTCAGCTGCCAGAGCAGGTCGACGGCCCGGTGCCGTACGGCGTACAGGCGCGGGTCGGCCGGGGCCGAGGTCAGGCCCAGTGCGGCGCGCAGGGCGTGTACCGTGCGCTCCCCGCCGATGGCCTCCAGGGCGTCCAGGGCCGGCGCGGGGGCCGAGGGCAGCAGGGCGAGCACGGCCTCCTCCGCCCCGGTGTGGCGCAGTGCGCGGATGGCGTGCAGGAACGGGCCGGGGGCGGGGGCCGAAGCGAGCAGCCGGGTGATCGCCGCCCCGATCGGGAGTTCGCCCACGCCCTGCCGGGCCAGCGACACCAGCAGGTCGAGCCGCCGCGGCCAGGACGGGTCGTCGGGGGCCGCGTCCGTCAGTTCCCGCAGCGTCGCCTCCCGGCAGGTGTACAGGATCGTCGTGACCTCGTCGGCCGGTATCGCGTGGTCGTCCAGGGCCAGGCCGATGACGGCCGGTACGTGCGGTCCGGTCACGAAGTGTCCGCGCCGGTGGAGGCCGCGCAGGCAGGTCACCGCGGGCCCGCCGAGGAGCAGCGGATCGCTCGCGGCGAGCGTCGTCAGTGCGTCGACGGCGTCGCGGTCCGCCGACTCGCCGAGCAGTTCCATCGCCCGGCGGCGCGTTTCCGGCGCGAGTTCCGGGGTGTCGAGGGCCTGCCACAGCAGTTCCTGGTGGCCGTGGCGGGCGGCGACCGTCAGTGCGGCGTCGGCCGTGCCGGGCCGGATGTGCGACGGATCGGCGGCGAGGAACGGGGCAAGGCGTTCCGCCGGCAGTGGTTCCGTCGCCGCCCAGGGCTCGCCGAGTTCGCGCAGGGCGTCGGCGACGACCGGATCACCGTCCGCGCCGAGCAGGCCGGTGAGCGTCCGCCGGACCAGGGACGGTGCCAGGAACCCGGCACGCAGTCCCTGGCGGGCGAGCCGCAGTGCCTCGGCCCGGAGCACCGGGTCGCCGCTCCCGGCGAGTTCGTCCACGAGCCGGGCGGACCGGGGCGCGCCGGTGAGGTCCGTGTCCCGTATCGCCTGGTAGAGGAGTTCACCGCGCGGCTCGTCGCGGATCACGGCCGGTTCGTGGAGGAGGTCGGCGCGCAGCCACGCGATCCTCACCCGGGCCGGCAGGTCGGCCGTGCGCCACGCCGGGCGGGGGCGGTCGCGCAGGTACGGGGCGAGGCGCTCGTACAGACCGGCGAGGAGCAGATCCGATTCCGGCTGTCCCGTCAGTGTCCCGGGCAGCAGGGCGGCGAGCCGCCCGCCCTCCGCGTCGTCGAGCGGGCCGCCGGAGGCGATGTGCTCGTCGAGCAGCACGAGTCCCGTCCCGCAAAGGCCCGGGTCCTCGTGCCGGAGCAGGCGTCCGAGCACGGCGGGTTCGCGGTGTCCGGCGTCCAGGAGCCGGGACAGGCGGTCGGCGTCGGCGCGGCATACGGCGTCGTGGATCTGTGCGTCGGTCGGCGTCCTCACCACCGGATACTAACGATCCGGGGAACAGCGGGGAGCGGGCTCCCGCCCCGGCGTCGGTGTCGGCGTCGTCAGTGGCCGCCGAACGGCACGTGGTCCGCGAGCGCCCGGGTCGCGGGCGAGAGCGCACAGTCGCTGCGGGCACCGGGCCGGGAGCCGTACGGCCGGTGCACGGCCCGGATCGTACGCCGCGGCCCACGGGGCGGGGACGCGTGCGGAGGGCTGCAGCGCCGGATCACCTGCGACGTCACCCGGATCCGGCTGCTCGTCGATCTCGTGCGGGCCGGTATCGGGGTGGCGATCGTGCCGCGGCGCATCGGTGAGGACGCCGGGCTGCCGTGCGTGAGCGTCCGCCGGCCGGAGCCGGGGCGGACGGTGGTGCTCGCGGGGCGGGCGCCGCGCCCGCGCGATCCGGCGGAGGCACTCCTGGACCGGCCGGCCTTTGCCGCTCCCCCGGCACCCGACGGCCGGGACGCGGTCCGCGTCACGCCGGGGCCTACGGGCGCAGCGCGCGCAGCAGCAGGTCCGCCAGGTGATCGGCGACCTGCTGCCGGCTGAGCGGGCCGTCGGGCCGGTACCAGGTGGACAGGTGGTGGACGGAGCCGAAGTGGTAGTCGACGATCAGGTCCGCCGGGGTGGCGGTGGAGAACACCCCGCTGCGCTGGCCCTCCTCGACCAGGGCGCGGAAGCCCTCGTGGTAGCGGCGCCGCGCCGCCCGGACCTGCTGATTCTTCTCCGGGCTCAGGTGGTGCATGGAGCGGAAGAAGATCGAGGCGTCGTCGAGGTTCTCGATGGTGGTGACGACCACGTCCGCGGCGGCGTCGCGCAGCCGCTTCTCGACCGGGGCGTCGGCCCCGGCGAAGGCGTCGAGGCGCTCCTGCTGGAGCCGGAGCACTCGGGCGTAGACCTCCTGGAGGAGGTCCTCCTTGGAGCCGAAGTAGTGGTAGAGCGCGCCCTTGGTGACGCCCGCCGCCTCGACGATCTCCTGAACCGAGGTGCGGTCGTAACCCCGCTCGGCGAAGAGCCGGGTGGCGGCGGCCAGCAGCCGCTGGGGCACGGGGGCCGGTTCCTCCGGTTCCCCGTCCTTCGCCTTGGCCGTCGCCTTGGCCGTCGCCTTGGCCATGGCCGCCACCTTCCTTCCGGGCTGTGCACGGCCGGCGCCGTGCGGGGGTCGAGAACGCGATGCGTGGACGGGAACGCGGTTCCCGCCCGAGGATCTTCCCACTCGCCGTCCTCGGCGGGTCGGCCAGGATCTCGGCCTCGCGCGGGCATGTGCACGCGGCGAGCCGCTCCCGGCAGTACCCGCCCAGTGCCTCGGGGGCGGCCCCGGCACCGGGCAGCGGACTCATGCGGGCTCGGACGGTCCCGCCCCGGTGGACCTCCGGTACGCGGGGGCGACGGGGGGCCGCCGGGCCTCGCCGAGCAGGGCGGGCCGGGGCTCGGCCGCGTGGATCGATCCGGTCATGCGCCGGTCTCCTCCCACGTGCGCTGAAGCCGGTTCATGCCGCCGAGCCAGCGTTCGGTGTCCTGGGCGCGGGCCCGGTAGAAGCCGGCGACCTCGGGGTGCGGCAGCACCAGGAAGCGGTCCTCGGCCATGGCGTCGAAGAGCGCGTCGGCGACCGCCTCCGGCTCGATCGCGCCGGGGGCGAGGATGAGTTCACCGGCCGACCCGGCGGCGGTGAGCATGTCGGTGCGCACGCCCTGCGGGCAGATGGCGTGGACCTTGATGCCGCGGTGGCGGTAGGTGAGGGAGAGCCATTCGGCGAAGGCGACGACGCCGTGCTTGGTCACGCTGTACGGCGCGGCGCCGATCATGGTCAGCAGTCCGGCGGCCGAGGCCGTCGAGACGAACCTGCCGCCGCCGCGCTCCAGCCAGCCGGGCAGCAGCGCCCTGGCCGCCCGGACGTGCGCCATGACGTTGACGTCCCAGGCCGCGGCCCAGACCTCCTCGTCGGCGAGGGCGTCGCCGGGCGAGGCGAGGCCGGCATTGGCGCAGTAGATGTCGACGGTGCCGTCCAGCGCGTCCCGGGCCGCGTCCAGGGTCCGTGAGGCGTCACCGACGACCGCGACGGCGCCGATCTCCTCGGCCAGCGCCCCGATCCGGTCCGCGTCGAGATCGTTGACCACGACGCGCGCGCCCTCGGCCGCGAAGCGGCGGGCCAGTGCGGCGCCGATGCCGCCTCCGGCCCCGGTGACCACCACACCCGCGCCCTGCACCGTGCTCCCCATCGGTTCCGCCCCTCTCGGCTCCCGGTCGACTGCATCGGCAGACTAACCAGTCGGTATGTGGGAGCGGAAGGGGTCGTACCCGTTCGGGGGAAGCCGGCCTCGGACCCGGACCGACGGCGTTCCGGGCGGGGTCGTCCGGCACCTCCACCACGGCACCGCCGCCGCAGCCGTCACGTCCATCACGCCTGTCACGTCACCGCACCCGCCGCACCCGTCACATCCGTCGCATCCGTCACGTCGCCGCACCGTGGCATCCGCCGCGTCCGGATCGTTCCGCAGCGGCTGATCGCACGCTAGCGTGCGTGACCATGACAGACGTCGCGATCATGGAGGTAGCCGAATGAGCCTGTCCAGACGTGGTTTGCTGGCCGCCGGCGGCGCGGTGGGCGCCCTCGCGGCAACGGCCTCCGGCAGTGGGACCGCGGTCGCCGCGCCGACGCCCGGCAGAGGGCACGGCAACGGCCGCCCCCGGGTCCGCACCGGCTTCGACCGGCTGGCCGAGGACGGCTACCGACTGTTGAGGGGGCAGAAGGTCGGGGTGGTCACCAACCCGACGGGAATCACCTCCGACGTGCGGCACATCGTCGACGTGATGCACCCGGACGACCGGGTGGACCTGATCGCCGTCTTCGGCCCCGAGCACGGCTTCCGCGGCACCGCGCAGGCCGGTGGCTCCGAAGGGCGGTACGACGACCCGGCGACCGGACTGCCGGTCTACGACACGTATCTGAAGAGCGGTCAGCCGCTCGCCGACGTGTTCACCGCCTCCGGCGTGGACACGGTGGTCTTCGACATCCAGGACGCGGGAGCCCGCTTCTACACGTACATCTGGACTCTCTACGACTGCATGGAGGCGGCGGCCCTCGCGGGCAAGCGGTTCGTCGTGCTGGACCGGCCGAACCCGGTGACCGGGCGGGCTGCGCTGGGCCCGGTCCTCGACCCGGCGTTCGCCACGTTCGTGGGCCGCCGGGAGATCGCGCAGGCGCACGGCATGACGGTCACCGAACTGGCGCTGCTGTTCAACGCGGAGTTCCTGGACCGGCCGGTGGACCTGCGGATCGTGACGATGTCGGGCTGGAAGCGCTCGGACTTCTTCGACGCGACGGGGCTGCCGTGGGTGCCGCCGAGCCCCAACATGCCGACCCCGGACACCGCGCTGGTCTACCCGGGAACCTGCCTGTTCGAGGGCACGAACCTCTCCGAGGGGCGGGGCACGACCCGGCCGTTCGAACTGCTGGGCGCGGAGGGCATCGACCACCGCTGGGCGGATGCGGCGAACACGCTGGGCCTTTTGGGGGTCACGTTCCGCGAGGCATACTTCGCGCCGACGTTCTCGAAGTTCGAGGGGAAGACGGTCGGCGGGGTGCAGTTGCACGTCCACGACCGCGCGGCCTTCGATCCGGTGCGCACGGGCATCGGGCTGCTGGTGACGGCGAAGCGGACCTGGAGCGGCTTCGCCTGGCGTTCCGACAACTGGATCGACAAGCTCACCGGCAACACCCGGGTCCGCACGATGATCGACGCCGGGGCGGACACGGACGAGGTGGTCGGGGCCTGGGCGCAGGATCTCGCCGCCTTCCGGACCGTCCGCAAGAGGTACCTCCAGTACCGGTGAGACGCACCGGGCGGGGCTCGCGCGGCGCGGGCCCGGCCCGCCGCAGGTGCCGCGCGGGGCGGGCCCGAGATCTCGGACCCGCCCCGCGGACGTCGTCCCCCCACCGCCGTCGGCAGTGACGTGACGCCTACCGGTGGGCGGGGAACTCCACCACCTGCTGGTAGGTCGGACGGTTCTGCCAGTGCAGGGACTTCTGCTCGATCCCGCCCAGCGGGCGGTGGTTGATCGAGTCGGAGCACCACTGCTCGCCGGCCTTGCAGGTGCCGTCGCCGGGATAGACCTCCGCGGCCGGCTTCGCCGCCGCCGCCTTCAGCGTGGTCAGCAGCGCGTCGCGGCAGGCGGCGAGGTCACCGCCCCCGCAGTAGGTCTTCGCCAGCGGGCCCTCGACCCGCTGTCCCAGGACCTTGCGCAGGTCCTTGTCCACGAAACCCCACCAGCCGTACTGGAAGGCCGAACCGCTGTGCGCGCCGCTCGGTCCGTGGGCGGCCGCCGGGGACTCGTCGGTGGCGAGGTTGGCGGTCAGCGCCCGGAACAGGTCGTCGCCCAGCCCCGGCCCGAACTCGGCCTCGACGAGTGCGGGCCACCACGCGTCCATGATCCGGACCGCGTCGGCGTACGTGTAGGCATGCGAACCCGGGCTGTTCTCCCGGCGCTGCGATCCGGCCGCCCGCCAGGACTCCAGCTGCTGGACCACGCCGTTCAGCTCGGGGTCGGCGACCGGCGCCGAGCGGATCACCTTCAGCAGTTCCGGCAGCAGCTGTTCGCCGCGCAGGTCGGTGACCGCGGCCTCGGCCATGGCCCGGGTGAGGGAGGCCCGGGTCACACCGCCCTCCGCGACCAGCTTCGCCACCCGGTCGTCCAGCAGGTCGCCCCGGTGCACCGCGCCGAGCCCGAAGCCCGCGGCGGCGTACCCCTCGGCCTGCTTGTTGTTCCAGGAGATGTAGTAGTCCTGGCCGCTGGAGTTCGGGTGCTCGGCGAACGGCGTGTACGCGGAGGTGTTGGCGGCCGGGTCGAAGTCCTTCCACTCGTAGGCCTTCTCGGCCCGGACGGGCAGCGCCGGGTCGACGCCCTTCGCCCGCACCGGGTTCATGCCGCTGTTGTAGTAGGCGGCGGTGCGGGAGTCGGCGTAGAACCAGTTGAACGCGTAGTCGATGTTGCTCGCCGCGCGCTGGAACGAGGCGGCGTCCTTGACGTAGTCCGGGTCGTTGAGCATCTGGAAGCCGACGATCGAGTCGGCCTCGTGGCGGTAGGTGCTGCGCAGCGAGGTGTAGGCGACGGGCTTGCCGCCCACGGTGGCACGGTGGGTGACGACCCCGTAGTTCGTGCGCCGGACCTGCATCCGGTAGGAGCCCTTCGCGGTGGAGTCGGCGACGGTCGGCTTCCAGGAGTTGGTGCGCTCCAGCGTCTCCATGGCGGTGCAGGCGCCGCGGTAGAGGTAGTGCGTGGAGTCCTTGGTGGGCGCGGAGCCGTCGGGTTCGCACAGCTCGACGGCGTAGGTGTCGGTGATGTCCTGCCCGGCCGAGGTGGCGCTCCAGGCGTAGTCCTGGCCGCGGCCCATCTGGATGTACATGCCGACACCGGCGAAGGAGACACCGCGGGCGCTGATGCCGGGACCCTGGAGCTCCTGGAGCATCATCAGCTGCGGCGCGAAGTAGCCGGTCTGCGGGCCGAACACGGCGATCGGGTTTCCGCTCGCGGTGTGCTTGCCGGAGACCAGCAGGGCGTTGGACATGCCGCGTTTCTGGGCGCCGGATCCGGAACCGGGCAGCGAGCCCTCGGGGATGACGCCGTCGTCGAAGAGGCCCTGGGCCTTCTTGAGGGATGCCGGGGCCTCGACCGGCGTCTTGCGGTCGGTGCCCGCGGAGCCGGTGCGGTCGTGGATCAGTTGCTCGGCCGTGACGGACCCGGCATCGGGCAGCGCGGTGCCCACTGCCTTGTCGGGCTTGCCCGCGTACGGGAACGCGGTGCCGTCGTGGATCGTCAGCACCGTCTCGGGGTCGTTGCGCTGGCGGAACGACTCCCAGACGCGGGTCCCCTCGGCGACCCCGTACTTCTGCTGGGCAGCGAGCAGCGAGAGCGCCGCCTGCACCTCGCCGCCGCCCCCGCCGCCGAACTGTCCGCCGACCACGGAGGCGATCGAGATCAGGTCGGTCAGCTTGAACGGCTGGATCTCCCCGACGTTGGTGATGGCGTCGATCTTGCCGGTGAGCACGTACTCGCCGGGGAAGTAGCGGCCGTTCTTGGACTTCTCGCGGTAGGCGTTGATGCCGTCGACGTAGGCCTGGGCGTCCGCCATGGCCTGCTCGCCGCGGGCACCCTCGTGGGTCCGGATGTAGTCGACCTGGGCTTCGAGGTCGGCCTCGGTGTACGGGGCCTGCGGCCAGAACTGCTGCTCCAGGCCCTGGTTGGCGAGCGCGCCGCCGGCGAACGAGGTGAGCTCGCCGCGGCCGATGTGCCGGAAGAGGTCCATCAGCCACAGCCGGTCCTGCCCGGCCGCGTATCCGGCGCCGAACTCGGTGCCGTAGCGGGTCGTGCCCTTGATGTGCGGGACACCGGTCGCCTTGTCGCGGGTGATGGTGACGTCGTCGCGCGGCGAGGTGACGGACTCGACCCGGTCCTCGGGGACGCCGAACGAGGCGTCGTTGAAGAAGTCGGTGAGCTTCTTGTCGGTGAGGGTGGTGTGCCCGGCCACCAGGCCGTTGTAGCGGTCGAGTTGGTCGTCGCTGTGCGCGGGGTGTGTGCCGAACGCCTTGTTGCCGAGGATCTCGACGAGGGTGGCGTTGCCGTTCTCGCCGGGCGGCAGGATGTCGTCGCACCGCCCCTGGCAGTAGTCGGTGGCGGCGGTTCCCGGCGCCGCGGCGCCGGACTGCGGCGCCGCGGCCAGCAGGGTGGTGCCGAGGACGAGGACCGCCGCCGCGGTGGCGGCTTGGGACATGACGGTGCGTGGGGGCATGCGGGCTCCTCCGAGTGGCCGATGGGCCGGAGGTTACTGGCGGTACGACCCGTCGGTAAGGTGAGCACCAGTCACTTTTTCCGAATCGTCACATGCCGCCGCGCCGACCCCTCGCAGCGGAGACGCCTCTCACATTCCAGACAGACTTGCGTGGCTCGGGATCCGAATCGGGTGCCCATTCGTCTATCGGGTGACGCCGAAGTACGAGCGACGGAGGTGGTGGCGCAATGGCCGGATTCCGAAGTCTTGCGAGACAGGTCCGAGATCCGCGGGGCGACCTGGCACTGCGGCGGTATTCGCTGCGCAAGTGCCTGGAGCGGTTCGCCCCCTACGGGCACCGGGCGACCTGGGATCATCTGTGCAGTCGGCACGGGATCGAGCCCGAGGACCGGTCCCCCGACCCGGTGCGACTGGTGCGCGCCCTGGACGAGCTGGAGGCGGCGCGGAACGTCTGGCTCGACTACGAGGCGTCCTTCGCCGCGCGGCGCAGGCGCGAGAAGCACGACGGGCTGCGCAGGCCCGCCGCGTTCGACGACTGGCACCGGCGCACCTGGGGCGGCAACGGGGTCGCCCGCTGCGCGGACCCGAGCATTCATCCCGCGGCACCGCTCGCCGAGGTCCTCGGCCGACTGATCGCCGCCCTGGAGTCGGAGCCGGGCGCGGCCTGCCCGGTGTGCGCGGGCACCGAGATCGACTGGCGGCCGGACCCGACGTACGACCGGCCGCCCGGCCCGGTCTGCGCGGGGTGCGGAATCCTGGTGCCCCGCCCGGTGCTCACGACCGGGGCGCTGTCGAGGGCACGCAACGCACGACAGCGGGACCTGGCGTCGGCGGCCTGACCGGCGGCGCCGCCCCTCCGAGGACGGTCGCGGCCCGGCCGGGTGCCCGGCACCGGCCACCGCCGCCCGCGCCCACGGGGACCGGCCGCCCACCGGCCGTCGCGGGCGATCCGCCACGGCCGTCCACGCTACGCGCCGTCGGCCGACGTCTGTTCCGGCATCAGGCGCGAACCGCTGAACCGACTGCCGGAGACATCGTTCGGGTTGGAGAGCACACAGGTCTCCAACGACAGACAGCCGCAGCCGATGCAGTCGGTGAGATGGTCCCGCAGTCGGCCCAACTGCTCGATCCGCTCGTCGAGTTCGGAGCGCCAGGCCGCGGAGAGCCGCGCCCAGTCGTGGCGGTTCGGAGTGCGTTCGTCGGGGAGCCGGGCAAGGGCGTCCCGGATGGTGGCGAGCGGAATGCCCACCCGTTGTGCCGCGCGGATGAACGCGACCCTGCGCAATGCGTCCCTGGTGAAACGGCGTTGGTTGCCACTGGTGCGGCGGCTCTTGATCAGGCCCTTGGCCTCGTAGAAGTGCAGGGCCGAGACGGCGGCGCCGCTGCGCGCGGAGAGCTGGCCGACCGTGAGTTCCTGGAGTGTCTGTGGGATCTGGGGCACTCCGCCCACCCTACGACCTCGCCCGCGGCGATCGGCCGGCTTCACGGCATTCGAGGCCCCCGGCCCCGGCCCCGCGTCGGCCGCCCCGGCTCCGGCCGCGGGGCCGAAGACCGCGAACGCCCCCTCCTCCCCCGCCCGTCGTGGCCGGGACCGCGTCGGACCGCCGCCGACGGGGCCGGTCGTTGACAGGAACGCACCCGCCAACCATGCTGAGCAAGCGCTTGGACAGGCCCGGGAACGGAGGGCCGCCCGCCGTCCCGGACGCTCCGTCCGGGAGCGCACGACCCCGGACGACCGACAGCGGGAAGGGCAGGGACCAGGGACATGGCAGAGCCGAGGATCTTCACGTCCGCGCAGGAGCTGCGCGATGCGGTGGGCGAGGAGTTGGGCCACAGCGAGTGGCTGGAGGTCGACCAGAAGAGGATCGACCTCTTCGCCGAGGCCACCGGTGACCACCAGTGGATCCACGTGGACCCGGAGCGGGCGGCGGACGGACCGTTCGGAACCACGATCGCGCACGGCTATCTCACGCTGTCGCTGCTGCCGGTGCTCGTGCCGCAGGTCATGCGGGTCGAGGGCATGAAGATGGGCATCAACTACGGCACGAACAAGGTGCGCTTCCCGTCCATCGTGCCCGTGGGCTCCCGGCTGCGCGCGACGGCCGTGCTGCGGGACGTGGCGGAAGCCGGGGGCGGCGTCCAGGTCACGGCGTCCGTCACGGTCGAGCGCGAGGGCGGCGACAAGCCGGTGTGCGTGGCCGAGTCGGTGTCCCGCTACTACTTCTGAGCGGCCGACACTTCCGGTACGACCGCTCCCGGGCCCGCGGGGCATGAACGGGACGCGCCGCCCGACGGCTCGTCCCGGGGCCGGGCGGGACCGCCGGCCCGCCGCTACCGCTCGGCGGCGACCATGCGGAGCACGAGGCCGGCGTAGAGTTCGCCGACCTCGTCCGGTGTCCGGCTGCCCCGCGTGTTGAACCAGCGCGCCACGTCGATGCAGAGCGAGAGCACCGCGAGCGTGGTGCCCGGCACGTCGGGGACGTCGAACTCCCCGGCCCGTACGCCCTCGCCGATGATCCGGCGCACCACCGCGTCGGTCCTGCGGCGCAGTTCGACGATCTCGGCCCGGTGCTCCTCGCCGAGCGCGTCGAGTTCGTACTGGACCACGCGGGCGGTGGTGTGCCGCTCGGCGTGCCAGCGGACGAAGGACCGTACGGCCTCGGCCAGGCGCTCGGCGGCGGTGCCGTCCGCGTCGGCCGCGGCCTCCAGGACGGACAGCGCGCGGTCGTGACCGATCCTGCTGATCCGGTGGAGCAGCTCTTCCTTCGTCTTGTAGTGGATGTAGAGCGCGGCGGGACTCATCCCCGCCCGGCCGGCGATGTCACGGGTGGTCGTGGCGTGGTAACCGCGCTCGGCGAAGGCGTCGACGGCGGCGACGAGGAGCCGCCTGGCCGCCTCCGGTGTCACCTCGGCCCACGGCGAACCGTCGCCGTCGGTCTCCTCGGCCGCCGTGCTCATGATCGCTCGCCCCTCTCGTCACCAGGACGCACACCATACCCCGAACTGAGCAAGCGCTTAGGGTGTCCGGCGCGCGCCCGCGGCACCACTCGGGGGCGGACCCGATTCCGGATCGCCCCGCAGCCCGGTGCGAGCGGTCCGGCTCAGAGCTTCTGGAAGGGGTCGTGCTCGGAGAGGATCTTCTCCAGGCGGGCCTGGTCGACGCGGCTCACGAGCTGCCCCGCCTCCTGCCGGTCCCGGACCACCTTGGCCAGGGTGAAGCAGGAGGTGACGAGGTAGAGGACGCTGATCGCGAGGAAGCCGCGGACCCAGCCGTCGGCGTCCAGGGAATAGATGCCGAACGCCACTGCGGCGATCGCCACCCCGAAGGACGCGACGGCCTGGCCGTAGAAGGCGGCAGTGCTCTGCTGCTTGACCGAGGATGTGTCACTCATGCGGCTCAGCATCGGGCGACGTGGCGTACGCCACATCCGTCCGCGTACTCAGCGCCGTACTCAGACTGCCGTTCGACATCCGGACGGGGCGAAGAGACCTCGCACGGCGGAACAGCGGAACTCAGAAGGCGGAGACCCCCGTGAGCGCGCGGCCGGTGATGAGCTTCTGGATCTGACCGGTGCCCTCGTACGGGGTCATCACGCGGGCGTCGCGCAGCAGCTTGCCGACCGGGTACTCGTCGACGCGGCCGTAACCGCCGAAGACCTGGAGGGCGTTGTCGGCAGCACGGACGGCAGCCTCGGAGGCGAAGAGTTTCGCCGTGGACGCGGCGGTGGCGAACTCCTCTCCCCGGTCGATCAGGTCGGCCACCCGCCAGGTCAGCAGCCGGGCGGCGTCGACGTCGACGGCGATGTCGCCGATGAGCTCCTGGACGAGTTGACGGCTCGCGATGGGCCTGCAGAACTGCTCGCGCTCGCCCGCGTACGCCACGGCGGCGTCCAGGGCGGCCCGTGCGATGCCGACGCATCCCGCCGCGACCGACATCCGCCCCTTGGCCGGCGCCGACATCGCGACGGAGAAGCCCTTGCCCTCCGGGCCCAGGAGCGCCGACGCGGGTACCCGCACGTCCTCCAGGACCAGTTCCGCGGTGGCCCGGCCGCGCAGTCCGGGCTTGCCGTGGATGGCGCGGCGGCCGAGTCCGGGGGTGTCCGCCGGGACGAGGAAGGCGGAAATGCCCCGGTGGCCGGGGGCGTCGCCGGTGCGGGCGAAGAACAGCACCACATCGGCCCAGGTGCCGTTGGTGATGAACATCTTGCCGACTATCCGCACCTCGGCCGGGCGCACCTGCTCACCGAACGCGGGGAACAGGTCGACGAAGGAGCGTTCGAAACCGGGCTGCGGGCGCTGATCGACGGTCTCTCCCTCCAGTACGAGCAACTGGCGCGCGCCGGGACACTTCGGCACGCGCCGAACCGTCCCTGACGCATCCTGGAGGGCATGGCACACCCCGACCCGGCAGCGCCCCGGCTCGCCGCCCTGGCCGCACTGCTCGCCGACGACACCCGCGCCGCCTTCTGCCTGGCCCTGCTCGACGGCCGCGCCTGGACCGCGGGCGAACTGGCCCGGCACGCCTCGGTGGCGCCGTCCACCGCCAGCGAGCATCTCCACAGGCTCGTCGCGGGCGGGCTGCTGGCCGAGGAACGCCAGGGCCGCCACCGCTATCTGCGGCTCGCCGACGAACGGGCCGCGCACCTCGTCGAGGACCTGGCGGCCCGGGTGGTCCCCGGCTCCCCCGCCCGCCCGCCGCGCACCCTGGCCGCGGCGAGCGCCGACAGCGCGCTGGCCCGCGGCCGCACCTGCTACGACCACCTCGCCGGGCGGCTCGGCCTCGCGATCACGGACGCCATGTCGGCGCGCGGCCTGCTGGAGCGGGACACCGGATTCGCCCTCACCCGCGACGGCGTCGACTGGTTCACCGCCCTGGGCATCGCCCTGACGCCGCGGTCGCGGCGTCCGCTGGTACGGAGCTGTCTGGACTGGACCGAGCGTCGGCCGCACCTGGCCGGACTCGCGGGCGCCGCGCTGTGCCGCCACATGCTGGACGTCGGCTGGTGCGTCCGGATCGGGACCGGGCGTGCGGTGAGGGCGACCGCGGCCGGGGAGCGGGCGCTGCTCGAACACCTCGGCATCGAGCCGGCCACACTTCGGTAGCTGCCGAAGAGTCCCGCCCCTACGGTCGTGACCATGACGACGAACTGCGAGACGGCGGCCGGAAACGTGCCCCGTCGTGACGGGCGGGCCATCGCCGCCGCCTGCACCACCGTGCTGCTGTGGGCCTCCGCCTTCGTTTCCATCCGCAGCGCGGGCGAGGCCTACTCGCCCGGGGCGCTCGCGCTCGGCCGGCTGCTCGCGGGTTCCCTGGCCCTCGGCACGCTCCTGCTGCTGAGGCGGGAGGGGCTGCCGCCGCGGGCCGCGTGGCCGGGGATCCTGTGGTCCGGGCTGTTGTGGTTCGGTCTCTACACCGTGGTGCTCAACCAGGCCGAACGGCTGGTCGACGCGGGAACGGCGGCGATGGTGGTGAACACCGGTCCGCTGCTGATCGCGCTGCTGGCTGCCCGGGTGCTCGCCGAGGCGCTGCCGAGGAGGCTGCTGGCGGGCATGGCGGTGTCGGTCGCGGGCGCCGTCGTGGTCGGGTCGTCGATGTCGGGGGACGGCGACGCGTCGGTGCCGGGGGTGGGGCTCTGTGTGCTGGCGGCGGTGGCGTACGCGGCCGGGGTGGTCGTCCAGAAGCCCGCCCTGCGGCACGGCTCGGCCCTCCAGGTCACCGCGTTCGGTTGCCTGGTCGGTACCGTCGGCTGTCTGCCGTTCTCGGGCGCGCTGGTCTCCGAGGCCGCCGAGGCGCCCCTGTCGGCCACCCTGAACGTGGTCTACCTGGGGCTCTTCCCGACCGCGCTGGCATTCACCACCTGGGCCTACGCGCTCGCCCGGACCACCGCGGGGCGGATGGGCGCCACCACCTACGCGGTGCCCGCGCTGGTGGTGGCACTGTCCTGGCTGCTGCTGGACGAGGTACCCGCACCGCTCACCGTCGGCGGGGGCCTGCTCTGCCTGGCCGGGGTGGCGGTCTCCCGGACGCGTACGCAGACTGGCCTGACGCGGAAGAGTCCGGCACAGCCGGTGGAGGGACGCCGACATGACGCGGAGCGCGAAGGAGCCGACCGGTCGTAGCCGGACGGAGAAGAAGCGGGCCCCCGCCCGGGACACCGCACCCGACGCCCTCGCCGACGCGGCCCGCCACGGCGGCCCCCGGCTGCGCGGCTTCGGCGTGGTCGACAGCGGAGACGACGATCCGGTGCTGGTGACGCCCGAGGGCCGGGCCCGGGACGCCTGGCGCGAGGACTACCCGTACCCGAACAAACTCGGCCGGAGGGCGTACGAGAAGTCCAAGCGCTCCCTCCAGATCGAACTGCTCAAGCTCCAGTACTGGGTGAAGGAGCACGGCGAGCGCATCATCATCCTCTTCGAGGGGCGCGACGCCGCGGGCAAGGGCGGCACCATCAAGCGCTTCACCGAACACCTCAACCCGCGCGGTGCCCGGGTGGTCGCACTGGAGAAGCCCACCGAACGCGAACGCACCCAGTGGTACTTCCAGCGGTACGCGGCTCATCTGCCGTCCGCCGGGGAGATCGTGCTGTTCGACCGGTCCTGGTACAACCGGGCGGGGGTGGAGCGGGTGATGGGCTTCTGCACCACCCGCGAGTACCTCGAATTCATGCACCAGGCACCCGGGTTCGAGCGGATGCTCGCCCGGGACGGCATCCACCTGGTGAAATTCTGGTTCTCGGTCTCGCGCAACGAGCAGCGCAACCGCTTCATGATCCGGCAGATCGATCCGGTGCGGCAGTGGAAGCTCAGCCCGGTCGACCTCGCCTCGCTCGACAAATGGGACGCGTACACCGAGGCGAAGGAACTGATGCTGTTCCACACGGACACGGCGGACGCGCCCTGGACGGTGGTGAAGAGCAACGACAAGAAGCGGGCCCGGCTGGAGGCGATCCGGCACGTGCTGCACCGCTTCGACTACCCGGACAAGGACCAGGACGTGGTCGGCGAGCCGGACCCGCTGATCGTCGGCCCGGCCTCCCGGCTCTTCGAGCGCGGCGAGATGGACGCCCGGCTGCTCACCACCGAGCGGGCGCAGGAGGGCCCCTTCGCATGACCGCGGGCGGCCGGCGGGCCGGACCGGGGACGACGCCCGGGACGGCGGGCCCGCCTACGGGAAGACCACGAGCGCACGCCCTCCCCTGCCCTCGACCATGCGGCCGAAGGCGGCCGGGATGCCCTCCAGCCCGATCCGTTCGGTGACCATCGTGGGGAGATCGAACCGGCCCGCCCGGATGTGCTCGGCGAGGACCGGCAACCGCGATCGGCAGGGCCGCGTGCACCGCCCGGGAGAACCGCGGCGGCGCGGCGAGTTCGGCGGTGGCGGTCGCCGCGATCTCGTCCTTGCGGGCGACGAGGACGTCGCGCAGGGCGGCGATCCGCGCGGCGCGCCCGACGGGCGGGGTGGCCGCCCAGGCCGCCGGCGCCCGGCGCGCGGCGGCCACGGCGGCGTCGACGTCCTCGGCCCCGCCCGCCGGGACGTGGTCGATGACCTGCTCGTTCACCGGGTCGACCACCGCGATGGTGTCCGTGCCCACGGCGGGCCGCCATGCGCCGTCGATGCACATGCCGTCGTGGGCCCTCATCGCGTTCCTCCCGGGGTGCCGCGGCTGCGGTGTCGTGCTCCGCACCCAAACCAGCGGTGTGAGTTTTTCGGCGCCGGGGTCCGCCGTCATGGCTCCCGTCACGATGCCACCGGCCCTGCCCCGCCGCGGCTCGGGGCCGCACCGGTGGCCGCCGCCCGTCAGCCGAGCCCCACGGGCTCCGTTCCGCGCCCGCCGGACCGAGCGCTCCCGGAACCGGCGTCCCCGGACTCCGGATCCGCGGACTCCGGGTTCGCCGACTCGGGGCTGGTGAGCCCGCCGCTCCCGGATTCCGGGCTCGCGGGCTCCGGGCTCCCGGAATCGGGGCTCGCGAACTGCGTGCGGTACAGCTCCTCGTACCTGCCGCCCGCGGCGAGCAGTTGGTCGTGGGTGCCGCGCTCCACGATCAGCCCGGCCTCCACCACCAGGATGAGATCGGCGGCCCGCACGGTGGACAGGCGGTGGGCGATCACGACCGCGGTGCGCCCGGCGAGCGCCTCGGTCAGGGCCTCCTGGACGGCCGCCTCGGAGGTGTTGTCCAGATGGGCGGTGGCCTCGTCGAGGATGACGACGCGCTGGCGGGCCAGCAGCAGCCGGGCGATGGTCAGCCGCTGGCGTTCGCCGCCGGAGAGCCGGTAGCCGCGTTCGCCGACGACGGTGTCGAGTCCGTCGGGCAGCGAGGCGACCAGGCCGTCCAGGCGTGAGCGGCGCAGCGCGTCCCAGAGGTCCTCCTCGGTGGCGTCGGGCCTGGCCAGCAGGAGGTTCGCGCGCACCGACTCGTGGAAGAGGTGGCCGTCCTGGGTGACCATGCCGAGGGTGTCGCGCAGGGTGTCGGCGGACAGGTCGCGCACGTCGATGCCCCCGATGCGCACCGCGCCCTCGTCGGTGTCGTACAGACGCGGCAGCAGTTGCGCGATGGTCGACTTGCCCGCGCCGGAGGAGCCCACGAGCGCAACGGTCTGGCCGGGTTCGGCGCGGAACGAGACGCCGCGCAGCACCTCGCCGCCGTCGCGGGTGTCCAGCGTCGCGACGTCCTCCAGCGAGGCGAGGGAGACCTTGTCGGCGGACGGGTAGCCGAACCGCACCTTGTCGAACTCCACGGACACCGGGCCCTCGGGAACGGTCCGCGCGTCCGGCTTCTGGTCGATCAGGGGCGTGAGGTCGAGGACCTCGAAGACCCGCTCGAAGCTGACCAGGGCGCTCATCACCTCGACGCGGGCACCGGCGAGCGCGGTGAGCGGCGCGTACAACCGGGTCAGCAGCAGGGCGAGGGCGACGACCGCGCCCGCGTCCAACTGCCCGCGCAGCGCGTAGAACCCGCCGAGCCCGTAGACCAGGGCGAGCGCCAGTGCCGACACCAGGGTGAGGGCGGTGATGAACGCGGACTGCGCCATGGCCGTGCGCACCCCGATGTCACGCACCCGGCCCGCCCTGGCGGCGAACTCGGCGGACTCGTCGGCGGGCCGGCCGAAGAGCTTGATCAGAGTGGCGCCCGGTGCGGAGAAGCGCTCGGTCATCCGCGTCCCCATCGCGGCGTTGTGGGCCGCCGCCTCCCGCTGAAGTCGCGCCATCCGGGCGCCCATCCGGCGCGCGGGCAGCACGAACACCGGCAGCAGCACCAGGGCCAGCACCGTGATCTGCCAGGAGATGGAGAGCATGACCCCGAGGGTGAGGAGCAGGGTCACCACATTGCTGACGACTCCGGACAGCGTGTTGCTGAAGGCGCGTTGGGCGCCGATGACGTCGTTGTTGAGGCGGCTGACGAGTGCGCCGGTGCGGGTGCGGGTGAAGAACGCGACCGGCATCCGCTGCACATGGTCGAAGACCGCCGTGCGCAGATCCAGGATCAGCCCCTCGCCGAGGTTCGCCGAGAGCCAGCGGCCGAGCAGGCCGAGGGCCGCCTCCGCGAGGGCGATCGCGGCGATGAGCAGCGACAGGCGTACCACGGTTCCGGTGTCCCCGCCGGTCACGATGGCGTTCACGACGCGACCGGCGAGTACCGGGGTGGCGACCGCGAGCAGCGCCGTCGCCACGCTCAGCACCAGGAACAGAGCGACCCTGCGCCGGTGCGGACGGGCGAACGCGGCGATGCGCCGCAGGGTGGCCCGGTCGAAGGGGCGTCGGTCCTGTTGTGCGTTCATGACGTTGTGGAGCTGTGTCCACGCGGTGGCTTCCATGCTCATGGCAGGAACCTACGACCTCCAGTGGACTTGAGGTCAACGGCCGGTCCGGTCCGCGCCCGGGAACCGCCGGACCGGCAACGGCACGGGGAAACGGCGGTGCGCCCCGGTGTCAGTCCAGGACCTGCGCGAGGTACGCCCGGAGCAGGGCACGGGTCTCGGCGACGATGGCGGCGTCCCCCGACGGATCGGTGCGGAAGGCGAGGCGCAGGAGCGCGTCCGCGGCCTCGACGCAGACCAGGATCGTGCGGAGCAGATCCTCGTCGGCGGGGCGGCCGAGGTGCCCGGAGAGGAGGCCGGTGAGGCGGCCCGCCACTCGCTGGTTGGCGGCGGCGGCCGAGTCGCCGTCCGGCGCGGGGGCGGGAGCGCCGAAGTCGACGAGGGCGAACCCGGCGACGGTGCGCTTCATCGCCAGGTACTCGTCCAGGACGGCGTCGATCGCGTTGCGCCAGTCGGCGGGCGGGATGCCGGCGAGGCGGCCTGCGATGCGTTCGGCGTAGCTGTCCAGGTTGCGCCGTGCGAGGGCGTCGGCGAGTGCGCGCTTGTTGGAGAAGAACCGGTAGACGGAGCCGATGGGAACCCCTGCCCGGACGGCGACGGCCCGGGTGGACAGCTGCTCGTATCCGGTCTCGTCGAGGAGTTCGGCACAGGCGTCGAGTATCCGGGCGAGCCGTTCGGCGCTGCGCTGCTGCACCGGGGCGCGGCGGAGGCTGGTGTTCTCGTGGGGCACGGGCTCCATCATGCCGTGGCGCTCCTGCGCGGGCCCGGTGGCCGTCGACGGACCGTGTCAGGACACGCGACGGAGAGCAGAGCGTTGTTCAACCGCCGGAACCTCCCGCGCGCACCCCGAAATCCGGCACGCCGCCGGACCCCCGGAATCCCGGACATCACCGAATGGCGTTGACGCGCCACGATCCGATTCCTACGGTGTTCCATAGGATTTCTTCGGCACCGGGAGCGCGCATGGGTGGCATCGAGCAGGCGAGGAAGACGGCACAGGGGCTTGAGTACTCGCCCGGATTCGGCAACGAGCACAGCTCGGAGGCGGTGCCCGGGGCCCTGCCGCACGGCCGCAACTCCCCCCAGCGCGCCCCGCTCGGCCTCTACGCGGAGCAGCTGAGCGGCTCGGCCTTCACCGAACCGCGCGCGCACAACCGCCGTTCCTGGCTCTACCGCATCCGCCCGTCGGCCGCCCACCCGCCGTTCGTCCGCGTCGACAACGGCGCGCTGCGCACCGCCCCGTTCACCGAGTCCGTGCCCGACCCCAACCGGCTGCGCTGGGACCCGCTGCCCGAGCCCCCCGCCGGGACGGATTTCCTGACCGGCCTGTGGACCCTCGGCGGCAACGGCGACGCGGCGCAACGGACCGGCATGGCCGTGCACCTCTATCACGCCAACGCGTCCATGACCGACCGGGTGTTCGGCGACGCGGACGGCGAGCTGCTGATCGTCCCGGAGCACGGCGGCCTGCTGCTCCGCACCGAACTGGGCCTGCTGCGCGCCGAGCCCGGCCACGTCGCGCTGATCCCGCGCGGCGTCCGCTTCCGGGTGGAGCTGCTCGATGCCACCGCCCGCGGCTACGTCTGCGAGAACTACGGCCGGCCGTTCGTCCTGCCCGACCTCGGCCCGATCGGCGCCAACGGTCTGGCGAACGCGCGGGACTTCCTCGCACCGGTCGCCGCGTACGAGGACGTGGAACGCCCCGTGGAGGTGATCAACAAGTTCTGCGGGAACCTCTGGTCGGCCACCTACGACCACTCGCCGCTCGACGTCGTCGCCTGGCACGGCAACCACACCCCGTACGTCTACGACCTGCACCGCTTCAACGTCATCGGGTCGATCAGCTACGACCACCCCGACCCGTCGATCTTCACGGTGCTGACCTCTCCGTCCGACACCCCCGGTCTCGCCGGTGTCGACTTCGTCGTCTTCGCGCCGCGCTGGCTGGTCGGCGAGGACACCTTCCGGCCGCCGTACTTCCACCGCAATGTGATGAGCGAGTACATGGGCCTGATCGAGGGCGCGTACGACGCGAAGTCGGCCGGGAAGGGCGGCTTCGTGCCGGGCGGCGGCTCGCTGCACAACATGATGTCGGCGCACGGCCCGGACCGGGAGACCTTCGACCGGGCGAGCGCGGCGGAGCTGAAACCGCAGAAGATCGACGACGGCCTCGCCTTCATGTTCGAGACCCGCTGGCCGGTGACGGCGACCGGGCAGGCGGCGTCCGCCGATCATCTGCAGCACGGCTACGACGACGTGTGGCAGGGTCTGAGCCGCAACTTCAGGCCGTAGACCACGGCGCCGCTTCCCGGCACGCGCGTCGTCGCGTCGGCCGCGCCGCAGTACGGAGAGACCAGGTGACCCAGGTGCCTCAGATCCCGCAGCCGTCCCAGGGGTCCGCCTTCGCCCCCGACTCGCTGGTCCTGAACCGCAAGCTGCCGCTGTGGTACCAGGTCTCGCAGTCCTTGCGCGCCTCGATACTGGGGCGCGCGAAGGACGCCTCGGCCCGGCTGCCGACCGAGGAGCAGCTCGCCGCGCACTACGGCGTCAGCGTCCTGACGATGCGCCAGGCGCTCAAGGAGCTGGAGACGGAGGGGCTGATCAGTCGGCACCGGCGGCGCGGCACGTTCATCGAGCCGCGCGCCCGCCGGGTCTCGCCGGTCCGGCTGCTGGGCTCGATCGACGCGATCGTGGCGCAGCAGTCCGGCGAGCGCACCGCCGTCCTGGACCACGGGCCGGTCGCCGTGCCTGCCGATCTCGGGGAGCACTTCCCCGACTGTGCGCAGGTGGTCGGCTACCGCAGGCTCCGCCGGGACGGGGACAGCGACGAACCCACCAACTGGGCGGAGAACGTGGTGCATCCCGAGGTGGCGGCCCGGCTCGATGTCGCCGACCTCGAACGCTGGCCGATGACCAAGGTGCTGCGCGACCGGGTGGGCGTCCGGATCGCGCGCATCACCGACACGGTCGAGGCGCGCCTCGCCGACCCCGTCACCGCCGAGCTCCTCCAGGTCCCCCTGCTGAGCCCGATCCTCTTCTACACGGGTGTGACGTACGAGGAGGGCGGCCGGGTGGTGGACGTGGCGCGGATCCGCTACCGGGGCGACCGGTTCTCCTTCTCGGTGACCGTGGAGGCGCACTGACCCCGCCCCGTCGGCGAGGTCGTTACGATGCCGGGGCAGCGGGCGGACGTGGCGACGGGGAGGACGACACGGTGGCAGCACGGGCAACGGGCGGCTCCGGCGACGCCCGGGGCGACGACGCCCCGCTCCTGGACGATCTGATGCCCTGGTCGGTGCGGCCGTTGCGCACCGGGCGCCACTGGGTGACGGCCCCCGACGCCGCCTCGCTCAGGGCGCGCTGGGAGCGTCTGGTGCGCGCCCCGGACGAGGAGCGCGAACGGCTCTTCCGGCCCACCCGCTCCCGCGGTCCGCGCACCCCGGTGGCGGCGCTGCCCGGGCAGGCCACCGGCACCGGCAGGTTCGACCACGAGAGCGGGCCCTGCCCCGAGCCGGTCCGGATCGCGCACGGACCGTTCGACGAGCAGTGGCTGCTGCCCGACCACCGGCTGATCGACGCCGCCCGCCCCGAGCTGTGGCGGGTCGCCGACGGGCAGCAGCTGTTCGCCGTCGAGCACGGGTACGTCCCCCGGGACACCGGACCGGCGCTGTCCGTGACGGCGCTGCTGCCGGACGGCCACTCACCGGCCGGGCGGCCGGGCCGCATCCGGCCGCTGTACCGCCGCCCCGGCGGCCTCGAACCCAACCTGGCTCCCGGGCTGCTCGCCCTGCTGCGGCACCACCACGGGGACGGGGTCACCGACCGGTCCGTGCTGGCCTGGATCCTCGCCGCGACCCGCAGCTCCCCCGCCGGGTGCGTGGTGCCGCTGCCCGCCGACACGGCGCGCTGGTCGGCGGGGGTGGACCTGGGGGCGGAGCTGCTGCGGGTGCAGCTGCGCGGCTCCCGGGGCGGGGAGCGCCCCCGGCTGCCGGGCGGGCGGCGGCCCTATGTGCGCGCCCCGGTCCCGCCCGCGCCGACCTCTCTGGCGTACGACGCGGCCGATGAGGTGCTCGTGCTGGACACGGGCCGCATCTCGCCGGTGCCCGCCGGGGCGTGGGAGTTCCGGGTGGGCGGGGTCCGGATGCTGGAGCTCTGGTTCGCGCGTCGTGTCGCCGCGGGCGGGGACGGCGCGGACGGCCTGGAGGGGGTCCGGCCGCGTGCCTGGCTCCAGGAGTGGACCTCGGAGCTGCTGGAGCTGATCACGGTGCTCGCGCTGCTCGCCGAACTCCGGCCCCGGCAGGAGGCGCTGGCCGACGGCCCGGCCCTCACGGCCGCCGGCCTCCGCGCGGCGGGCGTACTGCCCGTCCCCGCCGCGGCCCGGCGCCCCGCATCGGTGCTGGATCACCGGGAGGAGGGCCCGGACGGGCAGTTCGCGCTGCTGTGACCGGGCCGGGCCGCCATCGACGGGGCGGATGTCGCGGGTCACGGCACTGACGGCCCGGGGCAATCGGAGGTGGGTCGGCGAGCGGAGTCATGCGGCGCCTTGCGATGCACCGCATCCGGCGCCGCGCGCCGATCCATCGCGAATGGCCGGGACGGCCCTCAGCGGGCGAAGGAGTCCAGCACCCGGCCGAGCGCCCGGTCGAAGACCCCGTCCAGATCGATCGGCCCGGAGTCCTCGGCGAATCCGGCCGCCATCCGCGGGTACCTGCCGGTCGCGATCCGGCCGACCAGGTAGGCCGTGCGGGCGGCGTGCTCCTGCTCCTCGGACCAGGGCAGCGAGCGGGTGCGTTCCGCCGTGGCGATCTCGTTGGCCACGTAGGTGGTGACGATCCCGTTGATCATGGCGATGAGTTCCATCTTCTCGCCGAACCGCGCGTCGACGCCGTCCAGGCAGCTGAGCGCGTACTCCAGGTACCGCAGCGCGTTCGGACTGAAGCCGTACACGGGCGACATCAGCCGGGGCACCCAGGTGTGCCGGTGCATCATCGCGCGGGACTGGCGGGCCAGGGCGATCAGGTCGCCCCGCCAGTCGCCGGACGGCTCCGGGAAGTCGTAGTCGGCGCTGACCGCGTCGAGCATCAGCTCGTACAGGTCCTCCTTGCGCGGCACGTAGTTGTACAGCGACATCGTGCCGCAGCCCAGCTCCGCCGCCACCTTCCGCATGGACACCGCGTCGAAGCCCTCGGCGTCGGCGACGCGGACGGCGGCCGCCGCGATGTCCGCGCGGCTGAACGCGGGCCGGGGCCCTCGGCCCGCACGCTCGGGGCGCGCCCAGATCACTTCGGGTACAGCGGGTCGCCCCACCATGGATCACCACCTCGCCCACCATCGTAGTTACGTACACCGTACGTAGTGCGATACGGTGGGCCGCATGACAACTACGTACGCTGTACTTAGTGAAGGTCTGGAGAAGCGCTACGGCGACGTCCACGCCCTGCGCGGACTCGATCTGGCGGTCGCCGAGGGCACCGTGTGCGGGGTGCTGGGGCCGAACGGCGCGGGCAAGTCCACCGCCGTCCGGGTCCTCACCACGCTGACGGTCCCGGACGGCGGGAGCGCGCGGGTCGCGGGCCACGACGTGGTGCGCGAGGCGGACGCGGTGCGCGCGGCAATCGGCGTCACCGGGCAGGACGCCTCGGTCGACGGCGAACTCACCGGGCGGCAGAACCTGCGGCTGTTCGCAAAGCTGCTCCGGCTGCGGGGCGAGGCCGCCCGCGCCCGCGCCGACGAGCTCCTGGAGCGGTTCGAACTTGCCGATGCCGCCGACCGCCCCGCCCGCACCTACTCGGGCGGCATGCGCCGCCGGCTCGACCTCGCGGCCAGCCTGCTGACCCGTCCGCAGGTCCTCTTCCTGGACGAACCGACCACCGGGCTCGACCCGCACAGCCGCAACCAGATCTGGACCGCGGTCCGCGAACTGGCCGACCGCGGCACCACCGTCCTGCTCACCACGCAGTACCTGGAGGAGGCCGACCAACTCGCGGACGACATCGTGCTGATCGACCGGGGACGCGCCGCCCACCGCGGCACCCCGACCGAGCTGAAGGCACTCATCGGCAACTACGCCGAGGTGGTCGTCGCCCATGAATCGGCGCTCGTCCCGGCGGCGGGCGTCCTCGACCGGCTCACCGGCGCCGAGCCGGCACTCGACCCGGAGCGTCGCACCGTGGGCGCCGTCTCGACCGACACCGCCCTGACCCTGCCCCGCGTCGTCCGCGAACTCGACGCGGCGGGCGTCCCCGTCCTCGACGCGAGCCTGCGCCCCCCGACACTCGACGAGGTCTTCCTCCGCCTGACCGACCGCGGCGACGTCCGCACCTCCCCGCCCACGAAGGAGACAGCGGCATGAACATCGGCACCGCGCCGGCCGCCCGCGCCCCGCTCACCGACGTCCTGGCCGTGCTGAGCCGCCACCTGCAACGGATCAAGGCGGCCCCGGGCGTCATGATCCTCACCCAGACCATGCCGATCACGATGCTGCTGTTCTTCGGGTACGTCTTCGGCAGCGCCCTGGCGATGCCCGGCCGGGACTACCGCGCGTTCCTGGTACCCGGCCTGCTGGCGGCGACGGCGGCGAACGGCATCATGGTCGGCATGTTCCAGTCCTCGCAGGACTGCCAGCGCGGGGTGATGGACCGGTTCCGCACCCTGCCGATGAGCCGGGCGGCCGTCCCGTTCGGCCAGACCGCCGCCGATCTGCTGACCACGGCGGTCGGCATGGTCCCGCTGATCCTGGTCGGGCTCGCGGCCGGCTGGCGGATCGAGGGCGGCCCGCTCGCCGCCCTGGGCGGCTTCGGACTGCTGCTGCTCCTGCGCTTCGCCACGTCCTGGCTGGGCTGCTGGCTGGGGCTGCTGATCCGCAACGAGGAGGCGGCCGGGCAGTTGGGCAGCGCCACCTTCGTCCTGCCGCTGCTGTCGAGCGCGTACATCCCGACCGACAACCTGCCGGGGTGGTTGCGGACGGTCGCGGAGTGGAACCCGATCAGCGCCATGGCCTCCGCCACCCGCGAGCTGTTCGGCAACGCCTCCCCGGCCGCCGACGCGGCCTGGCCGGTCGCCCATCCCGTGGCCGGGACGATCATCTGGTCGCTGGCGCTCCTCGCGGTCTTCGTGCCGCTGACGGTACGGCGTCACGCACGCGGCGGCGAATGACCCGTCCGCGCCGCGCCCACGGGCGAGGGGACGGACATGCGGCCGGTCAGGACCGGCACCGGAACGGACTGCGCGCCTCCGCCGCACCCGACGCGCGGGACACGGGCGGAGCGCCCCTCACCCGCCGATGCGGCCGGTGAGCATGCCGAAGCGCTGCCGCGGGCCCCGGGGATGACGGGAGGGCAGGCAGCAGCACAGGGCCCGGACGACGCGACCGTCCGATTCACCCCCGGCGGGGGCCCGCACGGCGGACCCCGACCGGGGAAGGCCCCGGGCGGGACACGGCCGAGTGCCCGGTCGGGGCCGATGAGCGGTGGTGACGAGCCGTCGGGTCAGTGGCGGCCACCGAAGAGCGACCGGCGCAGCCGACGCAGCGGAGCGAAGAGCGAGACCCTCGCATTCCTGCTCCGGCGGCTGTGGCCGGCCTCGCGCGAGGTCAGCTCGCGCATGAGCAGCGTCGCCTCCGCCGCCTCCCGCCGCGACACGGCGGGACCGCCGAGCACCGCGAGATGGCGGTCGAGGCGCGAACTTGTCGCACTGCTCCCGCATGTGATGGCAGGCACACGCGGCCTGCTACGCACCGTTATCTGTTCCATGTCACTCCCCACCCGTACGAGGGCACCCGGCCCGGGCAGGGTAACCCTATCCTCCCGCGAGGACACTCGTGCATCCCGGGCACGTGCTCGCACACACATACGGAGGTTGACGATCAGTCTCCATATCCCTCCGATTCCAGGGCGACTTGGACAGAGCGGCACGGGATTTCCCGTGCCGGAAAGACGAGGCACCGTGCGGGGGACCTCCGCACAGGAGACCCCCCGTCCGTCCGGATTCCGAACGGGCCCGGCGTGTCGTCACGACGGGTGATCAGGCCGCCGCAGCGAGGGCCGGAAGGTATCCGCCGGACTGCCCCGCCGCCGTGGGGTGGTACGACTCACCGATGTTGAGCCAGTTGACGCTGTGCAGCCAGGCGTTCCCGGAGCAGATCTCGTGCCCGCCGAACCTGCCCGCGACATCGGCGTAGGCGAATCCGTGGTCGGCGGCACGCTTGGCGGTCGTCGTGTTGAGGTAGTCGGCGGCGGCGTTGATCGCCGAGCGCACCTTGTCGCTCAGGCCGACGGCGCAGCTGCCGCCGATCTCGTAGAAGCGCGGGTAGCCGAGGACGACGACGCGGGCGGACGGCGCCTTGGCCCGGATCGCCGAGTACACCGAGTCCAGGTTGCCGGGCAGGGTGGTGGCGACGTAGCTGCGGGCGGTGTCGATCCGGTTCAGGCAGGTGGCCTCCGACTGGAGGACGCAGGTGGTCATCACATCGGCGAAGCCCGCGTCGTTGCCGCCGATGGAGATCGAGACGAGGTCGGTCGAGGAGTTCAGCGAGCCGAGCTGACCGGACTTCACATCACCCGTACGGGCGCCCGAGCAGGCGGCGAAGGCGAAGGACGAGGGCGCGTTGGCCGCCGCCCAGAGGGCGGGGTATGCCTTGCTGCTGCGCTTGCAGGAACCGCTGCCGCTGTCGTAACTGCCCGATCCGACACCCGAGGAGTAGGAGTCCCCGAGGGCGACGTAGTCGACCGCCCGGGCGGACGGCGCGGCGGCGGCGGTGGCCGCCCCCGTCAGCGCGAGCACCGCACCGAGCAGCAGCGAGGACGAGAGCGCCGCGAGTCTGGACATCTTCATGGAGCCTCCCTTGGACCGACCGGCAGGATCTCCGCCGCGGTCTGCCGACTCCGTGGTAGCAGTACCCACACCCTTCCCGGAAGTGTTCATGCCAAGTTGGTCCGACGAGTGCGTCCGCACGCCCCCCTGAGTTCACGTCATGGACGCCGACCTCCCTCCGGAAGCGGGCTGAAAAGGCGGTGAAACCCGGGTGCGCCGGATATCCCCGTGCCGGATCATGGGCGACATGTCCGCCAACCCCGAGTCCGCGCTGCCGATCCGGCTCACCGTCGACGACAGCGATTCACCGGCCGACGTCATCGACGCGTTGTTCCTGGGCCGTTTCGCGACGGGCGAGCAGCCCTACTCCCACAACACCTCCCTCGACCGGGTCAAGGCCGATGCCACCCTCCTGCCGCCCGGCGCCTCGGTGCTGCGCGCCGCCCGGGACGACAGCCGCGGCGCCACGCTCGCCGAGGGCGACGGCTGGACCCTGCTCGTCTCCCGGTGGAACCACGGCGCCGACGTCACGGTCACCGCCACCAGCCCGGAACTGGCCCGCAAGGTCCTCGACCGGGCGACGGACGGCGTGCGGGACGAGCCCGAGCCGCAGCCCGAGAACGTGACGATGGGCTTCTGGTACGCGTCGCCCCGCCGCGGCCCGTACCGCACCACCCGGCAGATCGCCGCCGGCGCCTGGGACGAGGTCCGGGGCAACTACACCGCCCCGGTGGCCGACGCGATGGACCGGCTGATGAAGGTCACGCCCGACGACATCGCGGGACGGCTGCTCCTGCTGCACGGTCCGCCCGGCACCGGCAAGACGTCGGCGCTGCGCACGCTCGCGCGCTCCTGGCGGGACTGGTGCCAGGTCGACTGCGTACTCGATCCGGAGCAGCTGTTCAACGACGTCGGCTATCTGATGGACATCGCGGTCGGCGAGGACGAGGGCACGACGAAGGAGCGCTGGCGGCTGCTGCTCCTGGAGGACTGCGACGAGTTGATCCGCGGCGAGGCCAAGCACACGGCGGGCCAGGCACTGTCGAGGCTGCTGAACCTGACCGACGGGCTGCTGGGCCAGGGCCGCAACGTCCTGGTCGGTGTCACCACCAACGAGGACCTGGAGAAGCTGCACCCCGCCGTGGTCCGGCCCGGACGCTGCCTCGCCCGGATCGAGGTGGGCCCGTTGACCCGTCAGGAGGCGGTCGGCTGGCTGGGCACGGAGGAAGGGCTCGGCCGGGAGGGCGCCACGCTCGCCGAGCTGTACGCGCTGCGGCGCGGCGGCGGCCCGGCGTCGGTGCCGCGGCAGGACACCGGCGCGGACGCGGGCCTCTATCTCTGACGCCCGGTCACCGGGGCGGCCGCCGACCGCCGGTCGGACTCCCGGCCCTCGGACGGCCCTCAGGGGCGGCCCTCAGGGGCGGCCCTCAGGGGCGGCCCTCAGGGGCGGCCCTCAGGGGCGGCCCTCAGGGGCGGCCCTCAGGGGCGGCCCTCAGGCCGGAGCGGCCGGAGCTCCGCCCCGGACCGCATCCGGCGCCGCACCGCCGGGCGGGGCGCGCCGGGCCCGGCCCCGCACCGGCTCAGTGCGCCGCGTACGCCGCCCGCACCGCGGCCTCGGCAAGGGACAGCGCATCGGCCCGCGACAGACCCAGCCGCCGCGCCTGCTCGGCGTAGTCCCGCGCCGCGTCCGCCGCGTGCCGGTCCGCCGCGCCACCGGACGCCGCGACGAACGTGCCGTTGCGTCCGCGCGTCTCGATCACCCCGTCGGCCTCCAGCACCCGGTACGCCTTGGCGACGGTGTTGGCGGCGAGGCCCAGCTCCTCGGCGAAGCCGCGTACGGTCGGGAGTCTGAAACCGACCGGAAGCGTGCCCGAACGGGCCAACTCGGAGATTTGGGCGCGCAGTTGCTCGTACGGGGCGGTACCGGAGTCCGGATCAAGGACGATCTTGAAAGTCACGCCCCGATTGTCCCCCACTGCGGGAAAACCGGAGGCGATCCGGCACCGCCCACGCGTACCGTCCGGCCCATGACCGTCCTCGTCCGCGATTTCCTGCCCACCGACGCCGCCGCCTGGACACGGGTGGTGCGCGCGGCGATGCCCTACCTCGTGACCACCCCCGAACAGGTCGCCTTCGACCTCGCCTCCGCCCACCCCGACGAGCGCCGTCGGCTGCTGGTCGCCGAGGAGGACGGGGAGATCGTCGCCGTCGCCCGGACCGGCCTCGCGTACGAGAGCCCCGAACCCGGCAAGGCGTTCTGCGACCCGTACACGCATCCGGACCGCACCGGGCACGGCGCGGGCGGGCTGCTGTTGCGGACGGCCGAGGAGCACCTGGCGCGGGAGGGGGCGCGCACCGTCTACTCCTGGGTGCTCGACACCCCGTCGAACCGTGCCTTCGCGGAGAAGCGCGGCTACGCGCCGAGTCGTTCGGCGCATTTCCTCCGTCTCGATCTCGCGGGCGGTCCGCTGCCGTCCCTTCCGGCCCTCCCGGCGGGCGTCGAGCTGCGCTCGGGGGCGGACTTCGCGGACGATCCGCGCCCGCTCTTCGAGGCGGACGCCGAGGCCACGGCCGACGAACCGAGCGACACCCCGGCCGAACTCGACGACTACGAGGACTGGCTCCGGCGGACCTGGCGCCATCCCGCACTCGACCACGAACTCACCTCGGTCGTGGTGGTGGACGGGAAGGTGGCGTCGTTCACCGCGGCGCGGACCGACGGCCGCACCCGCTACATGTCGGGGATGACCGGCACCGTGCGCGCCCACCGCGGCCGGGGCCTGGCCAAGCTCGCCAAGACCGACTCGCTGCTCCGGGCGCGCGCCGCCGGATACACCGACGCGTACACCGGCAACGACGCGGACAACGGGCCCATGCTGGCCATCAACCACTGGTTCGGCTACGAGATCTGCGCGACGGAGGTGCGCCATGTCCGCGAGCTCGGCTGAGAACACCTTGACGGTCACCCTCGCCAAGGGCGGACGGACCAAGATCGGCTACCCGGCGGAACTCGTCCACGACGACGGTACCCGCGTCACGGTGCGGGCGGCCTGGGCGGCGCCCGGCGTCCGTGACTTCGGCTTCGTCCGGTTCGAGCCCGGCGACGTGTTCACGGAGCACTACTGGCGCGACCGGTGGTACGCCGTGAAGGAGGTCCGCACCGCGGCGGGCGAACTCAAGGGCTGGTACTGCGACGTCACCCGCCCCGCCGTGCTGCGCGACGGGGAGTTGCTGGTCGAGGATCTGGACCTCGACCTGTGGGTGTCGGCGGACGGGTCGGCCGTGTTGCGGCTGGACGAGGACGAGTTCGCGGCGAGCGGGCTCGCCGACCGCGATCCGGCGGCCTCGGACGCGGCCCGCCGGGCGCTGGACGAGCTGGAGCGCCTGGCCCGGACGGAAGGTCTCGCGGGGCTGCCGGTCTGATCCGCGGATGCCGTACGGCCGGGCCGGCCCCCGCGATCGGGGCCGGCCCGGCCGCTCCCCGGTGGCCGGTCCCGGCCCCGGATCGAGCGAAAGGGAGTTTCCGTGATCAACCGTTGATCTAAAGTTCTCGGGTCAGTTCCCCACCCGGTGACCTGAGAAGGAATCACGGATATGCCCACTGAGACGTTCGAGTTTCAGGTGGAAGCGCGCCAGCTTCTGCACATGATGATCCACTCGATCTACTCGAACAAGGACGTGTTCCTGCGCGAACTCGTCTCCAACGCCTCCGACGCGCTCGACAAACTGCGGCTCGAAGCGCTCCGCGACGACTCGCTCGGCGCGGACGTTTCCGACCTCCACATCGACATCGAGACCGACAAGCAGGCCCGCACGCTCACCGTGCGGGACAACGGCATCGGCATGTCGCACGACGAGGTGGTCCAGCTCATCGGAACCATCGCGAACTCGGGCACCGCGAAGTTCCTGCGGGAACTCAAGGAGGCCGAGGACTCCGCCGCGGCCGAAGGGCTGATCGGTCAGTTCGGGGTCGGGTTCTACTCCAGCTTCATGGTGGCCGACGAGGTCACGCTGCTGACCCGGCGGGCGGGTGAGTCCCGGGGCACCCGTTGGACGTCGACCGGCGAGGGCACGTACACGATCGAGTCCGTCGACGACGCCCCCCAGGGCACCTCGGTCGCGCTCCGGCTCAAGCCGGAGGACGCCGACGACCAGCTCCACGACTACGCCTCCCCGTGGAAGATCAGGGAGATCGTCAAGCGGTACTCGGACTTCATCACCTGGCCGATCAGGATGGTCCCGGAGGCCGCCGACACGGCGGACGCCGCGGACGGCTCCGAGGACGCCCCGCGCGAACCCGAGACCCTCAACTCGATGAAGGCCCTCTGGGCGCGCTCGCGCGACGAGGTGTCGGACGACGAGTACCACGAGCTGTACAAGCACATCAGCCACGACTGGATGGCCCCGCTCGAAACCGTCCGGCTCCAGGCGGAGGGCACGTTCGAGTACCAGGCACTGCTCTTCATCCCGTCGCACGCGCCGCACGACCTGTTCATGCAGGGGTACAGGCGCGGCATCCAGCTCTATGTGAAGCGTGTCTTCATCATGGACGACTGCGAAGCGCTGATGCCGCCGTACCTGCGGTTCGTGAAGGGGGTCGTCGACGCGCAGGACCTGTCGCTCAACGTGTCGCGCGAGATCCTCCAGCAGGACCGCCAGATCCAGATGATGCACCGACGCCTGGCGAAGAAGGTGCTGTCGACGGTCAAGGACATGATGTCCGCCGACCCGGATCGCTACGCCACGTTCTGGCGGGAGTTCGGCCGCGTCGTCAAGGAGGGGCTGCTGAGCGACTTCGAGAACCGCGACGCCATCCTCAAGATCGCCTCCTTCGCCACGACGCACGACAAGGACGAACCGACCACGTTGCAGCAGTACGTGGAGCGGATGAAGGAGGGCCAGGAGCACATCTACTTCCTCGCGGGCGAGTCCCGGCAGGCCATCGAGAACTCCCCGCACATGGAGGCGTTCCGGGACAAGGGCGTCGAGGTGCTGCTGCTTACCGATCCGGTCGACGAGGTGTGGGTCGAGGCGGAGCCCGAGTTCGACGGCAGGAAGCTGCGGTCCGTCGCCAAGGGCGAGGTCGACCTCGGCACCGAGGACGAGAAGAAGGAGGCGGCGACCGAGCGGGAGAGCCGGCAGCAGGAGTACGCGGACCTGCTCTCCTGGATGTCGAAGCAGCTCGGCGAGACCGTCAAGGAGGTCCGGCTCTCCTCGCGTCTCACCGTCTCGCCCGCCTGCATCGTCTCGGACACCCACGATGTGACTCCGGCGCTGGAGAACATGTACCGCGCCATGGGCCAGCCGGTCCCCCACGTCAAGCGGATCCTCGAACTCAACCCGGGGCACCCGCTGGTCAGCGGTCTCAACCGGGCGCACGGCGAGCTCGGTGAGCAGGACGGCACCGGCCTGGAGGAGACCGCCGAGCTCCTCCACGACCTGGCGCTGCTGGCCGAGGGCGGGGAGCTGGGCGACCCGTCGCGCTTCGTCAGGCTGATGGCCGACCGCCTCGAACGCACCCTTTAGCGGGGCGACGGAGTACCGCGCCGTCGGCCGGACCGGGTCGCTGCCGGGTCCGGCCGACGGCCGGAAGCCCGCCGGGCGGCTCCGGTCGGGCGGCGGGCGGCCCCTACTCCCGGCGCCGTTCCCATACGTCGGTGTACGGGTCCGGCTCCGGCGGCGCCGGGCGGGCCTGCCGGACACCGGCGACCAGTTCCACCTCGTATCCCGCCGCGTCCTCCAGATAGGCGGCGACGTGCTCGTCCCCGCCCGCGTGCGGGTAGCGGTCCGGGAACAGCTGCCGCCAGCCGTGGCGCGGGGCCTCGGCCACCAGCGCGTCCAGGGTGGCCCGGTCCCGGACGTGGAACGCCAGGTGGTTGAGCCCGGGACGGCACCGGTCGTGCGTCCCCCCGGTCAGATCGGGCGACTGCTCGACGACCACGTAGCTCTCGCCGCGTCGCCAGCTCCGCCCGTGCTCCCAGTGCTGGTACGGGACATGGCCCAGCTCGCCGAGCAGCCAGCCCCATCCCTGCTCGGCGACCCGCAGGTCGGGCACCCACAGCTCGATGTGGTGCACCCCTCCGGTGCCGGCCCCTCCGGCCGGGAGCGCGACGGCACGCCGGACGCCGTGCGGGCGGTACGCCACGGGATCGCCGTCCTCGTGCCAGTGGATCAGGAAGTGCTCCCCGGCGCGGTAGCCGTCGAGCCCGGCCCGGCAGTAGGCGACGATGTCGTCCGGGAGCGCGTCCAGCGGGAACCACGCCAGCTCGGAGCACTTGTCCGGCTCGCGGTTGTACGGCGGGCGGGCGGGATCGTACTCGGCCTCGAAGAACCAACCGGTCCGGGGACGGCCGCCGGGGCCGCGGTGCTGCATGACCAGCGCGACCCGCAGCTCGTCCGGGCCGAGTTCGACGCCGATCTCCTCGGCGGCCTCGCGGATCATCGCCTCGCGGACGTCCTCGCCGTCCTCGACGTGCCCGGACGGGCCGTTGAACAGCCCGTCCGCGTATCCCGTGCCGGCCCGGCGGGCGAGCAGCACGTCCGGGCCGCGGCGGAGTATCAGGTGCACGTCGACGACCTCGGTGTGCCGCCGCGGCGGTTCGACACGGGCCACCAGGGCGTAGCGCTCGTCGTCGACCTGCTTGCCCCACAGATCCGGGTCGTCGGAGAGCCGCTCGTGGTGGATGCGCTCGGTGAACTCCGAGAGCAGTCCGGTCAGTCGCCCGACGGGCAGGCCGACCCCGTCCCAGACGCCCTCGATCAGGATCAGCCGGCCGCCGGGCCGCAGCAGGGTGAACCAGTGGCGCAGGGCCGCCGCCGGGTCGGGCAGCAGCCACACCACGTGCCGGACCATGACGACGTCGAACTGCTGCTTGCCGACGGGCGGCCGGGCCGCGTCCCCGACGAGCACCTCGGTGCCGGTCCCGACGAGTTTGGCCCGGGCCTGCTCCACCATGCGCGGCGACCGGTCGACGGCGGTGACCCGGTGGCCCTGCCCGGCGACGAGCAGCGCGAGGCTTCCGGTGCCGCACCCCAGGTCGAGGACGTCCGAGCGGCCGCCGGGCAGCCAGCTCTCCAGCCGCCTCGCCCAGGCGTGCCGGACCACCGGGTCGAGCAGCCCGTGGTCGGGCTCCTCGTCGAAGGAGTCGGCCGCGGAATCCCAGTCGATCGTCGTCATGGGTCGATCGTGCCATCCGTCACCGACGGCGTCGTCGGATGGGCCGGATTCGTGACGGGCCGGATCGCCGCCGCCCGCGGACGGGAGTGGCACGCGGTGCGGGAGGCCCGCCCGGGGCACCGGTGGCATCCGGGCGGGCCTCCCGCACCGTCCCGTCCCTTCGGTTATCCGATGGCCGAGGCGCAGGTGGTGGGGGTGGCGTGGGCGGGGTCGAGCGCGTTCGCCACCTCGTGGAAGGCGATCCGGTCGATGGTGCCGATCGCCACGTGCCCGGAGAGGTCGACCGGGCACAGGTCCTGGAGCAGGACGTTGTGCACGTCCGGACCGTCCAGGAACTGGGTGCGGTACGGGGTCACGACCTCGTCGTACCTGGTCGCGATGACGGTGTAGCGCACTCCGGGCACGGTGTCGCCGCCCGCGTTGAGCGCGGTGATGAACGGCGAGCCCGCCACCTGGTCGGCGAGACCGGGGGTGTGCTCGTTCAGCAGGTCCTCGGCCCCCGGGAAGTACGGCAGCAGCTTCGTCAGGCCGAGCAGGGTGGTGCCGTGGTTGTCGGGGGCGATGCCGATCAGGGCGTTCACCTTGGCGGCGCCGCCGAGGAACTTCAGGTAATGGTTCGGCATCATCCCGCCCTGGGAGTGGCCGACGAGGTCGGCCTCGGACGCCCCGGTGGCGGCGAGGACCTTGTCGACGAACGCGGCGAGCTGGCCGGCCGACTCCTCGATCGGGCCGAGGCCGTGGAAGACCGGTACGCCGGGCAGCTGACCATAGTTCAGGGAGTAGACGCAGTATCCCCGGTTGACGAGGTAGGGGGCGAGGACCAGCCAGTTGTCGATGGAGTTCCCGAAGGTCCCGTGGACCAGGACGACCGGGCGGGGGTGTGCCGCGGAGGGCTTGCAGGAGAAGTCGTTCCAGCCGCGGGACGTGGCCGCGGCGGCGGGGGCGGCAGCGGCCGTAGCCGTGGGGGTGGCGACGGCGGCGACGGCGAGGAGCAGTGCGGCGAGGATCCTTCGCGCACGTGGCATGCGCGACGCACGGGTCCGGGGCAGCATCGTGTGATCTCCTTGCGGCTCAAGGGGGTTGCGATGGGGGGTATGCCCTGCGGCCCGGACCACGAGGTGCGGCAGCCGGTCCACCGCACTCGGGCGACCTACTGCGTGCTCATGCCAAATTACGCGCGAGTAGGGTGCCAGGGGAAGTTACGCGTCGGTAAAAACTGGTGGTTCGCCGCGACGACGGGTCATGCGGGCCGACGCGCCGCGAGCCGCCCCGGCATCACGGCCTGCGGGCCGAACCTCTCCCGCAGCCGGTCCGCCACCGCCTCGATCCGGCGCGCCCGTTCGTCCGCCGGGTCGAACGTCAGCTGGTGCGCGGCCCGTTCGGCGTCCATCAGCCCCTCCGCGCGCAGCACGATCCCCCGGACGCGGGCCCGCTGCAGCCCGAACGAGTCGTGGATCCGGTACGCGAGCGCGGTGAGGGCCGCGGAATGGGCGGTGGGCTCCGGGAGCGTACGGCTGCGGCTCAGCGTGGTGTATCCGGTCCGGCCGACATGGCGCACGACGACCGTGAGCCCCCGGCACACCTGTCCGTCCCCGCGCATCCTGGCCCCCAGTTCCTCGGTGAGCGACAGGAGCGCGCGGCGCTGCCGGTCCGGATCGAGTTCGTCGCGCGGGAAGGTCCGTTCGGCGGCCGTCGACCGGACGGGGGCGCCCGGCGCGACCGCCGTGCGGTCGATGCCGCGCGAGCGTTCCCACAGTTCCCGCCCGGTCCGGACGCCGGCGATCCGTTGCAGGGTGCCGAGCGGGGTCGCCGCGATCCGGCCGGCCGAGTCGAGCCCGTAGCCGCGCAGGGTGCGGGCGGTCGCCGCGCCGACACCGTCCAGGGCCGTGGCCGGCTCGACCGCGAGAAAGCCCGCTCCCGCGCCCCGGGGCACCACGCAGGTCGCTCCGGGCGCGGCCCGGCGGGCCGCCGCCCGGGCCAGCATCGGATTCTCCGCGGCACCGATCGCGCAGTCCACACCGTGCAGGGCGAGCGCCCGGACCCGGATCATCGCGGCCAGCCCCCTCGCGTCCCGCCCGAAGTAGCGCAGCGCGCCGCGCACATCGGCGAGTGCCGCGTCGGGCGGGGCCGCCTCGACCACCGGGGTGAACGCGCCGAGCAGGGCGAGCAGCCCCTCGTATCCGGCGGCGTCCGGGGGGCCGCCGCCGACCCTGCGGAACCGCAGGTACAGGATTCCCGGTTCGTCGTGTGCGGTGCTCATCCCGCGCTCCCCGGGCTCTGGTGCCACAGCTTCCTGCCGGTGGCGACGCCCTCGCCGGGCGGCTGGAGGTCGGCCCAGGGGTTCATCTCGTACCCGGTGGGCATCCGGAGGCGGCGGCCGTCGCCCCTCGTCGCCCGTCCGGCCGCCTCGGTGTCGGCCCCGTCGGGACCGGCTTCCCCGGGGACGCCCGTCCCGGGCGGCTCCTCGGCGAGTCGCGCGGCGACCGCGTCGAGCCCGCCGGTACGCCGCAGTTCGGCCAGCTCCGCCAGATTCCAGGCGGCCGAGCCGACCACGCTCAGGCTCTGCGGCCCGCGCCGCTGCACCACTCCGCGCACCAGCAGCAGCCAGGAGTGGAAGACGGTGTGCGCGCAGGCGGCGTGGCTGTCGTCGAAGAAGGCCAGGTCGATCAGGCCGCTGCCGTCGTCCAGGGTGGTGAAGACGATCCGGCGGCCGGACCGGACCGGCGGGGTCTGGGTGGCCGCCTTGGCACCCGCGACCAGCACGGTCTGCCCGTGCCGTGCCTCGCGCAGCCGTTGGGCGGAGACCGCTCCGAGTTCTTTCAGGAACGCGTGGTGATCGTCCATCAGATGGTGGGAGACGTCCATGCTCAGGACGCCCAGCTCGGCGCTGAGGCGTTCGGCCTCGTTGAGGTCGGGCAGCCCGATGGCGCCGGTCCGGCGCCCGCCGCCGAGCGGGAGCTGCATACCGGCACCGGAACCCGCGTTCCGCCGATTGCCGCGCAGTTCGGACAGGTGCAGCAGCAGATCGCGCCGGTTGGCGCCGAACGCGTCCAACGCGCCGACCTGGGCCAGCCGTTCGGCGACCGGCCTGCTCGGCCTGGCCCGCTGCCAGAAGTCCAGCAGCGAGGTGTAGGGCTGTCCGGCCTCGATCCGGGCGACCTCGGCCCCGCCGATGCCGTGGACGTCCGAGAGCGCGAGCCGCACCCCCCAGACCGGCTCCCCTCCTTCATCATCAGACACCAGTTCGATTCGATGAGAGGCTGTTGACCGGTTCACGTCGAGTCCCAGTACCGGGACCCCGCGTCGGCGCGCGTCCGCGAGCAGCAGCCGCTTCGGGTACATCCCGGGGTCGTGGGTGAGCAGCCCGGCGTAGAAGGCCGCCGGGTGGTGCGCCTTGAGCCACGCCGACTGGTACGTCGGCACGGCGAAGGCGACCGCGTGCGCCTTGCAGAAGCCGTAGCTGCCGAACGCCTCGACGATCTCCCAGGTCCGGGCGATCACATCGGCGTCGTACTTCCGCTGCGCCGCGCGCTGCGCGAACCACACCTTGATCCGGCCCTGCGACTCGGGGTCGGAGAGGCCGCGCCGCACCCGGTCGGCCTCGTCCCGGCCGCAGCCGGTCATGATGTCGAGGATCTCGATGATCTGCTCGTGGAAGACGACCACCCCGTAGGTCTCGCGCAGCGGCCCCTCCAGATCCGGGTGCGGGTAGCGCGCGGGCGCCCGGCCGTGCCGGGCCTCGATGAACGGCCGCACCATGTCGGCGGCGACCGGTCCGGGGCGGAACAGCGAGATGTCGACCACCAGGTCGTGGAAGTCGGCGGGCCGGAGTCTGCCGATCAGGTCGCGCTGGCCCGGCGACTCGATCTGGAAGCAGCCCAGCGTCTCGGCGCTCCGGATCAGCCGGTACGTCTCCGGGTCGCCCGGCGGTACGGCGTCCAGGTCCACGTCCTGCCCCGAGGCCCGCCCGATCTCGGCGACCGCGTGCGCCATCGCCGACTGCATCCGCACGCCCAGCACATCGAGCTTGAGCAGCCCCAGGTCCTCCACGTCCTCCTTGTCGAACTGCGCCATCGGGAAGCCCTCCCCGCTGGTGGGCACGACGGGCACCCGGTGCGGCAGCGAGGCGTCCGAGAGCAGCACCCCGCACGGGTGCATGGCGACGCCGCGCGGCAGGGCGTCCAGCGCCTCCACCAGTTCCCAGAGCCGCCCGTAGCGGTCCTTCTCCCGTGCCACGTCACGCAGTTCGGGCAGTTCCGCCAGGGCCGCGCGGGCGTCGCGGGCCCGGATGTGCGGGAACGCCTTGGCGAGCCGGTCGGTCTCGGCGGGGTTCATGGAGAGCGCGGCACCGACGTCCCGGATGGCGTGCCGCACCCGGTAGGTCTCGGGCATGGCGACGGTCGCGACCCGTTCGGTGCCGAAGCGCCCGATGATCGCGCGGTAGACGTCGAGCCTGCGGGCGGACTCGACGTCGATGTCGATGTCCGGCAGCACGGCGCGGCGCTTGGAGAGGAAGCGCTCCATCAGCAGCCCGCGCTCGACCGGGTCGGCGTGCGCGATCCCGATGAGGTGGTTGACCAGGGAGCCCGCGCCGGAGCCCCGGGCGGCCACCCGCACCTTCATCGCCCGCACGTCGTCCACGACCTGAGCGACCGTCAGGAAGTAGGAGGCGAAACCGTGGTACGCGATGATGTCCAGTTCCCGGCGCATCCGCTCCCAGTAGTCGCGCCTGCGGTCGTAGCCGTGCAGCACCATGCCGGCGGCGGCGCGGGAGGCCAGCACCCGCTGGGCGGTGCGACGGTCGGCGCCGACGAGGCGCGGTTCGGGGAAGTGGACGGTGCCGAGGCCGAGGTCGTCCTCGGGGTCTACGACGCAGGCGTCGGCGGTGCGCCGGGTCTCCGCGAGCAGCCGCGCCCCGGCGCCCTGCCCGAGCCCGGCGGCGGAGGCGATCCGTTCGGCGGTCTCCGCCATCGCGCGGGCATCCTTCAGCCAGCGCTCACCGCTGTCCAGCGGGGCACGGCGGGGATCAACGGGAACCAGTCGGCGGGCCGCGTCGAGCACGTCCGCGACCGGACCCTGCCCGGGATCGGCGTACCGGACGGCGTTGGTCAGCACGGCCCGCACGCCCTGCTCGGCGGCGAGACCGACGGTACGGGCGGCGAGCCGCAGCGAACCGGGTCCGGTGCCCTCGCGTCCGTGGTGGACGGCTTCGAGGCGCAGGTCGTCGCCGTGGACCTCCCGCCAGCGGGCGAGCAGCGCGGCGGCCCGGTCCGGCCGGCCGGCGGCCAGCGCCCGGCCGACGTCGGAGGCGGGGCCGAGCAGCACGACGAGCCCCTCGCCGGACAGCGCGGACCGGTCGACCAGGGGCTGTCCGGTACCGGCGCGCGCGGCACCGGCGTGCGCGGGGCCCGTCCCGGCGTGCGCGGCGGTGACGAGGCGGCACAGTTCCGCCCACCCCCGCGCACCGTCCCGGGCGAGAAAGGTGACCCGGGGTGCGGATTCGTCGACAAAGGCACCGCCGCGGACCGGGGCCCGCAGCCGATGCGTGAGCCCGCCGCCTCTCGTATCCTCCGCCGCCCCGGACCCTGCCGCTGCCCCCACCGCGAGATCCACCCCGAAGACCGGCCGCACCCCGGACCGCTCGCATGCCTTGGCGAAGCGGACCGCTCCCGCGAGCGTGTCGCGGTCGGTCAGCGCGAGGGCATCCATCCCCCGTTCCGCGGCGCGGTGCGCCAGCCGTTCCGGATGCGAGGCCCCGTACCGCACGGAGAATCCGGAGACGGTATGCAGATGCGTGAACCCGGGCACCCGCACCTCCTGGACCGATCCGTACTCACCACCCCCTCGCTCTCCACCATAAACCAAGTTTCGAACATTCGTACGATACCCGAGGCGGGATGGAACGATCCGGTACGGGACACGGCACCGGCCCCGGCCGACTCCCCCCGCGCCTTTGGTCACCCATTCGGCCCAGCCCCACCTGCATCGACGGCCGACACCCCGGAGCGTGGGAACATGACTTTCGTCGACGAGGTGAAGAACGCCGTCACCCCACGGGCCGCCGTGCTCGTCATCGGTGTACTCGCACTGCAACTGTTGTTCATCACCTCCTACGTCGGAGCACTGCACCGGCCGAAACCGACGGACGTCCCCTTCGGGGTCGTCGCTCCCCGTCAGATGTCCGCACAGCTCCTGACCGAACTGAAGAACCTCCCGGGCGGCCCGCTGGACCCCCGCGCACTCGCCGACGAGGCAACGGCCCGCGAGCAGATCATGAACCGCGAGATCGACGGCGCCCTGGTCGTCGACCCCACCCGGACCACCGACACCGTCCTCGTCGCCTCCGGCGGCGGTACCGCCATGGCCGACACCCTGACCCGGATCGTCACGAAGGCGGACCAGGCCCGGCAGCGCACGGTACGGCCCGTGGACCTGGCCCCCGCCTCCGATCAGGACTTCAACGGGATCTCGTCCTTCTACCTGGTCGTGGGCTGGTGCGTGGGCGGCTACCTCTGCGCGTCGATCCTGGCGATCAGCGCCGGCGCCAAACCTGCCAACCGGCAGCGCGCCCTGATCCGGACCGGCGTCATGGCGCTGTACTCCGTCGTCGGCGGCATCGGCGGCGCGCTCATCATCGGCCCGATTCTCGGCGCACTGCCCGGAAGCTTCTGGGGCCTTTCGGGGCTGGGGGCCCTGACCGTCTTCGCGGTCGGCATGCTCACCCTCGCCCTCCAGGCCCTCACCGGCATCGTCGGCATCGGCCTGGCCGTGCTGATCGTGGTGATCGCGGGCAACCCGAGCGCCGGCGGCGCCTTCCCGCTGCCGATGCTCCCGGACTTCTGGCGGGCGATCGGCCCCGCGCTGCCACCCGGGGCCGGCACCTGGGTGGCCCGTTCGATCGCCTACTTCCGGGGCAACGCGATCACCGGACCACTGCTGGTGCTGTCCGCGTGGGCGGTGGCGGGCACCCTCGTCACCTGCCTGATCGCCATGCGCCGCACCCCTCAGGACATCGCCGACGCCCCGCCGCCGTTCGGCTCGACGGTCGACTGACCGGCCGTCGGCCCCACGGACGAGTGCCCATGGCAGAGCCACGCACTTCGCGGGGCACCGGTACCGACCGGGGCGGGGCGGCCGCGCCTCGCCCGACACCGCATACGACCGGCGCGTTCCGAACGGGCGGAACCGCCCTTTCCGGACCGAGGCCGCGCACCTGCTCACCCCTCCCCGAACTCCACCTCCGCCCAGACCGTCTTGAGCCAGGCGTCGCGTACGGTGCAGCCCCAACGGCTCGCACAGGCGTTGATCAGCAGCAGACCGCGCCCCGAGTCGGCCTCGGCATCGGCGCCGATCGGACAGGAAGGGGGCTGCGGCAGGAGCCGTTCCGGACGCGTGTCCGTCACCTCGATGCGTACCGCACCCGGAAGGAGAAGCAGGGTCAGCCGGAAATCGCGGCCAGGAAGGCGACCGTGGGTGATCGCGTTGGAAGCGAGTTCCGCCGTGACGAGGGCGACGGTGCGTGCGGGTTCGGAGTCGTACGGGAGGCCGCACCATTCGGTGAGTTGCTGCACGGCGAGGGCGCGTGCGAGCCGGGCACCCCTCCTGGTGCTGCTGAGCTGCACCCTGAACTCGGGTGCGTGCACGCGTGATTCATGGGCACCTGGTTCGTCGGCGCGTCGTTCGTGGGTGCTTGTCCGGTGTGTCACGGGACCATCGTGGGCGGCCGGTCACCGCTCCGACCAGGGGTGACGGCCGTACGCGACCGCACTCGTACGGGAGTCGCCGGGCCACCGCACCGGAACGGACCGGAGCTGTACGGGTCTTGTACGGGTGCCGTACGGCTTCGCCTCCGTGTCCCGGGCGGAACGAGCCGCGTTGAACCTTCCCCGGCCGCGGTCAGGGCCGGGCCCCTGTGGGAAGGGAACGGGCGGGGCGGACGGCGTCCGGCTGAGCGAAAGGCGTGAGGACACATGCGGGATACGCGGAACGGCCGCGCGACGGGAGCGGGGGCGAAGGACGAGAACAGCCTGCCGGGCGTGTGGGTGGCCTACGGCAAGTTGCTCCAGCACCTGCGCAAACGGGCCGGGATGAACCAACAGGCGCTCGGGCATGCCATCGGCTACTCGCTGGAGCAGGTCGCCTCCGTCGAGCAGGGGCGCCGCCCGGCCAAGGAGGCGTTCACCGTGGCGGCGGACCGGGTGCTGACGGCGGACGGGGTGCTGGAAGTGCTCCAGCCCGACGTGGACCGGGCCAAACTACCGCTGTTCTTCCGCAACTTCGCCCTCGTCGAGGCCGAGGTGCTGAGCCGGTTCTCCTACGATCCGCTGCTGGTGCCGGGCCTGTTGCAGACGGAGGCGTACGCGCGAGCGGTGTTCGCGGGGCACTGCCCACCGCTGAACGAGGAGATCATCGACCAGCACACGGAAGCGCGACTGGCCCGCCAGAAGCTGCTGACCCGGGATCCGCTCGCCGAACTGTCGTTCATCATCGGCGAGGAGGCCCTGCGCAACCCCGTAGGCGGCCCGGAGGTGATGCACGGACAGTGGCGACGGCTGCTGGAGGTGGGCGCATCGCGCAATGTGGAGGTTCAGGTCATGCCGGCCGCGCCGGGGTTCCACCCCGGCCTCAACGGTCCGTTCGTGTTGGTGGAAACGGAAGATCTGAAGCGCCTCGGGTACTTCGAGTCGCAAGGCGTCGGCCACATCGTCCATGATCCCGCCGAGGTCAGCTCCTTCGGGTTGCGTTATGGCAAGCTGCGATCGCAGGCTCTGAACGGTGTGGAGTCCGCGAGGCTCATCGAACGGCTGGCGGGAGAGACATGAGCGTGGAGCAGATGTCCGGCGACACGAACGGGCTGAACTGGTTCAAGAGCAGCCACAGCGGATCGGACGGCGGCGACTGCGTCGAAGTGGCAACCGACCGGCACACCGTCCACGTACGCGACTCCAAGAACCCCCACGACGGACCGGTCCTCCACATCGCACGGAACCCATGGACCGCCTTCGTCGCGCAGACACTCACGGCCGAATAACGCCGGTCGAATCCTGGCCCGGTCAGCAGCCCGCACACACGATCCCAGGTGTGCAGGGGCCCATGACCGGGCCATTTCCTGCCCGAGGGCGCAGACCATCACGGTCCGTGTGCACTCCGACCGCCGTCCCCCGCGCCCCCTGAGCCCTGCCTTGTTTCCCAACACGCCGTCCCGGTAAGGGCTCTGATGAGCCATCATCGAATTGGGGCGGGGAAAGCCGGGCACGTCGTGCCCGCACCAAACGGAGGAGGCACGGAGTGCGAAGCCGGGTGCGCGCGGAGGACGGGCGGCATCTGATGGTGGAGCGTCTGGGGGACCCACGCGGCAGACCGGTGTTTCTGCTGCACGGAATGCCCGGCAGCAGGCTGGGTCCCGCTCCGCGCGGCATGGTGCTGTACCAGCGCAAGACCCAGCTGATCGCCTACGACCGGCCGGGCTACGGGGACTCCGACCGGTTGCCGGGCCGTTGTGTCGCCGACGCCGTCCAGGACGTGCGGGCCATCGCGGACCATCTGGGCCTCGAACGGTTCGCCGTGGTGGGCCGGTCCGGTGGCGCCCCGCACGCCCTCGCCTGCGCCGCGCTGATGCCCGATCGGGTGACCCGTACCGCCGCGCTGGTCGGGCTGGCCCCCTGGGGCGCCGACGGCCTCGACTGGTTCGAGGGGATGGCCGCGTCCAACGTGCTGGCGTACTCCACCGCGGCAGCCGATCCGGACGGGCTCGCCGAATCGTTCATCTCACGGTCGGCGGTGATCAGGAAGAACCCGGTCCGGCTGATCGACGACCTGCGCCGGGAGCTGACCGACTCCGACCGGATGGTGGTCAACGACGCCGGTGTCCGCTCCATGCTGCTGCGCAACTACCGCGAGGGACTGCGCACGTCGGCCTGGGGGTGGATCGACGACGCGATCGCGTTCAGCCGCCCGTGGGGGTTCGATCCGGCGGACATTCCGGGTCCGGTGATGCTGTGGCACGGCGAGAAGGATGTGTTCTCGCCGGTGGGGCACTCCCGCTGGCTGGCCGAACGCATCCCGAACGCGACCGTCGTGCTGGAGCCGACCGCAGCGCACTTCGACGCTCTGCACGCCCTGCCCATCATCCTCAACTGGCTGCTGGAACCCGGCGCCGCCTGAGGGAACGGATCGAGGAGCACGGGAGCGTCCGGCCCGGCGGCCGGACGCTCCCGTCGCTCACACCGCCGTCGGTTCCAGCTCGCGCTCGAACCGGTTCTCGTTGCGGGCGATCCGGGTCAGCGGGTGTTCGTCGCCGAGCTGCCGGGCCAGCTCGTCGCCCGTATCCGCCCGCAGCCGCGCCGCCTCGTCCGGCCGCCCCATCGCGTCGAGCGTGACCGCCATGTTCGACATCATCGCCAGGGTCTCCGGGTGGTGTGCCCCGATGACCTGCCTGAGCTGCCCGGCCAGCCTCCGTTCGGTCTTCAGGACGAGTTCGAGATCGCCCTGCTCTGCCGTCGCGTTGGCGAGGTTCATGACGCAGAACAGGGTGTTGGGGTGCTCCTGCCCGTACACCTCCCGCATCGACGCGACCACCCGGGTCAGTACCTGTTCCGACTCCTCCACCGCGCCGACGCCCAACTGGTAGACGGCGAGGTTGTTGAGGGCGGCCAGGGTGTACGGGTGCTTCTCCCCCGGCACCTTCATGTACTGGTCGACGACCTGCTGCGCGGTGTCCCTGGCCTCGACGGTCTCCCCCGCCACGTACAGGTCGGCCGCCATGTTGAGGTCGCAGGCGAGCCATTCCGGGTTGACTGCCGTGTACTTGGCCCGGAACCGGGCGAGAGTGGCGACCGTGAGCCTGCGGGCGTCCTCCAGTCGGCCCGCCCTGCGCAGCGAGACGGCGAGGCTCTTCGCCGCGCTCAGCGTGCCGGGGAAGGCCCGGCCGAGCGTGGCCTTGTAGCTGTCGTAGGTACGGCTGAGGAGGGTGACCGAGTCCTCGTACCGGCCGACCTCGCGCAGGTCGCGGGCGAGGTTCATGGCCGAGGACAGGCTGTACGGATGCTCCGCGCCGAGCACCTCGACCCGCCGGTCGAAGACGTCCTGGTCGATCTCCCGGGCCCGGGCGTACTGCCCGATGGAGCGCAGGGTGAACGCCAGGTTGTTCGCCGCCGCCAGGGTCCTGGGGTGCGATTCGTGGAAGATCTGGTTGAACCCGTCGGTGGCCTCGGTCGCCAGCTCGATCGCCCTGGTGTACTCGCCGAGCGTGCCGAGGTCCGTCGCCAGGCTGCTGGTACTCATGTAGGTGTGCGGATGCTCCGGCCCCAGGACCTCCTGCTGCATCGCCAGCGTGACCTCGTCCAGCTCCCGCGCCTCCACGTAACGGCCGCGCGAGCGGTAGATGTTGGCCAGGTGGAAGCAGAGGTAGAGGTACTGGATGTCGCGCTCGCCCAGGGTCTCCTTCCAGATGGCGCGCAGTTCCTCGCAGAGGGCACCCGCCGTCCTGAACTCGCCGCGCTTCCAGAGGTAGCGGACGCGGTCGATCAGCAGCCGACGTGCCTCGGGCTCCTTGCAGTTGCGGGCGTCGGAGGGGGCGAGGTGCGGCCAGATGGTCGCGAACTGCGGCCACGTCGAGGGGTTGTCGATGGGTTCGTCGTCGTCGGGCCGGGCGCCCGCGAGGATGCGGTGGACGGCGTGCCGGGCGTCGCGCTGCTCCTCCTCGGTGAGCTGCGCCCGGATGACGGCCTGGACGAGCCGGTGCACCTGGATGGAGTTGGAGACCTGATCGACCTTGGCGAGGGCGAACCTGCCGATCTCCCGGATGACCCGGCCCAGCACCAGCTTCTCCTGGAGCGAGGCGTCGTACGGCTTCAGCGCCTCGATCATCTCCTTGCTGTAGAGGAGGTTCCCGGAGATCGGCTCCGGGGCGAAGAAGGCACAGAGCTGGAGCAGCCGCACCGCGGCGGGCGAGCGCTCCTTGAGCCGTTCGATGGAGATGTTCCAGGTCGCGGCGACCGGCTGCGGGTAGCCGGCCGGCTGGTTGAGCGCCAGGACCTCGGGGGCCTGCTGTGCCAGCTGCTCCAGGTAGGTGTCGATCGGGGTGGCGGTCTCCGCGATCCAGGCCGCCGCCTGTTCGACGGCGAGTGGCAGGTCGCCGACCGCGGTGGCCACCTGGGCGGCGTCCTCGTCGCTCAACCCCGGAGCCCGGCGCTGGAGGTGCTCGATGGACTCCTCGCGCAGGAAGACGTCGACGGGCAGGGCGTCGCCGTGCTGGGACCACGCCTGGTTCCGGGAGGTGACCAGGATGTGCCCGGAGCCGCCCTGCGGGAAGTACCGCCTCAGCCGCTCGGGGTCGTCGGCGTTGTCGAAGACCAGCAGCCAGCGGTCCGAGGGGACCCCGCGCCGCAGCAGGTCCACGGCCTCCTGGGAGGCGGCGGCCATGTCGTCGCCGCCCTGGGCGCCGAGTCGCACGGCCAGCTCCGCGAGCGAGGCGACCACGTCGTCGGTCTGCTCCGAGGATATCCACCAGACCAGGTCGTAGTCGGCCATGAAGCGGTGCACGTACTCCAACGCGACCTGGGTCTTGCCGACGCCACCGAGCCCGTACAAGGTCTGCGGCTGCGGCAGCACGACGGCCATGCCGCCGCCGAGCTGGTCGCGCATCCGCTCCAGGACCAGGGAACGGCCGGTGAAGCCGGGGTTGCGGGGCGGCGCGTTCCAGATCCTGGGCACGGTGCCGGGGAAGCGCGGGCCGGGCGACACCCCGTCGGTGAGCTGGACGGGCCGGTCCAGCGCGCGCAGCAGCGCGGCGGTGGCGTGCACCTCGTCGAGCCGGAAGAGGTCGACGGGGTTGCGGTCGATGTAGGGGGCGGAGAGCCGTACGTCACCGACGCGCAGCGGCAGCAGCTGGCGTCGGCCGCCACCGGGGTCCTCCGCCACCGCCCGGTCCCAGATGTTCACCGCGCGCTGCGACTTGAGGTACGCGCTGGAGAGCAGCACCACGGTGCGGGCCGCGTTCTCGGCGACGCCCGCCGGTTCCGGCTCCTCCCGCTCGGCGGACACGTCGCGCGGCACGACCCGGAATCCGGCCCGGGTGAGCACGGACTCGATCCAGTCGGCCCACATCCGGTTCTCCGCCACGTAGCTGAGGAAGAGGTCCGCGGGCAGTGCGGGCCTGCGCCGGGTGAACGCGTCCCGGATGCGCAGCCGCACCTCTTCGCCGACCGGCGGCATCGAGGTGACCTGCTGGTCGGTGACGACCGAGGTGAGCCGTTCGAAGGCGGAGAGCAGCGAGTTGGTGAGACCGGTCTCGTCGCCGAAGGTGGCGAGGGTCTCCTCGTAGGCGTAGTAGGGGCGGTACGGGATCTCCACCGCGCCCCAGTAGGCGGTGAGTTCGTCGCCGGACAGGTCGCGTGGCAGCCGGTCGAACTTCAGCCGGGCCAGGGCCCGTCCGGCGTCGGCCTTCTCCTTCTCGCCCTCGTCGATGCGCATCGGGACGGGGTAGATCGCGATGGAGCGGCCGGTGTAGCGCTCGGAGATCTGCCGGGCGACGGAGGCGGCGCCGTCGATGGACTGGTCGCTGAGCGTGAAGCAGTCGACGAGGACGTCGGGCAGGTGGACGGTGCAGATGTCGGCGATGTCGCTGAGGCCGGTACGGCTGTCGATGAGGACGTAGTCGTAGTTGGCCTTCATGTCGTCGCGCAGGGCGTCGAAGAAATGGCCGCCGCCGAGCCGGTCGTAGAAGTTGTCCCAGTCGAAGGTGGAGACCGTCGCGGAGTACTCGCGGTTCTGGCGTCCCGCGGAGACGAAGTCGAGGGTGCCGCCCTGCGGGAACTCCCAGCCGAGCGCCTCGGGGGCGAGGGAGACGGCGTGCGGCTGGATGCGTGCGTAGTCGCGGTGCCAGTCGTCGGCGCGCTGGACGGGGCTGGTCGCGGCCCACGCGTACTCGGTGATGAGGTCGATGACGCCGGTGGTGGCGCCGAGTGTCGAGGGGTCGAGGAAAGGGTGGAAGAACCGGTGCAGCCCCGGTGCCTCCAGGTCCCAGTCGACGGCCAGTACCCGCTTGCCGTTGGCGGCGAGTATCCAGGCGGTGTTGGCCAGGGCCATGGTGCGCCCGGTGCCGCCCTTGTACGAGTAGAAGGTGACGATGCGCCCGTCACGACCGGCCGTCATCCGTGTCCTCCGCATCCGTCGCAGGGTCGTGTGTCTCGGGGATGTAGTTCGTCTGCGCCATCGGCCCCATCAGCCGTGTCCGTTCGGTGTGGCCGCCACCGGTGGCGGGTGGGTAGACCGCCGCGTGTCTCAGGTACTGCTGGGCGGCCACTTCGACCACCTGCGGCAGGATCTGCCCGAACGCCTCCATGCTGGGCACTCCCTTGGCGGCGGCCCGGCAGAAAGCCCGGCCCTGGCGCATCTTGGTCGGCATGGTCCGTTCGAGCTTCTCGGTGAGTTCGACCTCGGCCGCCCTGCTCTCCTGGTCCTCGCGGTTCCACGGCACGACCAGCGTCACCCAGGGACGGTTCTCGGCGTCGAAGGCGGCGAGCCGTCGGCACCGGTCCTCGTCCTGCAGCGCCCAGCGGTCGACGAGCAGTATCTCCGGCCTGCTGGGCACGTGCTTCCCCTCGGGGTGCCCGGACTCCTCGTCGAAGGAGGCGATGGTGGCCTGGTAGTTGAGGGAGCGCACCAGGTCCTCGGCGATGTAGGCGAGGGGACGGGCGGCGACCGGATGGTAGGGGTTCCAGTCCTGCGGGGTGTCGCCGTAGTAGTCGGCGTTGCGCCCCTCGGGCAGGTCGTGCCGGGTGGGCGCGGCTATCGTCACCTGCATGGGGCGGGGGGCGACGGTGCTGTTCGGCGGGCCGAAGGCGCTGGGGGCCAGCCGGTAGTCGACGGGGCGGCCGGTGCCGATCCGTATCGTGTCCGCGACGTTGACGATGCGCTTGGCGAGTTCGTACACCGCGCGCTCGTACTCCTCGGCGAAGAGCCTGAGTTTGATGAGCCCGTAGAGCCCGTCGCTGACGTAGCGGTCGCCGAAATCGCGATGGTTGAACTGCAACCGCTCGGCGGGGCCGGGAAGTTGACTGGGCGGCACCGGGACCCAGAGCGCCGGGACGATCGCCTCGGCCCGTTGATTGGAGCGGGCGCGATGGTGGATGGCCCGTTGCGCGAAGGCATACCACTCCTTGCCGCACATCTCACTGGCGAAGTAGCGCGGCGAGAACAGCGGAACGAAGACCCGGCAGGTGGCGAGCACCTCGCCGAGCCGTTCGGACCAGCCCTCGCCGGAACGTATCTCGCGGTCGATGAACCCGGCGGGCGCACCGGCGGGCAGATCGGTCATGGCCATCACATGGCCGCAGAGATCCTGGAAGAGACGCTCGACCCACATGTCGGGGTCCGTGCCACCGCCGTACCCCGGTGTGTGGGCATAGCTCAAGAAGAAGTACGGCCGATGGTCCGCCGCTCGCTGTTGCGTTGTTGCGTGCACACGACCCCCGTCCTGTGTGAGCACCCGCATCCGAGAAGTGAGGTGAGCCGAATGCGAGCGAATTCATCATTCCGGAGCGGAGGTTGCTCCACTCCCATGGCGTTCGGTCATTCAACGCCAGTTTTCAGTCATGCGTTCCCGGATTGAGCGAACGAGTTCCTTGATCGAATTCGGTCTGTGACCGTTCTCCCCAGTTGCCCCATGCGTACCGCCCCTCCCGGTCGAACAGGAATGCCGAACCCGGACTGTCTCACATCTCTTTGCGCATCCGGTCCAGAAGTCGCTTTCCGTGGACGGTCGGTTCGGCGGCACCCTCCAGCACATCGAGAGCCTGCGGAACACCTTCTAGCCAATCTGGCTCGAAATCCCCCAACGCCATTCGTTCATAGGTGTCGGTCAGCAGCCGGGAAAACGGAACTGGTTCTTCCTGCCACGGAATTCGATGTTCCCAGGAGCCGTCTGCGGCGTAAAGATCCGTGACGTCGCAAAACGCCCGCAATTCCGCCCGTCGGTAACCCCGGAGCAGCGCGAACGCCAGTTCCTCGGCGCTGCCGTCCGGAGAGATGCCCAGAGCGCCGGCGCCGTGGCGTCCGACCGAGGGCTCGGCCGGTGCCGAGCCGGTCAGCGGGGTGAGGGTGGTGAGGAAGCCGGCCATCTCCCGGGCACGTCCGGGCGCCTTCGCCGCGATCAGCGTCCACGCCTCCGCGATCCGGGCCGTCAGCCCGGCGGCGGCGCGCTCGTCGAGGGCGGGGGCCGCTCGCGGCAGGAAGCAGTCACGGAACGGGTCCATGTCGTCCAGCACCGGGCCCGGCGCCGGTGAACCCGGGAGCACGATCCGTCGCAGCGGCCGCCAGCCGTGACCGGCCCGCTCCGGCCGGACGACCACCCCCGGCTCGCCCGCGTCGCCCCCCTCCCGCCGCACCAGGAAGCCGTTTCCGGCACCCCGCACCAGGGCCGTGCCGCACTCCCCCGCGTCCGCGATCCGCAACTCGCCGAGGCCGGGCAGGAAGAGGGCGCCGTCCGAGAACATCACCCGGACGGGCAGGTCGAGACCGGCCCGCACGACGGCCGACGCGAGGTACGCCGGCAGCCGACGCGCCACCCGGACGGCCCCGGCCCGCTCGCGCACCAGCTCCAGGGCGTGCAGCAGCCAGCTGCGGGTGTACGGCAGCGCCAGCACCTCGTCCAGGCCGCGCGCGCCCTGCTCGGACGCCTCGATGGCGCCGGTCAGCTCCCACGCCTCCGCCCACTCCCGGCCGCCGCTCCGGCCGATGTCGGCGTTCAGCCGGGCGAGCAGGGTGCGGGTGAGGTCCTCCTGGGCGGCGGCCAGCTCGACGGGGTCGGTCACGGCGGGGGCGGCCAGGACCCCCGCCGTGCGCGTCTCGATCCCGCGCACCAGCGCCTCCAGGTCGGCGCAGTACACGGAGGGGTTGTCGAACGGGCCGAGGGGCCCGGCGGAGTCGTAGCGGTGGGTGTAGAGGCCGCCCCCGCACGAACGCACGACCGGGCAGCGGCGGCAGGTCTCGCTCACGCCGGCCAGGCCGAGCTGGCGGGCCCGGACCCCGGGATGCGCCGCCACCTCGTCGAAGGAGTGGCTGAAGACGTCGAACCCGGTGGCCGCCGCGCCCTCGTAGGCGCTCTTGAGCGAGTCGACCTGCTCCAGCTGCCCGTCGGTCTCCACCACGACGAGGTCGGTGGGGGCGAGGCCCAGCGACTCGGTGAGGCTGGGACCGCCGCTCAGCGTGGACAGCACCGAGGAGAAGATCCGCACCGGCACCGGTCGCCCCTGCTCCTCCCAGCGGTCGAAGACCGCGAGGAGCCAGTCGGCGTAGGCGGTGGGCGACCCGTCGGGACGCAGCGGCGGCTCGTCCCAGGTGGCATGCGGCAGCAGGAAGTCGATGAGCGGCGGTTCGAGCTCGGTGAGCGCGTCGAGGACCGCGTGCGGGTCGTTCCGGATGTCGACGGTGCAGAGCAGACCGAGATTGAGGTGGCGGTAGCGCTCCTGCCGGAGCAACTCGACTGCCTTGAGGACCAGAGGGTGGCTGCTGCGTCCGTCGGCGTAGCGCCGGTGCCGGTCGTTGGCGGCCCGGTCGCCGTCGAGGGAGATGCCGACCTTGACGTCGAACTCGTCGAAGAGGTCGAGGTAGCGCGGGCTGAGCTGGAGCCCGTTGGTGTGGATACGGAGGTCGAGTTCCGCGATGCCCTCGAAGGCTGAGGTGAGCACTTCGCAGACGCGCCGCAATCGGGCGGGACCTGCCAGCAGGGGCTCCCCTCCGTGCAGGATCACTGACACGGAGGGCAGTGCATGTGTCTTGGCATGCTCGGCCAAGCGTTGAGCAGTCCGGAAGATGGCATCATCAGAGATTGTCCTTGGCCGGGATCGCCAGCTCTGATCTGCATGTTCGTAGACATAGCAATGGTCACAAGCAAGATCGCACCTGCTGTGAACCTTGAGAACGACTTCGCGGAAAGGGACCAGGGGTCCTGTCATTCCGCCAGTCTAGCCAGCCCGCAGGGGTGGTCGGGGCTTTGGATCAGAGTGCCGAGTTGAAGGTCGATGCCTGAGTCGGGCGGCTGGTCGAAGCAGCGTGCACACGGCCGACCTTGCGGTCGGCGGCGGTGCCGGTGGCGTCGATCTCGGCGAGGCGCACACGACTCTTCTTCGCAACGGCGAAGGAGCGGGAGGATTCTGTGGTGTTCACGGCCGTCCTTGAGGGGGTTGTTCCGATGGAATGGTTCCGGACAGGAATACAGCAAGGATATGCGCACCATTGCAGTGCCCGGCGGCACGACTTTACTCTCATGACCTCCTTTGGCAACTGAGGACGCCCACTTGAGACAAAAGCGTCACATGGGACCGTCCGGAGTCGAACGGAACCACGGATTCCTCCATTGAAGTGACAACACAACTGCAGACGGGAGCGAACATGACGGCGATTCCCGGACCGCTCCGGAGCATGGTGTTCAGGAACGCTGACCTGCCGGAGCTCTTCCATCACACGGACGCCATCGCGATCACGAGCCAACGGGAGGCCGTGAACACGACCCGCGTCCAGCTGATCCTTCTGCTCATCGGCACGGTACCGGCAGCACTGCCCTGGCACGCGAAGCTGGGCACCACGTTCCAACTGATCGACGCCGTCGGCGTGTTGGCCTATGCGGGTGTCTTGTTCACGACGTACCTCGCCACCCGGCGCAGAGCAAAGTCGCACTGGCAACTCAACCGATCGGCGGCGGAGTTCATCAAGTCGATGTGCTGGCGCTACTCCGTGCACGGCTCCCCCTTCGACACCAACGCCCCGCATCCCGAGGCCGTGTTCGCGAACCGTCTCGAAGAGGGACTCCAGGAGCTCCGCAAAGTGGGCTGGACCGACCCCCGCGACCTCACGGCGGACTCCGGCGGCCTGATCACCGAATCCATGCGGGAATTACGGAACAAGGCATTCACCGTTCGCAAGGAGACCTACATCCGCGACCGGCTGATCGAACAGCGCACGTGGTACCGCAGGCGCCAGGAGGTGTCGCGGCGGGCCACCCTGCTCTGGTCGAGCACGATCGCCGTCCTGACCTCGCTGGCACTGCTCTCCGCCCTGCTGCGGACGTTCTCCGTCACCCAGTCCTTCGCCCTGACCGGGGTGCTGTCCGCCGCCGCGGCGGCCTGCCTGGCATGGAACGAGATCCGCCGCCACCATCCGCTGATCTCCGCCCACTCACTGGTGGAGGAGGACCTGGAGGCGATGCAGGTGGCGATGGAGACCACGCTGACCGAACGTCAGTGGCCGAGTGCGGTGTTCGAGACCGAGCGCATCGTCTCGCCGCAGCACACCGACTGGCTGGCGCGGCACCAGATGTGACGGATCACCGGAAAACGCATGGGTGCGGCCGGCCCCCGAGGCCGGCCGCGCCCGTTCCCGGGGCGTTCTCGACGCCTCCGCAGGATGCCGCCGGCACCGGACGCCGGACTCCGTCGCCACCGTTCGGATCGATGGACCGCGGCACCACCGCCGCGGCCGTGAACACTGCCGCCGCCGGCCGGCTCCCCTGCTCGTCGGCACACCATCGGCGGGAACCGCGCGACGGGCTCCGGCCCGACCACCGGCGCCGGGCAAAGTCGCACGGGCAACTCGACCGCCGGGTCGCCACCCCGCGGCACGGAGAGCGGCCGCGTCGCCGATCGGCCGCGCTCCACGCCCTCAGCCGCGCTCCACGCCCTCACGCCAGATGACGGTGACCGGTCGGCCGAGGCTGCGGGCGTAGGTCACGATGTCGCCGGTACCGCCGAGGCCGCGGGCCGGCCGGCCGTCCCACACGGCGAGCAGCCGGTCGCAGTGGTCGGCGATGTACGTGCCCGCCGCGTAGTACGCCTCGTCGGTGGAGTGCGGGTAGTCCATCCGGATCTCCCGCACCGCACGGTTCTTGAGCGCGTGGTAGCGGGCGAGTTCGGCGGCATCGGCGAAGGTGGCCTCGTAGTCGCCGCTGGGGACGACCACGGTGAGGTCCGCGCCGCGGGCCAGGGCGAGGTCGGCGAAGATCTGATCAGCCCCCACCGCCAGGCTGGACAGCGCCTCCAACGATCCCTCGAAGCCGCGGAGAGCTGCCTCCAGCCCGGCGAGAACGTGCGCGTGGGCCTCGTGCGGAATGCTGCGGTGACCGGTCACTCCGATGCGATTCACGGACCTGGAACCCCCTGAGGTGTCTGCCGGGGGCCCCGGAGGTCGCCCTCCGGGCGGGACAGTATCCGCCCCCGTTTGCTCCTGCATGACCGACCTGCCCCACATCCTCTCAAGACGGGCCGGGCGAGCGGGAGCCCCCACCCGGAATTCGGGTGGGGGCTCCGTGTCCCTTCCCACTGGCGTTCGAGGATCGGGCCGACTGGCGTTCGAGCATCGAGCCCGGGTACGAAGCGCCCGCCCTCGTCGGCCCGTCCGCGATCAGTAGATGCTGACCCCGTACGCGCTGAGCGCCTCGGGGACCGGCTGGAAGTACGTGGTACCGCCCGAGGAACAGTCGCCGCTGCCGCCGGAGGTGAGACCGATCGCCTTGGAGCCGGAGTACAGCGGGCCGCCGGAGTCTCCGGGCTCCGCGCACACATTGGTCTTGATCATGCCGTACACGACGTCGCCGTTGCCGTAGTTGACCGTGGCGTTGAGCCCCGTGACGGTGCCGCCGTGGGTACCGGTGGTGGAGCCCCTGCGGGTGACGGACATGCCGACCGTGGCGTCGGCCGCACCGGTGATGTCGACGCTTCCGACGGTGCCCTCATGGGGGACCGAGGTGTTGTCGTAGCGCACCAGGCCGTAGTCGTTCACCGGGAAGCTGGAGCCGACCGTCGGACCGATGCCGGTCGACTGGGAGGAGCTGGTGTACCAGGGCGGGTTGCCGTCGGTGCAGTGACCGGCGGTCAGGAAGTAGTAGGTGCTCCCGCTGCGGACGTTGAAGCCGAGCGAGCAGCGCCAGCCGGGGGCGTAGATCGCGTCGCCGCCGGAGAGCAGTTTGCTGAGCTTTCCCGGGGTGCGCTCGATCCGCAGGGCGCCCGCGTTGACTCCGGCGGTCTCCTTGATCCGGGCGATCTCGGCCTGCGAGACCGTGCTGTCCGCGGAGACCGTGACGGTGCCGGACTTCGGGTCGACGCTCCATGCGGTGCCCGCCACGTCGGCCTTGAGCACGGCATCGCTCGCGGCGGTGAGCTGACTGGCGCCGAACGTGGGGGCGGAGTCGGCCTGCGCGCTGGGGACCGCGAGCGCGGCGACGGCGAGGAGTCCTGCGGCGACGGCAACGGCCCGGGTGCGTCTGACGGTGACGTCGAGGGGGGTGGTGCGCTTGATCCTCACTTTTCGCTCCTCCCGAGGGAAGTCGGGGGTCCGCCTGTGGGGTGGTCGGACCCGTGAGGCGCAGTCGTTCGCACGGCAGGTCGCCCGCGACGGGAACATGCCGTGTTCCTGACAAGCACTGGACGGGAGTATTCAAGGGCTCAACTTCCGGCGCAAGAGGGCCTTCCGGCCCGACTCCGCCCCCGCCCCGCCCGCACCCCGGCCCCGGCGGCCCGACGGACCACCGGGGCGGTTTCCGCGAAGAGATATGACGATCAGTCAGTTGTCCACACGGCTGCGCTCTCCCGCCTCGACGGCGAACGGAAGGGTGTTACCGGGCGGCGGGAAGGGGCAGATGAAGTGGTCCGCGAAGGCGCAGGGCGGCAGCAGCGCGCGATTCAGATCGACCGTCACGCCACCGTCCGGCGACGGGGCGGCGGGGCGCAGGAACCGGAACCGGTAGCTGCTCGTCCCGCTGGTTGCGTCCGCGAAGACCGCCCAGAGCGAGCCGTCCGGTTCGACCGCCGCATGGAGGACGTGCTCCGCGCCCCCGGCCTCGAAGACGATCTCCCCGGCGAGCGAGAGGCCGCGCTCGGCCCCGTCGGCGTTCTCGACCCGGACGGTGCGGACACCGCCGTACGGGCGGTAGGCGCCCGGCAGCACCCAGCGGGGGTCGTACGGGGTGGCCTCGATGGTCCGGAAGGCCCGCCGGGCCGCGGATCGGGGGTCGAAGTCCCGCACCGCCCGGAGCCCTTCGCGGCTGAGCACGACCAGGCGGCGACCGCCGTACGCGACGCGGGACGCCTCGACCGGACCGCGGTCGGCGGTGAGGCGGACCCGTCCGGCGAAAGGCTCTCCGTCGACCGTGAGGCCGTCCTCGCCGTCGGCGTCGAGCACCACCTCCCCGCCGTCCTCGCGCCACCGGCCGGGCACCTGCGGGATGCGGCCGTCCGCGTGGTCGGAGAGCCAGTGGGTGCCGGTGAGGGAGAGCGGCCCGTACGGGGCGGCGACTCCCGCGACGCGCCCCTCGTGCCAGTGCTGCCAGTCCTGTGCCGCCCGCTCGGTGTCCTGCGGCTGCGGTGTGTCCGTGCTCATGCGTCAACCCTTCCACACCGGCTCGATGAGCCCGAGGTGCGAACGCAGCGTCGTACCGGTGCAGTCGGAGCGGAACACCCCGCGCTCCTGGAGCAGTGGGACGACCAGGTCGACGAAGTCGTCAAGGCCGCCCGGCGTGAGCTGCGGGACGAGGGCGAAGCCGTCGGCGGCGTCCGCGACCACGAACTCCGTCATGCGCGCCGCGACCGTACGGGGGCTGCCGATGAAGGACTGCCGCCCGGTCGTCTCGATGACGGTCTGCCGGATCGACAGCCCCTTCTCCTGCGACACGGCGCGCCAACGAGCCGCGGCCGCAAGGGGGTCGGCGTGCCGGACCCGGCCCCGGACCGGGGTGGAACCGGGATCCGGTTCGCTCCCTGGCAAGGGGCCGTCGGGGTCGAGGGAGCAGAGGTCGCGGCCCCTGACCTGTTCCAGCGCCAGCAACGCGTTCTGCGGGGAGATCTGCCGGTGCCGGATCTCGGCCGCCCGCTCCTGGGCCTCGGCGTCACCGAGCACCACGGTGACACCGGGCATGATCTTCAGCTGGTCGGGCCTCCGGCCGTACGCCGCCAGCCGCGTCTTGACGTCCGCGTAGAAGGCACGGCCGTCCTCCAGGGTGCCGTGCCGGGTGAAAACGACGTCCGCGGCCGACGCGGCGAACTCGCGGCCCTGGGGCGAGTCCCCGGCCTGGATGACGACCGGATGTACCTGCGGGGAGCGCGGAACGGTGAACTCCCCCTCGATGCCGAAGTGTCGACCGGCGTACGCGAACGGGCGCGGGGCCGTCGGGGGTCCAGCTGTCCCACAGCTCGCGGGCCGCGGCGACGAACTCGGCGGCCCTCGTGTACCGGTCGGCCCGGTCGAGATGGCCGCCGCGGCGGAAGTTCTCCCCGTGAACGCGTCCGAGGACGTGACGACGGCACGTCGTCGATCGGGACCTCGCGGATCTCGCCGCCCGAGATCACGTGACGCCGCCGGGCCGTGGCGGGCCCGGCGGCGCCCCGGCTCAACAGCTGCAGTCGCAGCAGTCGCAGGACTCGCAGCAGTCCCCGCAGTTGCAGCAGCAATCCCCGCAGTCGCAGCAGTTCCCGCAGTTGGCGCTGTTGCAGAGCCCTTCGCGGCGCCGGTGGCTCCACGGGTCGTTGAAGGTGCCGCAGCACATCTGGCAGGTGCAGGCCAGCCCCGCCCAGACCAGGCAGCCGGCGATCAGCCCGCGCCGGTCGCGCGGCGGCTCGGGCGGGGGCCCCGACGGACCGCCGGGGCCGCCGGGGCCCGGGGCGTAGGGATTGCCGGGGCTCGGGGCGTACGGATTTCCGGGCGGCGGTCCGAAGGATCCGGCCGGCCGGACGTCCGACGGGGTCGCGAGCCCGTCCGGGAGCGTGCCGTCGGCGCGGTGCGAGCACGACGTGGTGCCGAAGGCCCGGTCCACCGACTGCCGCAGTTCGTGGGCCAGCAGCACATGGGCCAGCTTGTCGTCGGTGAACTCCACGTCGCGCAGCGCGAGCCGTATGCCACGCCGGGCGTCGTCGCACAGCCGTCGCGCCTCGGCCCGTGAGGTGCCGGTCGCGGTGAGCGGGTTCCAGGCCCCCGACGCGGCGTCAGCTTCCTGGTCCTCCACGGCATCCAGCAGGTGCGCCAGGCGGCCGAAGAGCCGGCCCGCCTCGGCCAGCGGCTCCGCGTTCTGCGGCCTGCCGGCGAGTATCGCGGTGTGCGCGAAGGCGGCGGCGGTGGCGGTCTCGGTGGGTTCGGTGACCGTGAGCAGCGGCGTTCCGGGGCCGGCGAGCAGTTCGACGCCACTCTGCCGGTCGACGGCGTCGACGAGCAGCGCCGTGTCGAAGCCGAGCTCCGCGCCGGTGCGCGCGCCCGCCCGGTCCCAGCCCGCGGCGATCCGGCGGGCCGCGGCGGCGACCGGACGGCGCTTCAACAGGCCGTCCCGGTCCGCGACGTGGTCCCGTACCTTCGCCGAGGCCAGTACCAGGGAGACGGCGGCGGCCAGCCTGGCCCCCTCGCCACGGGCGACGGGTGCGGTCCGCATGGCGCGCAGCGGGCAGGGGCCAGCGGTCCGTCGCCATCCGGCGGTCCGCTCGGACTGAGCCTCCGTCAGTACCGAGACGATCAGGCCGTCATAGTTCGTGACGACGCGGGCGAACTGTCCGTGGTCCGAGCGAAGTGCGAGACAGAGCCCGCAGAGATGGGCCATCCACTCGGTCCTCAACCCCTCGGACAGGCGATGGGTGCAGGGCCTGACGATTCCGAACACGACGATCCCCCGACGGTCGTTCACTCGTGCGCCGTGCTCGTGCGCGTGCGCGACGAGCATCGTATTCCAGCCATCCGTTCACCCGTACGCCCCGCGGGTCACTCGGACGGACTGGTGCATCACATTTTCTTTCTTTCAGACCATCGATGCGGGAGGAATGCTGACGAACCACCACATCTTCTGCACCAGTACCGTCACGAATCCCCTGCGCGCCGTCTATCCACTTGGCGCGCGATCCGCATCATGGACGACCATAGGAAGACGAAAGAGATGCGGAGCATCACGGAACCGCGGTGAGAGGAGGCGTCCATGGGATCGGTGCGCAAGGCGAGTGCCTGGCTGGGCCTCGTGGAGGACAACGACGAGCGGTACTACGACGACGAGTACCCCGAGGTGGCACAGACCGGGACGGGTCAGGCATGGGTGACCGACCCCCGGGTGCAGGTGGCCTCCCGGAGCGCCGAGGACACCGGCCGCCGGATCGCCACCGTCACCCCCGACAGCTTCCGGGACGCCCGGGCCGTCGGCGAGCTGTTCCGGGACGGTGTCCCGGTGATCGTCAACCTCACGGCCATGGACCCCACCGACGCCAAGCGCGTCGTGGACTTCGCCGCCGGTCTCACCTTCGGACTGCGCGGATCGATCGAACGGGTGGCCACCCGGGTCTTCCTGCTGACCCCGGCCGACACCCAGGTGGTCAGCGGCGAAGCCGTCGGCCGGCCGGCCGACGGCTTCTTCAACCAGAGCTGAACAGGGCGCTCGCCGGACCGTTCTACCGGAACGCGTCGAGACCGGTGAGTGCCTTGCCCAGCACCAGCTGGTGCATCTCCACGGTGCCCTCGTAGGTGAGCACCGACTCCAGATTCGTCGCGTGGCGCATCACCGGGTACTCCAGGGAGATCCCGTTGGCGCCGAGGATCGTGCGCGAGGTGCGGCAGATGTCGATCGCTTCCCGCACGTTGTTGAGCTTCCCGAAACTCACCTGCTCCGGACGGAGCGTGCCCGCATCCATCCGCCGGCCCAGATGGTGGGCGAGCAGAATGCCCTTGTGCAGTTCCACGGCCATGTCCGCGAGCTTGGCCTGGGTGAGCTGGAAGCCTCCGATCGGCCGCCCGAACTGCTCCCGGGTCCGCGCGTAGTCCAGGGCCGTCCCGAAGGCGGAGCGCGCCGCGCCCATGGCCCCCCAGACGATGCCGTAGCGGGCGTGGCCCAGACAGCTGAGCGGGCCGCGCAGACCGGTGACGCCGGGCAGTACGGCACCGGCCGGCAGCCGCACCTCGTCCAGGACGAGCTCGCTGGTGACCGAGGCGCGCAGGGACCACTTGTGCGTGATCTCGGGTGCCGAGAATCCCGGGGTGTCGGTCGGCACGACGAATCCGCGGATCCCGCCTGCCGCGCCGTCCTCGTCGGTCTGCGCCCAGACGACGGCCACCCCGGCGACCGAACCGTTGGTGATCCACATCTTGCGGCCGGTCAGCACCCAGTCCCCCGTGCCGTCGCGCCGGGCGTACGTCCGCATCCCGGCCGGGTCGGAACCGTGGTCCGGCTCGGTGAGGCCGAAGCAGCCGATGATCTCGCCCGCCGCCATGCCCGGCAGCCACCGCTCGCGCTGCTCCTCGGAGCCGTAGCGGTGGATGGCGTACATGGCGAGCGAGCCCTGCACGGAGACCAGCGAGCGGATGCCCGAGTCCGCCGCCTCAAGTTCGAGGCAGGCCAGCCCGTACTGGACCGCGGTGGCTCCCGCGCAGCCGTACCCGTGCAAGGACATCCCGAGGGCGCCGAGCGAACCGAGTTCGCGAGCCAGCTCGCGGATGCCGGGCAGTTCGCCGTTCTCGTACCACTCGGCGATGTGCGGCAGGACCCGGTCGGCCGCCCAGGCGCGGACGGTGTCGCGGATGGCGAGGTCCTCGGGGTCGAGCAGGTCGTCGATGCCGATGGGGTCGGCGGGGTCGAAGGGCGGGAGCTTCGAGGACGGGGTGGTGGACATGAGGGCGCCTCCGGCGGCCGGCACGATGCGGGGGCCGGACGGCGCGGCGGCCGCGGTGTGGCGGGACCGGGCACGCACCCGGCCGGACCCGCGCCCCCGCTCCGCGCGGCGGACCGACCCCGAACTGGGCGGTGTCGGGGCATGTCGCGAAACACGCCCCGGTCATGACGTCGTGCCGACGTTACGGCTCAGCGACCCGCCCGTCCAGAGCCGGTCGCCCCGGCGGGCCGACGGCGGGCCGGACCCGGGATCGTGGGCTGCACGGTGCTCGTGCGGGGTGCCGGGAGCACATCGCGGGACACCTCGTCCGCAACGGCCTCCGTCGGCTCGGGGGCCTGCGCGGACGACTCCGCCACCCGCGGCAGCCGCAGCGCGGCGAACGCCCCGAGCAGCAGCAGACCGGCGCTGACCAGCAGCGTGACGTGCAGCCCGGTGATGAAGGAGCCGCAGGCCGTGGTCCGCAGCGTCTCGCCCAGCGGACCACCGAGCCGGTCCGCCACCTGATACGCCTCGCCCAGCGAGTGGGTGGCGGCCTCCCTGTCGGCGGCGGGGACGCCCTTGTCGGGCAGGTCCGCGAGTCCCGGCGCGTAGGCCGCGTTCATCACGCTGCCGAGCAGGGCGGTCCCCATGCCCGCACCGAGCTGGTACGAGGTCTCGCCGATCGCCGCCGCCCCGCCCGCCCGGTCGGCGGGGGCGTCGCTGAGCATGGACTCGTACGCCCCGAAGAGCGTGGTCTGGAGTCCGAAGCCGAGGGCGACGAAGGCGGCGGTCAGCAGGGCCGGCCGGTCGTGGCGGCCCATGGCGGTCAGGACCAGCACCGAGGCCGCGGTGAGCACGAAGCCCCAGCCGACCATCCGGCGCGGCCCGAGGAGGTTCAGTGTGTACGAACCGGTGGCGCCCGCGGCCATGGCCGCGAAGGTGAGCGGCAGCAGCCGCAGTCCCGTCTCCAGCGGGCTCAGTCCGAGGACGAGCTGGAGGTACTGCACGGCGATCAGTTGCAGCCCGACCAGGGCCAGCATCGCGACGACGATGCAGCCGACCGAGGTGGAGAAGGCGGGCCGGGAGAACATCCCGATGTCGATCAGCGGGTGCGTGCGTCGCTTCTGCCGGCGCACGAAGAGGGCCAGCAGCGCCGCACCGACGAGCAGCGGTACGAACGCGGTCGGGCTGAACAGCCCCTCGCCCGCACCCGCCCGCTTCACCCCGAGGACCACCCCGAGCACCCCGGCCGCGGCCATCAGCGCGCCCAGCACGTCCCACGGGCCGTCCTCGCCGCCGCGGGACTCCGGCAGCAGCAGGCGGCCGACGGGCAGGACCAGTGCCATCAGCGGAATGTTGATCAGGAAGACCGAGCCCCACCAGAAGTGTTCGACGAGGAACCCGCCGACGACGGGCCCGGTGGCGGCCCCCACCGCGGCGACCGCGGACCAGACACCGATCGCCACGGCCCGCTCGCGGCGGTCGGGGAAGACCTGGCGGAGGATCGACAGCGTCGCGGGCATGATCATCGCCCCGCCGACCCCGAGCAGGGCACGCGCGGCTATCAGCACGCCGGGGCTGCCGGCCAGCGCGGCCGCCGCGGAGGCGATCCCGAAGAGTGCGTAGCCGAGCAGCAGCACCCGGCGGCGGCCGACCCGGTCGCCGAGGGTGCCGAAGAGGATCAGCAGCGAGGCACAGACCAGCGGATAGGCGTCCACGATCCAGAGCAGATCGACGGCGCTGGGACGCAGGTCCTCGGTGACGGCCGGGACCGCGACGTGCAGCACGGTCGCGTCGAGCGCCACGAGCAGCAGACTGAGGCAGAGGACGACGAGGACGACCCATCGATTGGCACCGTCGGCGGCTGCGCGCAGCCGGAATCGGGCTTCGGTCGTCCCGGACATGCATGTACCTCCCAAAAGGTCCTCGCGCTCGGCAGGCCAGCCTGGGACGCAGTGGGTCCGCTGCCCCTCGGGGCCCGGCATCGACGGGCGAGTGATGCGTCAGCGTACGCGAGTTCAAAGAACCCACACGTGTCCCAGGTCATACCCCCACCGGCCGCCGGCCGCGTCCCGCGGTGCGGCGCGGGACGCCGCTCGCCCCTCCCCGACCTGCGCGGACGGGCTCCGCGCCCGGCACGAAGGTACTCGGCCCGATTCGCGGGGCGATCGCCGGGCCCACCATCGGAGCGCTCGGTGACCGAGCGGGCACCCTCCGCACCCCCCGGGAGTGGCCGGTTAATTTCATACCGACACCTCCTGCGTTTTTCCGGCCGCACCAAACACCCTTCCGAAATAAGTGCGAAATCAATAGTCTTCGGACTCTCCGAAAGGCTTCTCGGGATCAGAAATTAAGGCTCTGCCGAGACATGTTCCACATCACATCGTCATCACAAAGAGACCTGATCGCCCTGGTCGCGAGCTAACTCGCTGTAACGTCGATTGGGTGCGTACCGACATCTTTGCCCGCCTGGACCGGGAGCCGGAACCGCCGAAGATAGAGCCACCGCGGATGAGCCGTCACCGCGTCGCGCTCTTCGGCGGGACGTTGGCGTTCTATGTCGCCATCGTCGTCGCCGTGCTGGTCTCCTCCTGGCTGGTGGCACTGGACTGGAAGGTCATGCTCTTCCGGCCGTATCAACAATGGCCGGAAATCCATGCGTTCCTCGACTACTACATCGTGCTCGGCCAGCGCGGTCCGACGGCCACCATGGTCGCCTGCTGGCTCGGCTGGCGCTCGTGGCGGCAGCACACGCTGCGCCCGCTGCTGACCCTCGGTGCGGCGCTCCTGCTGCTCAACGCCACGGTCGGTGCGGTCAAAATCGGCCTGGGACGGCTCGGTCCGCACTACGCGACGCAGATCGGCTCCGCGGACCTCTTCGCCGGCGGCGATATATTTCCCTCCGGTCACACCGCCAACGCGGTCGTGACCTGGGGAATCCTCGCCTATCTGGCCACCACCCCGAGGGCCAGGCGCTATCTGTCGGCCATGTCGGCCATCGTCTCGCTCGGCGTCGGACTCACCACCGTCTACCTCGGTACGCACTGGCTCAGCGACGTGCTGCTGGGCTGGGCGGCCGGGCTGCTGATCCTGCTGGGGCTGCCCTGGGTCGAGCCGCTGATCTCCCGGGCGGAAGCCTGGATCTTCGCCCAGCGCGAGAGCCTGCGGGGACTCGGCCGTCCGGTGTCCCCCGCGCCCGTCACGATCGCGGGCCCGCGGACCGCGCCGGTCCGCAGCCAGGACGCCGTCGACGTCCTGGCTGCGGACCAGGTGCTGGAACCGGTCGCCGCGGGCGGCCCCCCGGCCCCCGCCGCCGCGCGCCCGCGCAGCCACCCGGTCCCGTCGCACCCGGTCCATACGACGCGCTCGGAGCGGACCCCGGTCACCCCGACCGGCAGCCGCCGCCCGCCGAACCCGGACCGCACCCCGCGCGGCGGCGCCGCCCCGGCCCGCCCGGTGGCGGGCGGCTGATCCCCGGGACGACGGGGGCCGGTACGCACGACCGCCCCCGGGACACGGCTGAGGGCCCCGACCCGCGTCGGGGCCCTCAGCCGTGTCCCGGCCGGGGTGCGGCGCGTCAGCCCACCCAGCAGCGGGTCACGACCGCGTCGGCGACCTCGAAGTTGATCCGCCCGGTCCGGAACTCCATGGTGATGACCGTGCCCGGCGGCAGCGATCTGACGGTGCTCCAGCCACGCCCGCGGGCCCGCCGTTCGGCCGCGTCGACGGCGAGACCGACGTACGCGCCGGGGGTGTCCTCGGGCTGGGCGGGAGGGGTCCGTGGGTGCGCCATACCCCCACCGTAGGCGGCCGTCGGCCTCGGCGGAAGCCGGGGCCCACGGCCGTCGCAGGGCGTCCGCACATCCCCCGCCGGTCACACTTGTGTCACAGGATCACGACACATGTGCCGCCGCGGCCGCATGCCCCGGACGGACGGTCCACGAGCCGACGGACAGTAATCGGAAATCCCCCGGACGGATCCCGGCGAGGAGTCGGAAAACAAACTGAATACGACGTTCCGAGCGGCCCGTATTTCCGCATCGGATAAGCGAAGAAAATGAGCATGCCACCAGGAATTCACGCTTCCTTATGGCACCCTTATCTTTTGTTCACAAAATTCGCATCGCGGAGCGGGAGGGCCGAGGCCGTCCGTGTGCGGGACAAACCCGGCGCCCGGGAAACAGGACCACCGGGTCCCGCACCGGCGACGGCATCCGCTCAGTCGACGGCCCGGGACAACCGGTCCCTGGCCCGCCTGATCGCGTCGATGAGTTCCGGCGGTTCGACCACCTCGAAGTCGAACCCCAGCATCATGACGTGAACGACCATCACATCGAGGCTCACCGCCCCCGTACGCAGCAGACAGCTGTCGGCACCTTCCGCCTCCAGCACCCCGGCGAACGGCGAGAGCCGTTCGGCCGCGCGCTCGATCCCCGTCTTCAGCCGCACCACCGCGTGGGTCGTGTACGCGGCGGTGGAGATCCCCCGCGAGACGTAGGCGGCCAGGTCCTCGGCGGGTGCGGCACGGGGGACGAACACCGGCCCGTGCGGTGGTCCGGGAGTGATCCGGTCCGCCCGGAAGGTGCGCCAGTCCTCGCGCTCCAGGTCCCAGGCGACGAGGTACCAGCGGCGCTCGGTGCACACCAGCCGGTACGGCTCGACGGTCCGGCGCGAGACGGAGCCGGAGTGGTCCCGGTAGTCGAAGCGCAGCCGCTCCTTGTCCCGGCAGGCCCCGGCCAGCTCGGTGAGAACGCCCGGGTCGGTCGACGCGCCGGGGGCCCGCAGCAGCGGCACGGTGAACGTGTTCAGCGCGTTCACCCGGCGCCGGAGCCGGTCCGGCAGCACCTGCTCCAGCTTGGCCAGGGCGCGTACGGAGCTCTCCCCGATGCCGTCGACGCCGTTGCCCGCCGCGGTGCGCAGGCCGACGGCGACGGCGACGGCCTCCTCGTCGTCGAGGAGCAGCGGCGGCATCCGGGCGCCCGCACCGAGCCGGTACCCACCGCCGGTACCCGGACTCGCGTTGACCGGGTAGCCGAGTTCGCGCAACTTGTCGACGTCGCGGCGGACGGTCCGGGGGGTGACCCCCAGCCGATCGGCGAGATCGGCCCCCGCCCACTCCCGGTGGGTCTGGAGCAGTGAGAGCAGTCGCAGCAGCCGTGCCGAGGTCTCCAACATGGCAGGAGTCTGCCAGGGGTCGCGGACGGTACGTGTCCGCGATCGGCCTCGGCGGTGCACCGGCCGGGGCAGGCCCCCGCACGCGGATCCGCCGGGCCCGCGCGGGGCCGGACCGGCCGGTGCGCGGCGGTCTACCCGGCCGTCGACGGACCGGGCTCGACCCGGACACAGAGGTCGTTGTCGCCCGTGTAGCAGGGGGTCGCCCGGACGCCCCCGCCGATGGCGCGGTCCGGGTGGACGAAGATGTTCCGGCGATCCCACACGTCGTCGAGGAGCCGGGAGATCCGCACCTCGTCGGCGCCCTCCCCCGGGATCAGCCAGAGCGTCCACAGCTGCTTCTCCGCCACCGGCCCGTCCACCAGTCCGTCGAGCGGGAGCGTGAAGGAGAACGTGTTCCCCTCCCCGGTGACCGGCACCCGGCGGACCCGGCCGGGATCGCCGGGTGCCCTCGCCTCGGCACGGGCGTCGTCGCCGAGCCGGGCCCCGTACAGGGAGCCCTCGACGGTCATCGCGTTTCCGTCGAGGCCGATCGCCCCGGCCTCGGCGTGCGGCGAGCGGACCCAGCAGCGCAGGGCGAGCCTGCCGTCGGCGGTCGGGTACGGGATGCGCACCGCGACCCGACCGGTCCCCGGCACCTGGTCCACGAGGTCACGCAGGTCCCTGATTCCGGGCTCGACCGCCGCCGCCGCGTCGTCGTCCTCGCCCGGCCCGCGCAGACGGGCGTCCCAGCGCCCCTCGGCCGGTTCCGCGGTGCCCGGCAGCACCGCCCGGAGCCGCCCGTCGTCGGCCGGCCGCAGCGGCAGCCGGAGCACGGCGTCGTCGCCCGTGCCCCCGCGCAGCCGGAACACGAGTTCCGGCCGCTCCCCGTCGCCGTACGGGCCGGGGCCGAAGCCGGGGTCGTCGAGCGCGAAGGCGATCGTTCCGTCCGGGTCCGCGGTGCAGTCGGCGCGGGGTACCGGTCGTTGCACGGGGGCGGTCATGCGGTCTTCCTCCTGCGGATGACGTCGGCAGCCTTGTAGCGCACGGCGTACGCCCCGTCCAGCACCGTGCCGCGGGCGCGGTGCAGTGCGGTGCGCAGCGCCCCGTGCGAACGGCCGTGCGGGGCGCGGGAGGCGAGTTCGGTGAAGAGCCGCTCGTGGCGCTCGGCGATCCGCGCCGGGTCGAACCGCTCGGAGGCGGTCAGCGCGGCGCGCCCGAAGCGGTGCCGGGTCTCGTCGTCCTCGATCAGGCCGAGGAGGGCGTCGGTCACGGCCACCGCGTCGCCGACCGGCACCAGCCGTCCGTCCGTGCCGTCCTCGATGATCTCCCGGGGGCCGTGCGGGCAATCGGTGGCGACGACCGGCAGGCCGCAGCGCATCGCCTCCACGATCGTCATGCCGAACGACTCGCGGTCCGAGGTGACCGCGGCGATCGACCCCTTGGGCCACTCGGCCTCCAAGGGGTTGACCGATCCCATCAGGAACACGTGGTTGTGCAGGCCGAGTTCGCCGATGAGCGCGAGCAGCGCCCGGCGTTCGTTCCCGGTCGCGTCGCCGGCTCCGTAGATGCGCAGCCGCCAGTCCGGGCGGACGGCGACCACGTCGGCGAACGCGCGCACGAGCAGGTCGTACCGCTTGACCTTGTGCAGCCGCCCTGCGGCGATCACCCACTTGCCGGTGCCGTCGGCGGGCGCGATCCGGGGTGCGGGCACGCTGTTGGGGATGGCCTCGATCCGTACGCCGGGCAGTCTGAACACGGACCGGTAGGCACGGGCGTCGGCCTCGGTGACGGTGGTGATCGCGTCGAGCAGGGCGTAGCGGTGCCCGATCTCGCGGCGCAGCCGGTACCCGTGGCTGTCGAGGGTGAGGTGCTCCTGACCGATCCGTACCGGACCGCGCCGGGCCTGCCGGCTGATCTGCACGTTGAGCCCGGGCCGGGTTCCGACGACGACGTCCGCGTCCAGGGAGCGCAGATGGTTCGCCACCCGGGCGTCGGTCAGCCTGCTGTACTGGCGGTACCTGCTGTCGCCGCGCGGGAAGACGGTCGCGGGTCGGGCATGGTCGGCGGCGTCCCCGTCGTACGTCGGGCTCTTCTTCCGCAGGTCGACGAGGTGGCCCAGCTCGACGCCCGCCGGTGCGCCCAGCGCCGGGACGTCCCGGTGCCGGAAGACGGACACGATCTCGACGTCATGGTGCTCGGCCAACGTCGCGGCGAGGTTGAACGTCGTACGGATCGTTCCCCCGACTCCGTAGGCGTTGTGGAGCAGGAAGGAGATGTGCATGGAACGCCTTGACTCCCGTTCGGCTGATCGGCGGCGGGCAACACTTGGCAGGACGGGCCGGACGGGCCGATGGTTCACTCCGGACCCGCATCAAATTCAGCCATCTCCACGTTCACCTGTTTTCCCGACTTATCGACGCATCGGCGTACTGCTGCAGGGCCGCATGGACCACATCGTCCGGCACCAATCGATACATACAGTCTCCAACCGCCCCTCCGAGGGCGAGATTCATACCTCGCGTCAATTGGTTCGATTACGTTCCCCTTCTCGCGTGACCCCGGCCGCGGATCTCCCGTTGTCCCTTTCATGAGCCGGGAAGCGCCCGGCTCACGCACCGAGTTCGAGGAGCCACCCGTGCCGCGCATGCTCGACGTCAGCGAGGACGTACGCGCCGAGATCGGCGACGCCGAAGCCGACCGACTGCTCGTCGGCGACAACACCCCAGGCCACTACGACTGCACCTCCTGCCGCACCCCGGGCGACTCCGAGCAGGAGCGCACCAGCACCGTCCTCTTCGTCGGTGACGAGACCGCCGTTCTCGCCTTCGCCCACGCGACGTGCATCCCCTCCCAGGTCGTCCAGGTCGCGGAGGATCAGCTGCAGGGCGCGGTGCGCAGCATCACGGCGGGCGAGGCGGCACCGCAGGGACAGCCGGGGGGCACCGGCGAGCAGGCCGTCCTCGGGATCACCAGCGGCCTGGTGCTGATCGACGACGAGCTCCACCCGGCCCTCGTCGTCGAGCCGACCGGCGCGATCGCCCGGCCCGGCACCGACGGAAGCCAGGGCGACGAATTCCTCCGGCTCCTCCTGGAGCAGGGCTTCGAGCCGGTCCACCGGCTGGACCGGGTGCCCTCGGTCCTGCACGGCTGGTCGATCCTGCTCGCCGTGGGCCGGCTGCACGCCGTGCTCCAGCCGGGCGCCGACGGCGGGGCCCCGGTCACCTGGTGGCAGGCCCATGCGCCGCTCCAGGTCACCGAGGGCTGGCGGAACGCGGCCAACAAGTCCAGGACCGTGCTTCTCTTCGCCGCCCCTGTGGGGTCGATCGGCCAGCAGCCCCGCGAGGACCTGCTGCGGGACGCCCTGGACAAGGCGGCGGCGGAGGGGCTCCTGGTCGCCGCCGCGATGCCGCTGGCCGGGACCTGATCGTGTCCGCCGGGTTCCCGGACCTGCGGCGAACAGCTATTTCTCGGCCGGGCCCGCATCCGACGGACTGTGGGGTCGTTGGCAGATACGTGCACTCATACGACTCCTCCCATCAGCGCCCGATCCCTGCCATGCGCCCCTCGCGGGAGCCATCGGGCGGCCCGTCCCAGACCCCGATCTACGACGCGCTGTACTCCGAGTACCGCCGGTCGTTCCGGGCGCTGCCGGGTGATCGCAGCGGTGAGGAGAATCTCGGCTTCGTGGCCTTCGGCCTCGGGCTCTTCGCCGGCCGTGTCCCGCTGAGCGGCGGCAGCCCCGGCCACTCGGCCGTTCAACCCGGCGGCTTCTCCACCGGTCTCTCCGTGCACCATGGAGCCTCCGCCCACGGCGGACCGGCCGGACACCCCGACGGTCCCGTTTCCTGGCAACGGGTGGGCCGGCACTCCGGACGCGCCCGGCCGGCGGCGCTTCCGCCGGGATCGCGCGACGCCTGAACCGCACGGCGGAGCCCCGGACCGCAGCGTTCGTATCCGAACCGGTCCGGGGCTCCGTCGTGTGCTCGGCGTCGCTACTTGTTGCGTCCGCGCTTCTCGCGGACCCGCACCGAGATGTGGATCGGGGTGCCCTCGAAGCCGAACTCCTCACGCAGCCGGCGTTCGACGAACCGCCGGTAGCCGTGCTCCAGGAAGCCCGAAGCGAACAGCACGAACCGCGGCGGCTTGGTGCCGGCCTGGGTGCCGAAGAGGATCCGGGGCTGCTTGCCGCCGCGGATCGGATGCGGGTGGGCGGCCACGATCTCGCCGAGGAACGCGTTCAGCCTGCCGGTGGGGACGCGGGTCTCCCAGCCGTCGAGCGCGGTCTCGATCGCCGGGACCAGCTTCTCCATGTGGCGGCCGGTGACGGCGGAGATGTTGACCCGCGGGGCCCAGGAGATCTGCGCGAGTTCCGTCTCGATCTCGCGCTCCAGGTAGTAGCGCCGCTCCTCGTCGAGGGTGTCCCACTTGTTGTACGCGATCACCAGGGCACGCCCGGCCTCCACGGCCATGGTGATGATCCGCTGGTCCTGGACGCTGATGGATTCGCTCGCGTCGATCAGGACGACGGCGACCTCGGCCTTCTCCACGGCGGCGGCGGTGCGCAGCGACGCGTAGTAGTCCGCCCCCTCCTGGAGGTGGACGCGGCGCCGGATGCCGGCCGTGTCGATGAACTTCCAGGTGACGCCACCGAGCTCGATCAGCTCGTCGACCGGGTCGCGCGTGGTGCCCGCGAGCTCGTTGACGACGACACGCTCCTCGTCGGCCACCTTGTTCAGCAGCGAGGACTTGCCGACGTTCGGACGGCCGATGAGCGCGATCCGGCGCGGCCCGCCGACCACGGAGCCGAAGCGCTGGGCGGGGGCCTCGGGAAGCGCTTCGAGCACGGCGTCGAGGAGATCGCCGGTGCCGCGGCCGTGCAGCGAGGAGACGGGGTGCGGTTCGCCGAGGCCCAGCGACCAGAGCATGGCGGCGTCCGCCTCGCCGCTCTGCCCGTCGACCTTGTTGGCGCACAGCACGACGGGCTTCCCGGCCCGGCGCAGCAGCTTGACGACGGCCTCGTCGGTGTCGGTGGCACCGACCTTCGCGTCGACGACGAAGACGACGGCGTCGGCGGCGTCGATCGCGTACTCGGCCTGGGCGGCGACGGAGGCGTCGATGCCCAGCACGTCCTGCTCCCAGCCGCCGGTGTCGACGACCTTGAAGCGGCGGCCCGCCCACTCGGCCTCGTAGGTGACGCGGTCGCGGGTGACACCGGGCCGGTCCTCGACGACTGCCTCGCGGCGGCCGATGATCCGGTTCACCAGTGTCGACTTGCCGACATTGGGACGCCCGACGACGGCGAGCACGGGGAGCGGTCCGTGACCGGCCTCGTCGATCGCGCCCTCGACCTCCTCGGTGTCGAAGCCCTCCTCCGCGGCGAGCTCCATGAACTCCGCGTACTCGGCGTCGCCAAGTGCTCCGTGCTCGTGGTCCGAGCCCCCGGAGTGAATCTGGTCGTTCATGAAGTCCGTTCCTCTTTGCCTCATCATCGATGGGCCGCGATCGGGCGGCCCACTACTCACGTCTTGCACGAACTGCCCCACCATCCGGCGGGGCGGCTCTCAGCGCCCGGTGAAACGCCGGGCCTCGTCCAGGTGGGCTGCCAGCCGCGCCTGGATGTGTTCCGTCGCCTCGTCGAGCGCCCTGCGCGTCCGCCGGCCGTCCGCCGACGCCGCCATGAAGGCGTCGCCGAAGACGACGTCGACCCGGCCGCGCAACGGCGGCAGTGCCGATATCAACCGTCCGCGGCGCTCGGTGCTTCCCAGGACGGCCACGGGCACGATCGGCGCCCCGCTGCGCACCGCGAAGTACGCGAGCCCGGCGCGCAGCGAGGCGAAGTCGCCCTCGCCCCTGGTGCCCTCGGGGAAGATCCCGAGCGCCCCGCCGTTCTCCAGCACGCCGAGGGCGCCGGTGATGGCGGTCCGGTCGGCGGTCGTGCGGTCCACCTTCAGCTGACCGATTCCGCGCAGGAACGGATCGAGCGGACCGACGAACGCCTCCTTCTTGATCAGGAAGTGGACGGGCCGGGGCGCGGTGCCCATCAGCATCGGCCCGTCGATGTTGTGCGAGTGGTTCACCGCGAGTATGACCGGTCCGGAGGCGGGAACGCGCCACGCGCCCAGGACGCGGGGCTTCCACAGCCCGTACATCAGGCCGATCCCGATCCCGCGCCCGACCGCCGCGCCGCGGGGCGACGGCGAGCCCGTGGTGGCTCGGGTCACTTCGCGGCCCGCTTCTCCTCGACGAGGGTGACGACACACTCGATGACCTGCTGAAGAGTCAGCTCGGTGGTGTCCACCTCGACGGCGTCGTCCGCCTTGGCCAGTGGGGAGGTCCGGCGGCCGGAGTCGGCGGCGTCCCGCTTGATCAGCGCCGCCTTGGTGGCGGCGAGGTCGGAGCCCTTGAGCTCTCCGCTGCGACGGGCCGCACGCGCCTCCGGGGAGGCGGTGAGGAAGATCTTCAGGTCGGCGCCGGGCAGCACGGTGGTGCCGATGTCGCGGCCCTCGACCACTATGCCGCGCTCGGCGGCGGCGGCGATGGTGCGCTGCAGCTCGGTGATCCTGGTGCGCACCTCGGGGACCGCGCTGACGGCGCTGACCCTGGAGGTCACCTCCTGCGTGCGGATCGGGCCGGAGGCGTCCTCGCCGTCGACGGTGATCGTGGGGGCGGCCGGATCCGTGCCGGAGACGATGACCGGCTTGGCGGCGGCGGTCGCCACCTCCGTCGCGTCCTCGACGTCGATGCCGTTGTTCAGCATCCACCAGGTGATCGCCCGGTACTGGGCGCCGGTGTCCAGGTAGCTCAGACCGAGCTGGGCGGCGACGGCCTTGGACGTGCTCGACTTGCCGGTGCCGGAGGGGCCGTCGATGGCGACGATCACTGCGGCCGGGGCGGTCCGGGCGGCGGCGCTTGCGGTTTCCACGGTGGTGGACACCTTCCTGATGGCTCGGGGTGGGCGGACGGGGGCGCGGGTACCCGCACCGCACAAGGTTACCGAGTGCCGGGACGGTCCCCGGCACCCCTGTGGACAACCGCCTCCCGGCCTACTGCCGGATCGCCCAGCCGCGCTCGCGCAGGGCCGCGATCAGCCCGGGGGCGGCGCTCGGCTCGACCATCAGCTGCACCAGGCCCGCCTGCTGCCCGGTGGCATGCTCGATGCGCACGTCCTCGACGTTGACCCCGGCCTGGCCGGCGTCGGCGAAGATCCCGGCCAGTTCGCCCGGCCGGTCGCTGATGAGCACGGACACCGTCTCGTACGAGGCGGGGGCCGTCCCGTGCTTGCCGGGCACCCGCACCCGGCCCGCGTTGCCGCGGCGCAGGACGTCCTCGATGCCCTCGGTGCCCTCGCGGCGCCGCTCGTCGTCGGCGGACTGCAGACCGCGCAGCGCGCGTACCGTCTCGTCCAGGTCGGCGGCGACCCCGGCCAGCACGTCGGCGACGGGTCCGGGGTTCGCGGAGAGGATCTCCAGCCACATCCGGGGGTCGGAGGCGGCGATCCGCGTGACGTCCCTGATGCCCTGCCCGCAGAGACGCACGGCGGCCTCGTCGGCCTCCTCCAGGCGGGCGGCGACCATCGACGAGATCAGCTGCGGGGTGTGGGAGACCAGGGCGACGGCCCGGTCGTGGGCGTCCGCGTCCATCACGACCGGGACTGCGCGGCAGAGCGCGACGAGTTCCAGGGCCAGATTGAGCACCTCGGTGTCGGTGTCCCGGGTCGGGGTGAGGACCCAGGGGCGCCCCTCGAAGAGGTCGGCGGTCGCGGCGAGGGGACCGGATCGCTCCTTGCCCGCCATGGGGTGCGTCCCGATGTACGGGGTGAGGTCGAGGCCGAGGGCCTCCAGCTCGCGGCGCGGCGCTCCCTTGACACTGGCGACGTCGAGGTAGCCGCGGGCGACGTCGTCGCGCATGGCGGCGGCCAGCACCGGGGCCACGTGGGCCGGCGGCACGGCGACGATCGCCAGGTCGACGCGGCCCTCGGGCGCCTCGTCCGTACCGGCGCCGAGCGCGGTCGCTGTGCGGGCCGACTGCGGATCGTGATCGGCGAGGTGGACCTGGATGCCGCGCCCGGCGAGGGCGAGGGCTGCGGAGGTGCCGACGAGGCCCGTTCCGATGACGAGGGCGGTTCTCACTGGGCGATGTCCTTGCGGAGGTCGGCGGTGGCGCCGAGGTAGACGTGCGCGATCTCGGATTTGGAGAGGTAGGTCTCGACGTGCGCGAGAATCCGCACCACACGGGGCATGGCCCCCGCGACGTCGAGTTCCTGGGCGCAGATCAGCGGCACGTCGACGATACCGATGCCGCGTGCCGCGGCGGCCGGGAAGTCGCTGTGCAGGTCGGGGGTCGCGGTGAACCAGATGCTGATCAGGTCGTCCGCGACGAATGCGTTGCGCTCCAGGACCGCGTCGAGCAGTGCGCCGACCTGCTCGGCCATGTGTCCGGCCTCGTCGCGTTCCAGCTGGACGGCTCCACGGACCGCTCGTACCGCCACGCCGTGCTCCTGTCCTCTTGTCCACGTGATCCTTCCGCGCGACAGCCTAACGACCCGGGGAGCGAGGGCTGTCCCGTACCGCCCGCCGGGCGTGCGGCACCGGCCGGAGCCGTCGACGCCGGAGAAAATCCCGGTGCAACACGTTTTCGCCCCCGTACGCTCACCGGCATGATCACCCCCGCATCCGAGGCGCTCGTGCGCGACCACACGATCTACGCCTGTGTGATGGGTTCGCGCGCCTTCGGCCTCGCCACCGAGGACAGCGACACCGACCGGAGGGGCGTCTTCCTCGCGCCGACGCCGTTGTTCTGGCGGTTCGAGAAACCGCCGACGCATGTCGACGGCCCCGCCGACGAGCAGTTCTCCTGGGAGCTGGAGCGCTTCTGCGAGCTGGCGCTGCGCGCCAACCCCAATGTGCTGGAGTGCCTCCACTCCCCGCTGGTGGAGCACGTCGACGCGGTGGGCCGCGAGCTCCTCTCGCTGCGCGGGGCGTTCCTGTCCCGGCGGGCCCACCTGACCTTCGTCCGCTACGCCTCCGGGCAGCACCGGAAGCTGGAGGCGGACGTCCGGCAGTACGGGCAGCCGCGCTGGAAGCACGCCATGCACCTGCTGCGGCTGCTGGCCAGTGGCCGGGACCTGCTGCGCACCGGCGAGCTGACCATCGACGTGGGCGCGGCCCGGGACGATCTGTTGGCCGTGCGGCGGGGCGAGATCCCGTGGCAGGAGATCGCACGCCGGATGACCCGCCTCGCCGAGGAGAACGACGCTGCGGTCGTCTCCTCGCCGCTGCCGGCCGAACCGGACCGGGCCCGCGTGGAGGACTTCCTGATCCGCACCCGCCGGGCGTCCGCCCGCGCGGCCGACCCGAGGTAGCCCCCGCGGGACGGTGGCGTCCCCCGCGGGCGGACGACGGCCGGTCCGGGCGGGAGATGGACCCCCCGAAGGTCCACATCCGGTGCCGGACGGCCGACCGGCCCCCGCGTCACTTCTCCTTGCTCTCCTTCCGTGCATCGATCACGAGTCCCAGAGCGCCGCCAGCGACAGCAGGTCGCTCCGGTACTCGATCCGCTCCGCCCACTCCTTGGGCCAGGCACCCGCCCCCATGTGCGCACCTGCCAGCGCGCCGGTGAGGCAGGCCAGCGAGTCCGAGTCGCCGCGTGTGCAGGCGGCCCGTCGAACGGCGGTGACCGGATCCCCGGGGAAGAGCAGGAAGCAGTGCAGGGCCGTGGCGAGCGCCTCCTCCGCGACCCACCCGTCCCCGGTCGACTCGCAGGGATCGGTCTCCGGGTACGGGACGAGCAGGGCGTCCTGGACACGGGCCAGCGCGTCCAGGCACTCGTCCCAGCCCCGCTCGATGTACCGCTCCGGCGAGGCGGCGCCCGCGTACCGCCACAGGTCGCCGAGCCAGCGCGTGAGGTAGTTGCCGCTGTTCTCGTACGCGTACGAGCGCAGTTGCCCGAGCAGTCCCACCGGTGCCGCGCCCTGCGCCAGCAGGTACACCGCCCGGGCCATCAGGTCGGCCGCGGCGAGCGCGGTCGGGTGTCCGTGCGTGAGGGCCGCCTGCAACTGGGCGGCGCCGGAGCGCTGTTCCTCGCTCAGCCCGGGGACCAGCCCGACCGGTGCGACCCGCATGTTGGCGCCGCAGCCCTTGGAGCCCGTCCGGCTGGCCTCCTGCCACACCCGGTCGCTGTCGAGCAGGCGGCAGGCGGTCATGCAGGTGCGGCCCGGGGCGCGGTTGTTGTCGGGCGCGTGGTACCAGTCGACGAATTCCTCGCGCAGCGGGCGGACCAGCCGCAGCGGGGTGAGCAGGCCGCGGTCCATGGCGGTGCGCAGGCCCCGCCCCACGGCCAGTGTCATCTGGGTGTCGTCGCTGACGAAGGCCGGCCTCGGCAGCCGCATCTGCCGCCACGGCCCGCACTTGGCGAGGATCGAGGGCACGTTGTTGAACTCGGTCGGGAAGCCCAGTGCGTCGCCGAGCGCGAGCCCGGTCAGCGCGCCGGTGGCGGCCTGTTTGGTGATGGTCCTGGTCACGATCACGTGCTTCTTCCTTCCGGTCTCAGGAGTGGAGGATGCAGAGCGGTGGCGGCACCCGCCCGGTAGAGCGCTGCGGGCTTCCCCCGTCCGCCGGTCCGGCGCGGCGGCCCCTCCACGGCCTGGACGAAGCCGGGAGTGGTGAGGACCTTGCGCCGGAAGTTGGGCCGGTCCAGTTCGACGCCCCAGACCGTCTCGTACACCTGCTGGAGCTCCCCCAGGGTGAATTCGGACGGGCAGAACGCGGTGGCCAGACAGGTGTATTCGAGCTTGGCCCCGATCCGTTCGTGTGCGTCGGCGAGGATGCGGTCGTGGTCGAAGGCGAGTGGGCCGGTCGACCCGGCGAGCACCCACCGGGCACTGGCGGCGTCGCCGCCGCCGCGGGGTTCGGGAAGGTCGGGGACGAGCGCGGCGTAGGCGACGGAGACGACGCGCATCCTCGGGTCGCGGTCCGGGTCGCTGTAGGTGCGCAACTGCTCCAGGTGGAGGGCGCGGGCGGTGCTCCCGGTCAGCCCGGTCTCCTCGGCGAGTTCCCGGCGGGCGGCGTCCTCGGCGGACTCCCGGGGCTGGACGAAGCCGCCGGGCAGCGCCCAGTGGCCCTTGTACGGGTCCTCGCCCCGCTCGACGAGCAGGACGCTCAGCCCGGAGGCGCGGACCGTGAAGACGGCGAGGTCGACGGTGACCGCGAACGGTTCGAAGGCGTGCGGGTCGTAGCCCGCGGGGGCACCGGCGCTCATCGCCGCTCCGGGAGGGGGGCGGCGAAGTCCCAGCCGGCGGCGAGCAGGCTGTCGACCGCGGTGACGGCGGTGGCGAGGCGTTCGGGACGGCTTCCGGTGATCTCGATGAACTGCCGCCCGGTGCGGGCGAGTTCGGCGCGGAACCGTTCGGTCATCCAGGGGCGCAGCTCCTCGCCGTCGCGCAGTCCGTCGTCCTCGAACGCGACGCCCTCGTGGTCGGTGAGCAGCCACAGGTGGTGGGAGACCCGGTCGGCGGTCTCCTCGACGAGGGGGTTGCGTCCGCCCACGTAGCGCTCGTGCCAGACGGTGGTGGCGAAGGAGTCGGTGTCGCAGAAGAGCACCGGGGACCCGGTGCGCGCGGCCGCCTCCTCGGCGGCGTTCTGCGCCTCGGCGATCAGCGGGAAGTCCTCGGTGCCGAAGACCACGTCCTCCCACTGCGCCCCGGGCCACCGTTCGCGCAGCGCCGCCAGCTTCCGTTCGCTGAACTCCCGTCCGTATTCGGCGACGTACCGGGTGTGCGCCCAGACTCCGCCGCGCCGCCGGTAGTGGTCGGTGAGGGCGCGGGCCAGCGTGGTGGTGCCGGTGGATTCCGCGCCGAGGACGACGACCCGGCGGGCGAGGGCGGCGCGCACGGGCGGTTCCAGGAAGTCCCAGCAGCCGACCGGGTCCTTTCGGACGGCGGTGCCGGAGACCGGGAAGACCGTGCGGTCGGGGTCGACGCAGACGGACTCGGCACCGAACCTGCGGGCCAGTTCGTCCCCGTAGGACTCCGAGGTGAAGACGGCGTCCACCGGTTCGGGGACGGCCCCGGTGAAGACGGCCATGTGCGCGTCCCAGACCGCCGGGTCGTGGAGGTCCATGGGGATGTCGTCGACGGCGCCCACGACCCGCACGTCCGGGTGCGACTCCCGCATCCAGGCCACCCGGTCGGCGAGCGGGACCGATTCGACGGAGGCGGCGCAGACCAGGACGGTCAGGCGCTCGCACCGGTCCCGGGCGGTGCGGACGAGGTGGTGGTGGCCGGCGTGCGGCGGATAGAACTTGCCGAGGACGAGGCCGTGCCCGAAGCCCCTCATGCCGTCGCCTCCGCCGGTCGTGCCGGCCGGTGCGCGGCGAGATCGAACCGCCAGTTGCGCAGGCCGATCAGGCAGAGCGTCAGGAAGCCGACGTACAGCAGGGAGGTCAGGTAGAGCTCCTTGTACGCGTACAGCGGGATGTACACCACGTCGGCGGCGATCCAGAGCCACCACGACTCGACGAGCTTGCGGCACTGCCCGTACGTGGCCGTGAGGGACAGCGCGGTCGTCAGGGTGTCCCAGAAGGGCACCGTGGAGTCGGTGGCACGGTCCAGCAGGACGGTGAGGGCGAGCGCCCCCACCGCTCCGGCCGTGAGCAGCCAGGCCCATTCGGTGCGGGTGGTGCGCCGCACCGGGAGGTCCGCCGGTCCCGGCCCGCCGCCGTGCGTCCAGGTCCACCAGCCGTACGCGGCGAGGGCGATGAAGACGACCTGGAGTCCGGCGTCGGCGTACAGGCCGGACTGGGTGAACAGCAGGATGAAGAAGAGGTTGTTGGCGATGCCGATCGGCCAGTTGGCGAGGTGCTGGCGGGCCACGAGCCAGACGCACAACGCCCCGCTGCCGAAGCCGAGCACCTCGGTCCAGCTGACCGGGGTGCCGAGGACCGTCACCAGGGGTTGTTGCAGGGGATCGAGAACATCCGCGAGACCCACTCCCGCCTCCTTTTTAATAGTCACCTTGACTATAAATGAGAAGCGGGCACGACAAAAGGCCCGCGACCGGCCCCTGTCCTCGGATTTCGGGACAGGGACCGGTCGCGGGCCCCGACCGGCCGGAGCCGGGACGGCGCGGAACTCGCCGTTACAGACCGACCTCGCGCATCAGCATGCCGACCTCGGTGTTGGTGAGGCGGCGCAGCCAGCCGGACTTCTGGTCGCCCAGCGGGATCGGGCCGAAGGACGTCCGGACGAGCCGCTCGACCGGGAAGCCGGCCTCGGCCAGCATCCGGCGGACGATGTGCTTGCGGCCCTCGTGGAGGGTCACCTCGACCAGGTAGTTCTTGCCGGTGTTCTCGACGACCCGGAAGTGGTCGGCACGGGCGTACCCGTCCTCCAGCTGGATGCCGTCCTTGAGCCGCTTGCCCAGGTCGCGCGGGAGCGGGCCCTGGATGGCGGCCAGGTAGGTCTTCTTCACCCCGTACTTGGGGTGGGTGAGCCGGTGGGCCAGCTCGCCGTGGTTGGTGAGCAGGAGGATGCCCTCGGTCTCGGTGTCCAGCCTGCCCACGTGGAAGAGCCGCGTCTCGCGGTTGTTCACGTAGTCGCCGAGGCACTGGCGGCCGTCCGGATCCTCCATCGACGAGACGACGCCTGCGGGCTTGTTCAGCGCGAAGAAGAGGTACGACTGGGCGGCGACGGTCAGCCCGTCGACCTTGATCTCGTCCTTGTGCACGTCGACGCGGCGGCCCTGCTCCAGGACGATCTCGCCGTTGACCTCGACCCGGGCCTGCTCGATCAGCTCCTCGCAGGCACGGCGCGAGCCCAGCCCGGCCCTGGCCAGGACCTTCTGCAACCGCTCGCCCTCCTGCTCGGCACCGGGGAAGGTCTTGGGGGGCCTGACGTCGGGCTTGCCCGCGTACCGGTCCCGGTTGCGCTGCTCGATCTTGGCATCGAGCTCACGCGGACGGGACGGCGCGCCCTGGCCGCGCCGGGCGCCCGCGCCACCGCGGGTCTGCGGGGGCTTGGGGCCGCCCTTCGCGCCGCCGCGGGCCGCGGCACCGCGGCCCTTGCGAGGGCTGTCGCCGCTCCGCTCTCCCGGGGCGCCCGCGTCGTAGCGGCGCTCCTCCGGCCGGGGCCGACGGGGACGCTGCTCCTGCCGGCCGTCGCGACCGGCGCCGGCACCCCGGGGATTCCGGTCGCCGCCGCTCCGGCCGCCGCCGCTTCCGCTGTTCCTGCCACTGCTTCGCATCAAAATTCCGTCTTGTCGTCTGCGTGAGTATCCGGGGTGTCCGGTGCGTCCGGATCGAACGACGGCACACCCTCCGGCGTATCCGCCTCGATCGCGTCCGCCTCGGGGAGGAAGGGCGCGAGCTCCGGGAGCTCGTCCAGGCCACGCAGGCCCATCCGCTCCAGAAAGTAGTTCGTCGTCCTGTACAGGATCGCACCTGTTTCGGGTTCCGTGCCCGCCTCCTCGACCAGACCCCGCTGGAGCAGGGTCCGCATGACCCCGTCACAGTTCACTCCGCGGACCGCGGAGACCCGGGACCTGCCGACCGGCTGCCGGTAGGCGACCACCGCCAGGGTCTCCAGCGCCGCCTGGGTGAGCCGGGCCTGCTGCCCGTCCAGGACGAAGTTCTCGACGGCCGCCGCGTACGCGGGACGGGTGTAGAAGCGCCAGCCCCCGGCGACCTGCCTCAGGTCGAACCCCCGGCGCTGGACGGTGTACTCGTCGGCCAGCTCGCGCAGCGCGCCGGCGACGGCCCCGCGGGGCCGCTCCAGCACCTTGGCGAGGTGTTCCTCGGTTGCGGGCTCGTCGACGACCATGAGAACGGCCTCCAGGGCGGGCTTCAGGTCGAGGTCCGCGACGGTGGCGCCGGTGATGTCCTGCTGCGTCATGCCTTCCCATCCTCCTGGACGTCCTGCGTCTCGGTGTCGAACTCGTCCGTCACGGAGGGTTCGGCGTCCTCCGCCCCGACCCAGCGCACCAGGAGATCCCCGAGTGCCTCGTCCTGGTCGAGCGCGACGGCCTTCTCCCGGTACAGCTCCAGCAGGGCGAGGAACCGGGCGACGACGGTGAGGGTGTCCGGGGCGTCCTCGGCGAGCTCCCGGAAGGCGAGTTCGCCCGCCTCCCGCAGCCGCGCCACCACGATCCCGGCCTGTTCCCGCACACTGACCAGCGGCGCGTGGATGTGATCGACGTACACCCGCGGTGCGGGCTTCGGCTGCATCGCCTTCACGGCCAGGGCGGCGAACCGCTCGGCGCCGATGCCGAGGACGACCTCGGGCAGCAGCTCGGCGTGGTGCGGCTCCAGTCCCACGGTACGCGGGAAGCGCCGCCCCTCCGAGGCCAGTCGGCCGTCGAAGATCTCCGCGACGCGTTTGTACGCACGGTACTGGAGCAGCCGGGCGAAGAGCAGGTCCCGCGCCTCCAGCAGGGCCAGGTCCGCCTCGTCCTCCACCTCGGCGGCGGGCAGCAGCCGGGCGGCCTTCAGATCGAGCAGGGTCGCGGCGACGACGAGGAACTCGGTCGTCTGGTCCAGGTCCCAGTCCGGTCCCATCGCGCGGATGTGCGCCATGAACTCGTCGGTGACCCGGGACAGCGCGACCTCGGTCACATCCAGCTTGTGCCGGGAGATGAGTTGGAGGAGCAGGTCGAACGGCCCCTCGAAGTTCGCCAGCCGCACGGTGAACCGTCCGTCGTCGGCGGGTGCGGGGGACGGACCGGGGCCCGCCGCGTCGCCACCGCCACCCGCTCCGGCTCCGGCTCCGGCTCCGGCGATGTCGTCCGGAACGGGCGGAGCCGCCGGAACGGCGCCGGAAGGCGCCCCGGCCCCGGCCGTTCCCACGGGCCCGGAAACCTCGACGCCGCCGGCCGGCTCGGCGGCCGGTGCGGTCCCGGCGGGAGCCGCCGGGGCCTGTGCCGGACCGGCAGGGACCGGGGCCGCACCGGACGCCGCCCCGGGCCCGGCGTGCGGCACGGTGGTGGAGGACACGTCCTCCGGGACCGCCTCCGCCACCGGTTCCGGTGCCGTCCGGCCGCCCGGACCGCGCCCCAGGGGGCGGCGAGGGGCACGGGCGGGTTCGTCGGTCGTCGGCATGAGGGGTCCAGGGGCAGCGGGTCGCGGGCGGCGGGGTGGCCGCTCGGGCGGCGCTCCTTCGGCAGGCTACCGGCGCCGCACCGGTCAGCGGCCGCGCAGCCGCCGTACGAGGATGCTCGCGTCGCCCCGCGACTCCAGGTCGGCGAGGACCACCGCGACCGCCTCGCGGACGATCCGCCCGCGGTCCACGGCGAGCCCGTGCTCGCCGCGCAGCACGAGGCGGGCGTGTTCGAGGTCCATCAGTTCCTCGGCCGAGACGTAGACGGTGATCTTCTCGTCGTGGCGCTCCCGGCCGCTGGGCCGCCGGTTGGCCCCACGCCCGCCGCCGCGCCCGCGCTGCTGCTGCACGGCGGGGGCGGGAACCTCCTGCGCGGGCGCCGGGGCGGACGACCGGGCCCTGCGCGGCGAGGCCGCTGCGGGGTCGCCGTCGGCACCCCGGCCGCGCGATCCGCCCGCGTCGGTCTCCGCCGCGGGGTGTTCCTCGCGGCCCTCGGCCGCGGCGCCGGCCGGGTCCGTCGCACCCCCGGCCCCATCGACCCCGGGACCGTTCTCACCGGCGGGCCCGGGCACCCGGGCCTCACCGTTCGCCTTGCGTCGCCGGTCCACCGGTGACGAGGCCTGGAGCCCCATCCCCCCGGTGGTACGGAACAGTTCGTCGGCTCCGGGCAGACTCACTCGGCGTGACACCGGGCGAGCACCTCCCTGGCGAGCTGGCGATAGGCGGCCGCACCGACCGAGTTGGAGGCGTACGTGGTGATCGGCTCACCCGCGACCGTGGTCTCCGGGAAGCGCACGGTGCGCCCGATGACCGTGTGGTAGACGTGGTCGTCGAACGCCTCGACGACGCGCGCGAGGACCTCGCGGCTGTGCACCGTGCGGGAGTCGTACATGGTCGCGAGGATGCCGTCGAGCTCCAGGTCGGGGTTGAGCCGCTCCTGGACCTTCTCGATGGTCTCGGTGAGCAACGCCACACCTCGCAGTGCGAAGAACTCGCACTCCAGCGGGACTATGACCTTGTGCGCGGCCGTCAGGGCGTTCACCGTGAGCAGGCCCAGCGAGGGCTGACAGTCGATCACGATGTAGTCGTAGTCGGACATCAGCGGCTTCAGGGCGCGCTGGAGCGTCGACTCCCGGGCCACCTCGCTGACCAGCTGCACCTCGGCCGCCGACAGGTCGATGTTGCTGGGCAGCAGGTCCATGTTCGGGACCGCGGTCTTCAGCAGGACCTCGTCGGCCGACATGCCCCGCTCCATGAGCAGGTTGTAGACCGTGAGGTCGAGCTCCATCGGGTTGACGCCGAGTCCGACCGACAGGGCTCCCTGCGGGTCGAAGTCGACGAGCAGGACGCGGCGCCCGTACTCCGCGAGCGCGGCACCCAGGTTGATGGTCGACGTGGTCTTGCCGACGCCGCCCTTCTGGTTGCACATCGCGATGATCTTCGCGGGACCGTGCTCGGTCAGCGGACCCGGGATCGGGAAATAGGGCAGGGGCCGACCGGTCGGACCGATCCGCTCGCGGCGCTGACGGGCGGCGTCGGGCGCGAGGGTGGCCGCGTACTCCGGATCGGGCTCGTACTCGGCATCGGGGTCGTAGAAGCGCCCCTGGGGCTCGTCGAAGTCGGCGAAGTGGGCGGTGTCTCGGCCACTCTCGTTGCCGGCCATGGCGTTCACGTGTAGGCCGTCCATCATCTGGGGGGCTGTCGTCATGTGCTGATTGGTGGCGAAGGTGCGGACAGCGACGGAGCCGACAGCCTCCGGCCCATGCGGGCCCTGGCCCCGTGCGGGCATCCCTGTGTGAACACCCCCGGGAGTAATTGTCGACTCATTCACAAGTCGTCTTACCTCCTTGGAAGTGGCCAGGAAACTTATCGATAGGTCAGCGTGGCACCATGCCGACGATTGGCGACTCTATGGCGTGTCACCGCTTCGCAGCAACACAATCCGCCGGACCCGGCCCGATGTGTCGGCAATCGAACACCGTCCTGTCAAGGGTGCGCAGCCACCGAGGCGCACCTTTCTCGGGTGCACGAATCGGTTGAAGGGTTACGTTCGAGACGAGTTGAACGGCGACTGCCCGCCCCCGGCACACGTCGTCGGGCCGGACCCTGCTCGGCAAGGTCCGGCCCGACGTGTGAGGTTGACGGGAGGTGTTGACCCGTATCAGCCGAGGAGCGAGCTCAGCTCGACGTGCGGCAGGCCGTGCGCCTCGGCCACCTGGCGGTAAATGACCTGCCCGTCATGGGTGTTGAGACCCTTGGCGAGCGCGGCGTCGCGGCGCACCGCCTCGACCCAGCCGCGGTTGGCGAGCTCCACGATGTACGGCAGCGTGGCGTTGGTGAGGGCGTAGGTGGAGGTGTTGGGCACCGCACCCGGCATGTTCGCGACGCAGTAGAAGACCGAGTTGTGGACCTTGAAGGTCGGCTCGGCGTGCGTGGTCGGGTGGGAGTCCTCGAAGCAGCCGCCCTGGTCGATCGCAATGTCGACAAGTACGCTTCCGGGCTTCATCTTGGCGACGAGCTCGTTGGTGACCAGCTTCGGGGCCTTGGCGCCCGGGATGAGCACGGCACCGACGACGAGGTCGGCCTCGACGACGGCCTTCTCCAGCTCGAAGGCGTTGGAGACGACCGTCTGCACCTTGGTGCCGAAGATCTTGTCGGCCTCGCGGAGCTTGTTGATGTCCTTGTCGAGCAGCGTGACGTGGAAACCGAGGCCGACGGCGATCTGCGTGGCGTTCCAGCCGGAGACGCCGCCGCCGATGACGACGGCCTTGCCGGCCGCCGTGCCCGGGACGCCGCCCGGCAGCACGCCGCGGCCGCCGGCCGAGCGCATCAGGTGGTAGGCGCCGACCTGCGGGGCCAGCCGGCCCGCCACCTCGGACATGGGGGCGAGGAGCGGGAGGGCGCGGTTCGCGGTCTCGACCGTCTCGTACGCGATGGCCGTGGTGCCCGACTTCAGGAGCGCGTCCGTGCACTCGCGGGAGGCGGCGAGGTGCAGGTAGGTGAAGAGCGTCTGGTCCTTGCGGAGGCGGTGGTACTCCTCGGCGACCGGCTCCTTGACCTTGAGCACCAGGTCGGCGGCGGCCCAGACCTCGTCGGCCGTGGGGAGGATCTGCGCCCCGGCGGCGACGTACTCCTCGTCCGTGATGGAGGAGCCGGCCCCGGCGTTCTCCTCGACGACGACCTGGTGGCCATGGCGGACGAGCTCGTTCACACCAGCAGGCGTGATCGCCACGCGGAACTCGTTGTTCTTGACTTCGCGGGGGATGCCGACCTTCACGTCGATCACGGTCCTTGGCTCAGAGGGTTACCCGGACATGAGTACACATACCCGGATAGACACTGCGTAAATGGAGACACCGCGAACACACGCGGTAGAGCCAGTCTAATGAAGGGTTTCTCGCTGTCCAGCCTTACAAAGCATTAATTTTCAGTCACCACACTACGGATTTCGCAGGTCAAGCCCTTCTCCTTCAGCAATCTGTCGGCGAGGCCCCGGTGCAGCCGGGCCGCAGCCGGGTCGCCCAGCCGTTCGAACGTGTCCGCCAGCCGCAGCTCCAGCGCCGCCTGAAGCCGCACGTCGCCCGCGCGCCCGGCCCAGTCGACCGCCTCCTGGCAGGTGCGCAGCGACTCGCGCGGCCGTCCCGCGTACTCCTGCACCCGGGCCGCCTCGCTCAGCGCCCGCGCGTGCGCCGGCACGTCCCCGAGCCTTCGGTACCCGGCCGCGGCGGCCCGCCAGTTCCGCAGCGCCTCGCCGTACCGGCCGGCGTAGGTGTGGACGGCGCCCAGCCGCCCGTAGAGCCGCGCCTCGTCGGCCCGCTCGCCCTGGGTGAGGCGTTGAGCAAGCGCCCGGCCGTACCAGTCGGCGGCCCGCTGGTAGTCCCCCAGCTCGGCGTAGGCACCGCCCACGGATTCCATCGCGCGGCCGGTGGCGTACAGGTCCTTCGCGAGCCGGCCGGCGTCCAGGGCGGCCCGGTAGCGGGTCAGCGCGTCCCGGGTCCGCCCGGTCCCGGCGTCGAGGTCGGCGAGGTTGAGCAGGGCGGCGGCCCGTTCCCGCGGCAGGTCGCGCCGTTCGGCGACGGCCAGGACCAGGCCGTGCAGTCCGTACAGGTCGGGTGCGGCGGCCTCGGTGCCGTGGTGCACGGCCAGCGCCCGCACCAGGGCGGACACCAACCGCCTGGCCAGGGTGTCCAGCTCGCCGTCCGCCACGGCGAGCCGGGCCGATGCCAGCAGGGCGGGCCTGCGGCTCCGCAGCCAGTCGGCCGCCGCGCCGGGTTCGGGGAAGCGCAGCGAGCGCGGCAGCCCTGCGATCCTGCGGCGGGCCGGGGAGCCCTCGGGTTCGGTGGCCGCCCGGCACGACTGGAGCAGCCGCACGGTCCGCTCCAGCATCCGGGCGCGGGCGAGCTGGATCTCCCCGGGCCGGTCCGTGGCCTCCAGCAGCGCCCGCAGCAGCGGCGCGAGGCAGCCGGGCACCTCGTACTGCGGTTGCTCCGCCGCGTCGCTGCGCAGCAGTCCCAGGGCCACGAAGTCGTCGAGGGTGGTCCGGGCGGCGGAGACGGAGCAGCCCGCCAGCGCGGAGGCGGTGTGGGCGTCGGCGATCCCTGCGGGGGCGAGGGCGAGCAGGCGCAGTATCCGGGCGGCGGTGGGCGGCAGCGAATCGTGGACCAGCCGGAAGGCCCGGGCCAGTGGCCGACCGCCGACGGGCCGGTCCTCCGGGCCGTCCGGCAGTTCGCGGAGCTGCTTGGTGGCGTCGGCGACCGAGGCCATGGGACGGGCCGCGAGCCAACCGCCCACCATCACCAGGGCTGCGGGCAGCCCCCCGCACTCCTCGGCGAGGGTCTCCGCGGTCCGCGGGTCGACGGTGATCCGCACCTCGCCGATGGCGTCGGAGAGCAGCCGGACGGCGGAGGCCGCGTCCAGGCCGCCGAGGGTGCAGGGACGGACGCCCGGGATGCCGGTCAGTGGGCCCTCGGAGGTGGCGACGACGAGGCAGTCGGCGTCGTCCGGGAGCAGCGGGTCGACCTGTTCCGCGTCCACGGCGTCGTCGAGGAGCAGCAGCGCACGGCGTCCGGCGAGTGCCTCGCGGACCAGCTCGGACAGTTCGTCCCCCTCGGCGCCGGGCGGCCCGGTCACCTCCAGCTGGTCGAGCAGTTCGCGGGCGGTGCGCTCGGTGGGAACGGGCTCTCCCCCCGGGTCGGTGAGCCGGGCCCGGAGCAGGCCGCCGGGGTGGTCGTCGGACAGGAGCCGGACGAGTTCCTCGGCGAGTGCGGTACGTCCGGAGCCGGGGCGTCCGGCGATCAGCAGGACGCGGGCGCGGGCGGCCCTGCGACCCGCCAGGGTGTCCAGTCCGGCGTGTTCGATGTCGGCGCGCAGCGCCTTCAACTCGCGGGCCCGGCCGAAGAATCGGGGCGGGGCGGCGCCGGACGGCTCCTCGCTTCCCGCCACCTTGGCCGGGCCGCCGGTGTCCACCGCCTGATCCGTCACGGGCCACGCTCCACTTCGCTGCACGCGTTGCCCGCCGGGACTCCGGTCAGGGCATTCCGAGCGTAGTTCAGGCGTCCGGGCGGTCATTGTGGAGCGCGGCGTGGAGATCACCTGATCGGATCAGTGTCTTGTCCGATCAGAGGGTTGATCGCGACGCCCTGAGGGGCCGCCGTCGGCGCCCGGGAACCGAAGCCGACGGCGGCCGGAGGGCCGGGCCCGGCGACTGCCGCGGAGGAAACGGCGCCGCGCTCCGTCGCCCCGCTGCGAACCGCTCGCGCGCCCCGACGGCCGCCGGTGCGCACGCAGTCCCCCGTGCCCGGTCCGATGGGCGCACCGCGCCCGGCCGCCGCGGTCTTCGTGAGTGCTCAGACCTCGAACGGGCGGGCCGGCCACGGTGCCTCGGCCGGACGCAGCGAGTCGAGCCCGTCCCCGGCGAGCACGGCGGCGAGCGAGAGGACGCCCACCACCAGGCAGTTGTTGTGCAGGTCCCCGGCGAGCACGCCCCGTACGAGCTCCTGGAGCGGCACCCGGGCCAGCTCCATGTCGGCCTCCTCCTCGGAGACCTCGAAACGTTCCCCGTCCGCCTCGGAGAGGCCGCGGGCGAGGAAGATCCGTACGGCTTCGTCGCAGCCGCCCGGCGTGGTGTAGACGTCGGTCAGCACCCGCCAGTTCTCGGCCTTGACGTACGCCTCCTCGTAGAGCTCGCGCTGGGCGGCGTGCAGCGGGTTCTCGCCGGGGACGTCGAGCAGTCCGGCCGGGATCTCCCAGAGCTTGTGGCGCACCGGGTGGCGGTACTGCCGCAGCACCAGGACCCGGTCCTCCTCGTCGAGGGCGAGCACGGCGACCGATCCGGGGTGTACCTGGTAGTCACGCCGCACGACCGTGCCGTCGGGCATCGCCACCTCGTCGGTGCGGACGCTGGTCTTGTTGCCGGTGAAGGGCGTCTCGGTCGCGGTGACCTGCCACTCCTCGGGCGTGTCCTGGAAACCCATCTGCGTCCTTCCACGAGAAAAACCGGAAACCGGGGCACGTGTCCTCATCGGATACGTGCCCCGGTCCACGTTAGTGCCTGCCCGGCGCCGTACTACTTGCCGGAGGCCGCGGTCTTCCCCGTCGCGGCCTCCGCGCCCGTCTTGCGTTCGACGGCGGCCTTCACCAGGCCGGCGAAGAGCGGGTGCGGGCGGGTCGGACGGGAGCGGAGCTCCGGGTGGGCCTGGGTGGCGACCAGGTAGGGGTGGATCTCGCGCGGGTACTCGACGTACTCGACGAGCTTGTTGTCGGGGGAGGTTCCCGAGAAGACCAGTCCGGCCTTCTTCTCCAGCTCGGCGCGGTAGGCGTTGTTGACCTCGTAGCGGTGGCGGTGGCGCTCCTCCACGTACGGCTGGTCGTCGTACGCCTCGCGGACCAGCGAGCCCTCGGCGAGCTTCGCGGGGTACAGGCCGAGCCGCATGGTGCCGCCCAGGTCGCCGGCGCCCTCGACGTAGGCCAGCTGCTCCTCCATCGTCGAGATGACGGGGTGTGCGGTGGCCGGGTCGAACTCGGTGGAGTTGGCGTCGGGGATCTCGGCCAGGTTGCGCGCCGCCTCGATCACGATGCACTGGAGGCCGAGGCAGAGACCGAGCAGCGGCACCTTGTGCTCACGGGCGTACTGGATGGCGCCGATCTTGCCGTCGACACCGCGGTCGCCGAAGCCGCCGGGGACGCAGATCGCGTCGACACCGGCGAGCTGCTTCGCGGCGCCGGCCGGGGTCTTGCAGTCGTCGGAGGCGACCCACTCGACCTTGACCCGGGCCTTGTTGGCGAAACCGCCGGCCCGGATCGCCTCGGTGACCGACAGGTAGGCGTCGGGCAGGTCGATGTACTTGCCGACGAGCGCCACGGTGACCTCGTGGTCGGGGTTGTGGACGCGGTCCAGCAGGTCGTCCCACGTGGTCCAGTCGACGTCCCGGAACGGCAGGTCGAGCTTGCGCACGACATAGGCGTCCAGGCCCTCGGTGTGCAGCACCTTCGGGATGTCGTAGATCGACTTGGCGTCCACGCAGGCCACCACGGCGGCCTCGTCGACATCGCACATCAGCGAGATCTTGCGTTTGATGGCGGTGGGCACGTCGCGGTCGGCACGCAGCACGATCGCGTCGGGCTGGATGCCGATGTTGCGCAGCGCGGCGACGGAGTGCTGGGTCGGCTTGGTCTTGAGCTCGCCGGAGGGGCCGATGTAGGGCAGCAGCGAGATGTGCACGACGAAGACGTTGTCGCGGCCGACCTCGTGGCGGACCTGGCGGACGGTCTCCAGGAACGGCAGCGACTCGATGTCGCCGACCGTGCCGCCGACCTCGGTGATCACGACGTCGACGTCGTCGGTGGCCATGCGGCGGATGCGGTGCTTGATCTCGTTGGTGATGTGCGGGATGACCTGCACGGTGTCGCCGAGGTACTCGCCTCGCCGCTCCTTGGCGATCACCTGCGAGTAGACCTGGCCGGTGGTGACGTTGGCGGAGCCGTCGAGGTCGACGTCGAGGAAGCGCTCGTAGTGGCCGATGTCCAGGTCGGTCTCGGCGCCGTCGTTGGTGACGAACACCTCGCCGTGCTGGAAGGGGTTCATCGTGCCCGGGTCGACGTTCAGGTACGGGTCGAGCTTCTGCATGGTGACCCGGAGACCGCGCGCCTTGAGAAGGGCGCCGAGGCTGGAGGCAGTCAGACCCTTGCCGAGGGAAGAGGCGACACCCCCGGTGACGAAGATGTGCTTGGTCGTCGTGGATGTGGGCTGCATAGCCAAAGGGGGCTCCCGTGGTCGCGATCGTGAGGGGCGTGTCGGCGTTGCCGACCGGAGATTCCGGCGGTGCCGTCGCTGCGGTTCGGGGGCCTCGTCCGCTCTCGCCGACGACCACCGGTCCACGGGCTACCAGGGTATCAGCGCCGAGGAGGGCCTGCTCCCGGCCGCGTCCCGCACGATCGCCGCACAAGATCATCCACATTCACCGCACAAGATCATCACGGGCCGCGCACGCCGCACCCGTTCGGCTCAGGCGCTTGTCAAGACCGTCGCGCAGATCACCCGGGTGCGTCGTATCCTGCTCGGACACTCGCTCCGGGCGAGGCACCGCGCGCTGAAGCCTTTCCGGTCACAGCACCGGTGCCGCGGCAGGCACGATCTGCCCGTCGGGGAGCGGCGTGGGGTGCGTGCTCGCGGCGCACCGGCCGGAAATCCTCGTACGGGACGTACGTGGGCTCTCGGCCGATGCGGCGGGAGCGTGTGCCAGGCATCGCGACGGGGCAGACGTTGCCTGCCGTCGCGGCACCAGTTCGCAGGTTTCCCCCACAACAAACCCTTGCGACCACCTCTTGACCCGCAGTAATGCCCCACGGGGCGACATGGCCGTTCGACTGGAGATGCACGTGGCCGGGCGCATCGAGGATTACGCACTCATCGGAGACATGCAGACCGCCGCCCTGGTCTGCCGGGACGGCACAGTGGACTGGCTGTGCCTTCCCCGCTTCGATTCCCATGCCGTTTTCGCGGGACTTCTGGGTACCGAGGAACACGGATTCTGGCGCCTGGGACCGGAGCGGGAGGACGGGGAACAGCCGCCGCCCGCCGCCCGCCGCCGCTACCGGGGCGATTCCCTCATCCTGGAATCCGAATGGGACACACCGCGCGGAACGGTCAGAGTCACCGATTTCATGCCGCCGCGCGACGGTGCCCCGCAGGTGATCCGGATCGTGGAGGGGATCAGCGGCCGGGTGCCGATGCGCTCGGAGCTGCGGATGCGGTTCAGCTACGGGCGCGTCACGCCGTGGGTGCACAAGGTCGACAGCCGCACGGTCGCCGTCGCGGGCCCGGACTCGGTCTGGCTCGACTCCCCCGTCGACACCTACGGCGAGAACCTGACGACGTACTCCGACTTCACGGTCGCCCCGGGCGACCGGATCGCGTTCACGATCAGCTGGCAGCCCTCGCACCACGAGCCGCCGGCCCTGCCCGATCCGGAGGGGTCGCTGGACGCGACCGCCGAGTTCTGGCAGGAGTGGGTGGAGCAGTGCACCTACCACGGGCCCTACCGGGAGGCCGTGGTCCGTTCCCTGATCGTCCTCAAGGCCCTGACCTACGCCCCGACCGGCGGCATCGTCGCCGCGCCGACCACCTCGCTCCCCGAGGACATCGGCGGCTCCCGGAACTGGGACTACCGCTACACCTGGCTGCGCGACGCCGCGATCACCCTGTCGTCGCTGCTGCGCACCGGCTACCGCGAGGAGGCCCGCGCCTGGCGCGAATGGCTGCTGCGGGCCGTCGCCGGCGATCCGGAGAACCTCCAGATCATGTACGGCATCGCGGGCGAGCGCGAGCTGGGCGAGGCCGAGCTGGACTGGCTGCCCGGCTACGAGAACTCCGCCCCGGTCCGGGTCGGCAACGGCGCCGCGGGCCAGCTCCAGCTCGACGTGTACGGCGAGGTCACCGAGGCGCTGCACCTCGCCCACATGACCGGTCTGACCCGCAACGACTACGCGACGGGCCTCCAGCTCAAGCTGATCGAGTACCTGGAGAAGCACTGGGACGAGCCGGACGAGGGCATCTGGGAGGTGCGCGGCCCGCGCCGCCACTTCGTCCACTCGAAGGTGATGGCCTGGGTCGCCGTCGACCGCACCATCAAGCTGATCGAGTCCGGCGACGCGGAAGGACCGGTGGAACGGCTGCGCGAACTGCGCGACGAGATCCACCGCGTCGTCTGCGAGCGGGGCTACGACGCCGAACGCAACACGTTCACGCAGTCCTACGGTTCGCGGGAGCTGGACGCCTCCCTGCTGCTCATCCCGCAGATGGGTTTCCTGCCGCCGGACGACAAGCGGGTGATCGGCACGATCGAGGCGATCCAGCGCGAGCTGTCCACGGAGGACGGCTTCGTGCTGCGCTACCCCACCCAGGGCGAGCACGCGGGCGTCGACGGCCTGGAGGGCGACGAGGGCGCTTTCCTTGCCTGCTCGTTCTGGCTGGCGGACGATCTGGCGATGATCGGCCGGGTCGACGAGGCGCGTCAGCTCTTCGAACGCCTGCTGTCCCTCCGCAACGACCTGGGACTGCTCGCGGAGGAGTGGGACCCCCGGCTCCAGCGCCAGGTGGGCAACTTCCCCCAGGCGTTCAGTCACGTCCCGCTGATCGACACGGCACTGCGGCTGACGGCCAGCGGGGCGTACGTCGGCTGATCCCGAGGGGCGGGCACGACGTGCACGGACACGGGTGCCCGCCCCCTGGCCGCGGCCGGGCACCGGCAGGCGCCCGTTCCCCCGTCGGCGGGGCGCCCCCCTTCTCCCCGGCCGCGCCCTCCGGCCCCGGGACCGGTACCGTCCTGGACCAGGGCGACCGCCCGCCGGACCCGAGTGGAAGCGCGAGGCAGGAGCCAGTGGAGACGCAAGGCGGAATCACCGTGCAGCGGGCCCTCGACCTGCCGGGGCTGCGCAGTGGGCTCCCGGAGGTGTTGGCCGGTGCGGACCGGCTGAACCGTACGGTGCGCTGGGTGCACGCGGGCGAGGTGCCGAACATCGCGTCGCTGCTCAAGGGCGGTGAGCTGCTGCTCACCACCGGCCTGGGACTCGGCACCCGCCCCGCCGAGCAGCGGGCCTTCGTCCGCAGGCTCGCCGACCGGGGAATCGCCGCGCTGGTGGTGGAGCTCGGACCGCGCTTCAGCAGACTCCCGGCCTCCATCGTGGACGCGGCCCGCGCTGCCGGTCTGCCGCTGGTGCAGTTGCACCGCGAGGTGCCGTTCGTGACGGTGACCGAGGAGATCCACACCGAGATCGTCAACGGTCACTACGCGCTGCTGCGGCAGGCCGAGGACGTGCACCGGCAGTGCACGCGGGCGCTGCTCGGCGGCGGGGGCGTGCCCCAGGTGCTCGGCATCCTTGCCGATTTCACGGCCAACCCGGTCTTCCTGGAGACTGCGGACGGCCGGCTGCTGTACGCGGCGGGCCCCGGCTCCGGCCCGGTCGGCGCCGATCCGCTCCAGGTGTGGGACGGCATGCGCGGCGGCCGGGCCGCCCGTGAATCGCCGCCCGCCGGTTCGGTGCTGGTGGACGTGCCCGGCGGCGGTCCGGGTACCGGTTCGGTACGGGCCAGGCTGGTGCTGCTCGCCGTCTCGGGGCCGTTGGCACCGGTGCACCGGATGGCGGCGGAGCGCACGGCCGGGACCCTGGCCGTGGTGCTGATGCAGGCCCGGCAGGAGGAGGAGCTCGCGGCACGCGGCCGGGGCGATTTCCTGACGGATCTCGCGGAGGGGCGGATCACGCCGGAGGACGCACCGGCGCAGGCGCGCGTCCTGGGCTTCAAGCCGGGCGGGGCGCCGCTGCTGCCGGTGGTGATGCGGCTGGCGCCCGAGCTGTCCGCATCGGGGAACTGGGCGCTGCTGGCACGCGCGGTGCTGGAGGAGCTCTCGTCGGTGGGGGTGCCGGTGCTGCTCGGGGTGCGGCCCGTGGAGGGCCGGGTCCCGGTGCTGTTGGGGCTGCGGTCCGAGTCGGAGCGCACGGCGGTCGCGGACCGGGTCGCGGCGGCTCTGCGGGCCGGTGTCGAGCGGGCCGGCCTGGAGCGGGCCGGTGCGCGCCCGCCCGTCGTGGTGGTGGGGGTCGCGGGCGGCTGGGCGGCCGTCGGCGCGGGGCTGCGGCATGCCGCGGAAACGGCGAATGCTGCGCAGGGCCTCAGCGACCGGCCCTGGTACGACGCCCGGAGCCTGGACATCGATCTGCTGCTGTGGCGGCTGCGGGACCACCCCGATCTGGCGGCGTTCGTCGACCGGGCGATCGGCCCGCTGCGCGATCACGACCGGACCTCGCGCCCGCCGCTGCTGCCGACGCTGGAAACCTATCTGGCCCATGCGGGCCGCAAGGCGGAGACGGCGCGCGAACTGCACCTGAACCGTCAGACCCTGTACAACCGGCTGGCCCGCATCGGCGAGTTGCTCGGCACCGACCTGGACGATCCGCAGGCGGTCCTGGCCCTGAGCCTGGCCCTGCGGGCCCGCCGCCACGCGTCCTGAGACGTACGGATCGCCTCACCCCGGCCCATGTCCGCCGACGAGGGCGCGTCACGGTCACCGGTGGCGCCGTAGCCGCGCAACCGGACGTCCCGCGGGGTTCGGCCGGTGGCCCACGCCATCACGCCGGCACGTTGGTACGGGAACGGGGCGCCGTCGGCGGCTGCGTCAACTCGTCGTAGATGCTCAGCATCTGGGCGACGGTGTCGTCCTCCGTGGGCCAGCCCGCGGCCTGCGCGCGCCCCGCGGCCGCCAGCCGTGCCCGCCGCCGCGGATCGTCGAGCAGCTCGGCCACCACCCGCGCGAGCGCCTCGGCATCGCCGTACGGAACGAGTTCCGCCCCGTCCCCCACGAGTTCGGGCACCCCTCCGACGGCCGTGGCGACCAGGGGCACCCCGAGCCGCAGCACCCGCTGCGCCACCGCGGATCGCGCCTCCCACCGGCTGGGCAGCACGGCCAGGTCGGCCGCCGTGAGCAGGTCCGCGATGTCGTCGCGGTCGCCTACGAGCCGGACGGGCAACTCCTCGTTCCTGATCCGGCGTTGCAGCGCCGCCCGCTGCCGCCCCTCCCCCGCGACGATCACCAGCGGGTCGGGGTCGAGCCCGCGCCACATCCGGGCGGCGTCGAGCAGCAGGTCGTACCCGTGATGCGGTACGAGGCTGCCGCTCGCGACGATCAACGGCCTGTCCAGTACGCCGAGTTCCGCCCGCACCTTGTCCGCGTCGACCGTTCCGGGCGGACGCGACGCGGGGGCGCAGACCGGTGCGAGCCGGGCATCGCGCGCTCCCCGCCACCGGGCCCGGTCGACCAGCTCCGATGTCGTGCCGAGCACAACTGCCGCCGCACGGGCGGCCTTTCGCTCCATGAGCCGCAGGCACCGGCCGCGGGCGCCCTTCGCCTCGGCGCGGGCGTGCCAGGTGACGACCAGGGGCACTCGACGGCCGCCGAGCGCGAGTGCGGCGCGCACGGCGGCGTGCGGACCGTGTGCGTGAACCACGTCCGCCGTGCCGCAGGCGACGCGCAGGGCGGCGAGCGCGGCGGGGTCGCTCCGCCGCGGTACGGGAGCGAAGCACGCCCCCGCACCGGAGAAGTCATGGGCGTGGTCCAGTTCGGCCGGGGCGCACACGGTGACGTGCACCCCCCTTGCCACCAGCCCCGCGGCGAGCGAGCCGACGTGGGCACTGCTGCCCGCGCTGCCGCCGCCCAGGACATGGACCGTACGCAGCTGTGACACGTTGAATGGCTCCCGGAGCTCCCGAGTCGGCGGTAATGGCATCGCCAAGGATGCCAGTCCGTACGCACGTTCCGGCACCGTCGGGTCGGCGTCCCGGCGTACACCGCAGCAACCGGCCGCAGCGCACCACCCGCACGAGTGAGGGGACGGCACGACATTGCCGCGCCGACGCCCCGACCGCCCCGTCAGAGAGCGGGCAGCGACCGGGCGAACCGGCTGACCCGGTCCCCGTACACGGCCGCCGCGACGAGCCCCGCCGCATGGGCGGCGAGCCCGGCCCGGCCGCGCCCCACGGCGACGGCGACACCGATGGCCGCGCCCAGGGCGTGTGCTCCGGCGTCCCCGATCATGGTGCGCTCCGCCAGGTCGTCGGCGGCGAGAGCGGCCGCGGCACCCATCGGTGCGGCGCAGAGCCCGGCGGCGTCCCCGCCTCCCGGCAGCCCCGGGGCGCCGAGCGCGAGCACGGTGACGGTGGCCGCGGCGGGCCGGACGTCCACCAGGTTGACGAGATGCGCTGTTCCGGCGATCACGACACCGGCCAGGAAGCGGTCGACGGGGTGCTTCTCGATCAGCGCGCCGGCCGCGAGCCCGGCCGCCCCGATGCCGAGAAGTTTGACCGCACCACTGGTCACCTCCCCGTCCCGGAGAGCGCCGAGGTGGGCGCGGAACCCCCGACGCGGGTCGTCGGCACCGGCGAAATCGTCGTACAGGCCGCAGCCTCCCGCCACCAGCACCGCGAGCGCGGCGGCGCACCGGGTCCGGGTCGCCGACGGGAGGGCGACCGCACCGGCCGCCGCGCCGAGGGCGGTGGCCGGTCCCGCGTACAGATCGACGGTGCGGCCCGCGTAGTTGGTCCGCCGCCATCGTCCACGCGGCCGGGCACGCAGCGCCCGGTACACACCCGAGGCGACGACGGCCGCGACGGCGCCGGACATCACGGCCCTGCTCGACGCTGTTCCCATGCGGGCCAGACTACGGGCCGCCCGCGGTGGCCTCCCGGCGCCCGGTCCGGTGGGCACCTCACCGATCCGCGCCCCGGCACGCGCACGCGAAACCGGACCGGTACGCCGCCGCCCGCGCCACGGGCGGACCCGGCCACGGGACCGCCCGGCGAGCCGGTGCGGTGGTCCGTCCGGCCACCGCACCACCCGTACCGGGGCGTGTGCCGAAAGCAGCGTCGTCCGCCCGGACGCCCCCGGCCGGGCGGGACCTTCGACACCCGTGCTACCCGTCCGCCCGTGCGGCGGCCAGCAGCTCCTCCGCGTGGGCCCGCGCCGTCTGCGAGTCCTCCTGGCCCGCGAGCATCCGGGAGAGTTCGCGCACCCGGTCCTCGCCCTCCAGAACCGTGACCCCGCTGCTCGTCACCGCCCCGTCGACCGTCTTCTCGACCAGCAGCTGCCGATCCGCGAAGGCCGCCACCTGGGGCAGGTGCGTGACGACCACGACCTGTGCGGACCTGGCCAACTTCGCCAGCCGCCGCCCGACCTCGACGGCGGCCTTGCCGCCGACGCCCGCGTCGACCTCGTCGAAGAGATATGTCGGCACGGGGTCGGAACCGGCGAAGACCACCTCGACGGCCAGCATCACCCGGGACAGCTCACCGCCCGATGCCCCCTTGGCGATCGGCCGCGGCTGGGCACCGGGGTGCGGGGCCAGCAGGAGCTCCACCTCGTCGGCGCCGGACGGCCCGTAGGCCACGGCGCGACCGCCGACCTCGATGCCGGACGCCTCGTCCGCCGCCTCGGTCTGCCGGATGTCGAACGAGACCCGGGCGTGCGGCATGGCGAGGGAGGCCAGCTCCTCGGTCACCGCCCCGGCGAAGCGCTCCGCCGCCTCGGTCCGCGCGTCGGTCAGGGCCTGCCCCAGTCCGGAGAGTTCGGCGCGCAGGGCGTCGCGCTCGGTGGTCAGCTCGCCGATCCGGTCGTCGTCGCCCTCCAGTTCGGTGAGCCGGGCGGCCCCCTCCTCGGCCCAGGCGAGCACGGCGGTGATGTCCTCGCCGTACTTGCGGGTGAGCGCGGTGAGGGCGGCGCGGCGCTCCTCCACCGCGGCGAGCCGCAGCGGATCGGCGTCCAACTGGTCTGCGTATCCGGCGAGTTCGCCCGCCACATCGGCCAGCAGAATCGAGATCTCACCGGTCCGGTCCGCGAGCCCCGCCAGAGCCGGGTCATGGGCCCGCACGGCGTCCAGCGCACGCCCGGCCGCCGCGACGACGGTCGTCGCGTCGACGCCCTCCGGGTCCTCCGGATTGCCCACGAGCGCGGTGTGCGCGAGCGACGCGGCCGAGGCGAGAGCCTCCGCGTGCCCGAGCCGCTCCGCCTCGGCCGCCAGCTCCCCGTCCTCGCCCGCGCGGGGCTCGACAGCGGCGATCTCGTCGAGGCCGAAACGCAGCAGATCCGCTTCCTGGGCACGTTCGCGGGCACGCGTGGTGATCTCGTCGAGCTCCGTCAGCACGGCCCGCAGCCGCCGGTACGCGACGGTGTACGCGGCCAGCGGCCCGGCGACGCCGTCGCCCGCGTAACGGTCCAGGGCCTGCCGCTGCCGGGCGGGCTTGAGCAGGCCCTGTTGGTCGGTCTGACCGTGCACGGCGACGAGTTCGTCGGCGAGCTCGGCGAGCACCCCGACCGGAACGGATCTGCCGCCGAGGTGCGCCCGGGAGCGTCCCTCCGCGGAAACGGTACGGCTGATCAGCAGCGCGCCGTCGTCGAACTCGGCCCCGGCCTCCTCGGCGCGGGTCGCCACGGCATCGCCCGGGGACACCGTGATCCGCCCCTCGACGACGGCGGCCCTGGACCCGATCCGTACCAGGGCGGGATCGGCACGCCCGCCGAGCAGCAGCCCCAGACTGGTGACGACCATGGTCTTGCCCGCGCCGGTCTCACCGGTCACGGCGGTGAAACCGGGTGACAGCTCCACCACCGCGTCGTCGATGACTCCGAGCGACCGTATCCGCATCTCCTCCAACACGGACATGACCTTACGAGGTCCGGGCCCCGATGCGCGAAGGGCCCCGCCCCCTCGGTTCACTCTCCCGTGTGCACCCGCGGCGTTCCGTACCGCCCCCGGGGGAATGTCCGCCGGTCAGTGCGGGGCGCCCCGCCACCCCGAGACGGGCAGGGCGAATTTCGCCACCAGGCGGTCGGTGAACGAGGCGTGGTGCAGCCGTGCCAGCCGCACCGGCACCGCCCCGCGCCGCACCTCGACCCGGGCGCCCGCGGGCAGCTCCACGGTCCGCCGTCCGTCGCACCACAGGACCCCGTGCGGGGCGTGCTGCTGGACCTCGACGGCGAGCACCGAGGCGGGCGAGGTCACCAGCGGCTTGGCGAAGAGCGCGTGGGCGCTGATCGGCACCATGAGCAGCGCCTCGACCTCCGGCCAGACGACCGGCCCGCCCGCCGAGAAGGCGTAGGCGGTCGATCCGGTCGGGGTCGCGCAGACGATCCCGTCGCAGCCGAACCCGGTCACCGGCCGGCCGTCGATCTCCAGGACCACCTCCAGCATCCGCTCGGGCGACACCTTCTGCACGGCGGCTTCGTTGAGCGCCCAGTCGGTGTGGACGACGTCGCCGTTGCTGCGCACGACGACGTCGAGGGTCATGCGTTCCTCGACCTGGTACTCCCGGGTGACGACCCGGTCGACGACCTTGTCCAGGTCGTCGCGTTCGGCCTCGGCGAGGAATCCGACCCGGCCGAGGTTGACACCGAGCATCGGCACCCCGGAGGCGCGGGACAGTTCGGCACCGCGCAGCAGGGTCCCGTCCCCACCGAGCACGATCAGCAGTTCGCAGCCGTCCGCGGCCCCCGGGGTGGTGTCGGTGACCGTCTCGACGGACGGCGGCAACGGCAGGTCGGGGGCCTCGATGGCCAGCACCCGGACGCCGATGCCGCTGCGCAGCAGGCCCTGTACGACGAGTTCGGCGCTGCGGATCGCGGCCGGGCGGCCGGTATGTGCCAGGAGAAAGACAGTTCGTGCCGCATTCGTCGTCAACGAGGCCCCTCCGCCACTGCACGGTCGACATCCGCGGGATCCAGTTCAGGTGCTCCGGCCCGCAGCCAGAGAAAGTACTCGACGTTCCCCGCGGGTCCCGGCAGCGGGCTCGCGGTCACCCCCTGCACTCCGAGGCCGAGTTCCCAGGCCCGGCGTGCCACCTCCCGCACGGCCTCCGCGCGCAGTTCGGGACTGCGTACCACGCCTCCGCTGCCGAGCCGTTCCTTGCCTACCTCGAACTGCGGCTTGACCATCAGGACCAGGTCGGCGCCGGGGGCGGCGCAGCGTGCCAGGGCCGGCAGGACGAGGCCCAGCGGGATGAAGGACAGGTCGCCGACGACCAGGTCCACCGGTTTCCCGTCGATGGCCTCCAAGGTCAGTTCCCGGACGTTGGTGCGGTCCTTGACGGTGACCCGGTCGTCGGACTGCAACGACCAGGCAAGTTGCCCGTAGCCGACGTCGACGGCGACGACGTGACCGGCCCCGGCCCGCAGGAGCACGTCCGTGAACCCGCCGGTCGACGCACCTGCGTCCAGCGCCCGCCGTCCCTCGACCTCCAGCCCGAGGGGCACGAAGGCGGCAAGGGCACCCGCGAGCTTGTGCCCGCCGCGCGAGACGTACTCGGGGTCGCTGTCGTCCTTGGTCACGACGACGGCCGCGCTGGTCTCGACCTGGGTGGCGGCCTTGGTCGCGACGTTGCCCCCGACGGTCACCCGCCCGGCGGCGATCAGTTGGCTCGCGTGCTCGCGCGAGCGGGCGAGTTCACGGCGTACCAGTTCGGCGTCGAGGCGGCGACGTGCCACTCCTGCCACGTTCGGTTCAGCTCCTGTGGTCGTACGAAGGCATCGGTGCGGGTACCGGTGCGGGGGCGGGTGCGGCGTCCAGCGCGGTCAGCGCGGAGCGCAGCCCACGGTGTACATCCTCGTACACCTGGACGTGTCCGTCCGCCGGGAGGTGGTCGGCGTCCGCGAGACGTTCGAGTCGTGCGTCGACCCCGGCGTCGCCGGTGGGGGTGCGGGTGATGCCGAGGGGCGCCGGGTCGGCGGGGCCGACAGCGGACGCGGCGACCTGCTCACCGCCCTCGCCGAACGGGGCCGCCGCCGCCTCACCGGCTGCCCCTCCGGGCTCTGTTCCGGCCGCCGCACCGGGCCCCGGCATCGAGTCGCTCATGCGGGAAACGCTACCGCGAAGGGCTGAGGTACCGTCGGTCACGATGGCGACCATGGCTGAGTGCCGCAGCGCACTCGACAGACTTTCCGACAACCTCGCGGGGGCGGACGGCGACGTGCGCAGCGCGGCCGCTCTCGACCGCTCGCTGAGCTGCCACATCAGGGACCTCGACATCACCTTCACCGGTCGGCTGGCGGATGGCCGGATCCAGGTCCTGGACACGGCCGACGGACCGCCGCGGGAGAAGGCCGAGATCAGGCTCGCGATGACCGGCGACGACCTGGTGGCGATGGTGGACGGCGAGCTGAACTTCGCAAGGGCGTGGGGGTCGGGCCGGGTCCGCCTGGAGGCCGGGTTCCGTGACCTGCTGAGGCTCAGGGCGCTGTTGTAGCAACAGGTACGCCGCGCGAGGACCGCGCCGAACCGCACCCGCGGCGCACCGGGCCGGGCCTTCCCCCTACAGCCCGAGCCGGGCGATCGCCTTCCCGGTGTCCAGTCCGCAGGCGCCGTCCCCGGCGTACGACCATGCGGCACCGCAGAGCGCCCGGAGTCCGTCGAGCGCGTCGCCGTCCCCGTCCAGCACCAGCCCGTCGCCGCGTACCGAGGCGGACCAGCCACCGCAGGCGAACCGGTCCGCCGCCCGTGTCACCTCGGGCTGCCCGGTCAGCAGCCCCCGCAGGTCGGCACCGACATAGGTCGGCCGGTGCTCGGGTACGGCGGCCACCAGTCGTGCCGCGTCCGTCACCCCGGTGAGCACCAGCAGGGAGTCCACACCTCCGTTGAACGCGCCCTCGATGTCCGTGTCCAGCCGGTCCCCGACGACCAGCGGCCGCTCGGCTCCCGTGCGCAGCACCGTCTCCCGGTGCATCGGCGGCAGGGGCTTCCCGGCCACCCGCGGCTCCGCCCCGGTCGCGATGCGCACGACCTCCACCGCGGCGCCGTTCCCCGGCGCGATGCCGCGGGCGCTCGGAATCGTCAGGTCGGTGTTGGACGCGAACCACGGCACCCCGCGCGCGATCGCGTACGCGGCCTCCGCGAACCGCCCCCACGCCATGTCCGGACCGCCGTACCCCTGTGCCACCGCGGCCGGTTCGTCGTCCGCCGACTCCACCGGCACCAGACCTCGTTCCCGCAGCGCGACACGGAGTCCCTCGCCCCCCACCACCAGCACGCGCGCGCCGGACGGCAGCTGGTCGGCCATCAGCCGGGCCACCGCCTGCGCGGAGGTGATCACATCGGTCGGCTCGGCGGGAATCCCGAGTCCGGTCAGGTGCCCGGCGACCGCGGCCGGGGTGCGCAGGGCGTTGTTGGTCACGTACGCGAGGTGCATCCCGCCGGCCCTCGCCGCGCCCAGGGAGTCGACGGCGTGGGCGATGGCGTGACCGCCCGCGTACACCACCCCGTCGAGATCCAGCAGCGCCGTGTCGTACGCCTCGTGCAGCGGGGTGTCGCTGCCGCTCGGCCTGGTCCTGCTCGCCTGACTCATTCTGTGCGCTCCTCGATGCGTGATTCTGTCCCGATCATCGCGTATCCCGTCCGCGCACATACGATGCAGAAATGAAGACACCAGGTCCGGCCGGCCGGGGACTGCGTCTGGTCCCGTTCCGTGGACTGCGTTACGTCCCCGAGCGGGTCGGCAGCCTCGCCGCGGTGACGTCACCGCCGTACGACGTCGTCGTGCGTCCCGACGGGCTGCAGCACCTGGAGTCGGCGGACCCGCACAACATCGTCCGGCTGATCCTGCCCCAGGCCGATACGGCGACGGCCCGCCACAAGCAGGCCGCCGCGACCCTGAACCGCTGGCTGGCCGAGGGCGTCCTCGCCCACGATTCCGAGCCCACGCTCTACGTCTACGAGCAGCGGAACGAGGAGATCCTGCAACGCGGTGTCATCGGCGCGCTGGAGCTCTCCTCCCCCACGGACGGCATCGTGCTGCCGCACGAGGACGTGATGACGCACGTCGTCGAGGACCGGGCCGATCTGATGCGCACCACCGCGGCCCACCTCGAACCGCTGCTGCTCACCTATCGCGGCGACGGCACCGCATCGGGCGCGACCGCCGTCGTCGAGCGCACCGTCGACCGTCCGTCGCTTCTCGCCACAACCACCGAGGACGGCTTCCACCACCGGCTCTGGGCGGTCACGGACCCCACGGACCGTTCCACGATCGAGGCGGATCTCGCCCATCACCAGGCCCTCATCGCCGACGGCCATCACCGCTGGGCCACCTACCTCCGCCTCCAGCAGGAGCACTCCGCACCCGGTCCCTGGGACTTCGGTCTGGTCCTGCTCGTCGACACGGCCCGCTACCCGCTCCGGGTCCGTGCCATCCACCGGCTGCTGCACCGCCTCCCCGTCACCGCCGCGCTCGCCGCGCTGACCGGTCTCTTCCGCGTCCGCGACGTCGACGGCCCGCTCCCGAGGGCCCTGGACGCGCTCGCCGAGGCGACGACCGAGGGCAATGCCTTCCTGCTCGCCGGCGACGGCGGCTTCCATCTCGTCGACCGCCCCGACTCCGCGCTGTTGCGCAGCGCGATCCCCGCCGACCGCCCGGCCTCCTGGCAGAGGCTCGACGCGACGGTCCTGCACGCGGCTCTGGTGGACCGGGTCTGGCACATCCCGGACACCCCGGAACACATCGCGTACATCCACGACGCGGCGGCCGCGGTGGAACAGGCCGAACGGCACGACGCGACAGCGGTCCTGATGCATCCGGTGCGCGAGGAAGTCGTCCGGGGGCTTGCCCGTCAGGGCGTCACGATGCCCCGCAAGTCGACCTCCTTCGGCCCGAAACCCGCCTCCGGGCTGGTGCTGCGGAGCCTCGCCCCCGACGACTGACCGGCGCCACGAAACGCAAAGGAGGGGCGGCACCCCTAGAAACCGCCCACGGGTGCCGCCCCTCCTCCCTTCAGGCGCTGTGCCGGTTACGCCTCGGACGGCCGGTCGTCGCCGGTGTCCTCACGCCCGGCCGGGGCGTCCTGCTCGTCGTCGGCCGCGCCCTCGCCGTTCTCCTCCTCGACGAGGGCGTCCACGAACTCGACCCCGTCCAGCTCCGCGAGCCGGTCCGAAGCGTCCGTGACGCCGTCCTTGTCGGCCTCCAGGGCCTTGCCGAACCACTCCCGTGCCTCGTTCTCGCGCCCTGCCGCCAGCAGGGCGTCCGCGTACGCGTACCGCAGTCGCGGTGTCCACGCGTGCACGGCGTTCGAGGCGAGTTCGGAACTCTGCAGCGTGACGATGGCGGCGTCGAGCTGTCCCATGTCCCGGCGGGCGCCCGCAGCCACCAGGCGCATCTCGACCTGTCCCGCCTTGTCCAGCTTCCGCACCTCGGCCTCACCGGCCATGGCCAGCGCCCGCTCGGGTCGGCCGAGTCCGCGCTCGCAGTCGGCCATCACGGGCCACAGCTCCACGGAACCGGTCATCCGCCTGGCCGCCCGGAACTCCGCGAGAGCCTCCGAGTACTTCTGCGTCGCGTACGCGGCGAACCCGGCCGCCTCACGCACGGCAGCGACCCGCGAGGCCAGCCTCAGAGCGATCCTGGAGTACGCGTACGCCTGCTCGGGGTCCTCGTCGATCAGGCGAGCCACCATGACGAGATTCCTGGCCACGTCCTCGGCCAGAGTCTTCGGCAGGCTCATCAGCTCCTGCCGCACGTCCTTGTCGATCTCGTCCCCGGTGACGTCCTCGGGGATGGGAAGCCGCTTGACGGGCTCGCGGTCACGGTCGTCACGACGCCCGTACCCGCCTCTGTCGTCCCGCCCGCGGTAGCCGCCGCGGTCATCACGCTGCCCGCGGTGGCCACCGCCGCCACGACGGTCGTCGTCCCGACGCGGACCGCGGAACCCACCGCGCTCGTCGTCCCGACGCGGACCACGATCCCGATCCCGGTCACGATCATCCCGACGGAACCCACCACCACGACCATCTTCACGACGGTCATCGCGCCGGAACCCGCCCTGGCGATCATCACGCCGGAACCCGCCGCCGCGACGGTCGTCCTCACGACGCGGACCACGAGGACGCTCATCACGACGCTCGAATCCACCACCCGAA